>NZ_JAQZSH010000028.1:0-291070 GCF_053902585.1 Longispora urticae
GGGGGCGGGGGCCGGGGCCCCGCCCCGACCGACGGGCCCCGGAGCATGTGACTGCTCCGGGGCCCGTCGGTCCGCGTCGGGGCTGTCAGTCCGTCACCCGCTCCACCGGGATCCACAACTGCGCGTCGGCGTGCGCGCCGTCCTGCGACAGCCGGGTCGACAGCACCTCCGGGCCGGGCACGCTCCGGTACGGGTTCGACGGGAACCACTGGGTGTACACGTCCCGCCACAGGTACTGCAACGCGCGCGGGAACTCCCCGGAACTGTCGAACACGGCCCACGTGCCGGCCGGCACGGTCAGCGTCTCCATGTCCTCCGGCGCGGCGGCCGACGTCACCGCCCCGTGCCAGTAGTCGAGTTCGGTGCCCTCGGCGCGCCCCTCGGCCAGGTTGTCGGTGACCGCGACGATCCCGGCGGGCTCCCCGTCGGCCAGGGCGGCGATCCGGTCGAGGGTGTCCCTCCCGAGGCCGCGGATGAACGCGACGATCGCCGGGTTCATGCCCTCGTGCACGAGCGGCACCCGCGCCCTCCTGCCGACCACGGTGAACGCCTCCCGCTCCACGATCCGGTACCGCATGCCACTGCTCCCTTCGACGACGAGACGGAAGGTCATCCGGGGCTGGGAGTACAGGGCCGCGCCCGTGCGGCGGGCCTCCCCGGGGCCGACGCCGTGCAGGGCGCGGAACGCGCGCGCGAACGCCTCGCCCGACCCGTAGCCGTACCGCACGGCGATGTCCAGCAGGGTCCGGTCCCCGGCGAGCACCTCGGCCCCGGCGACGGTGAGCCGCCGGCGCCGCACGTACTCGGCCAGGCCGACGCCCGCCAGGGCCGCGAACAACCGCCGCAGGTGGTACTCGGACGTGACGGCGATCCGGGCCAGCTCGGCCGTGTCGACCGGCTGGTCGAGATGGGCCTCGAGGTGGTCCATGGCCCGGTTCAGCGGTTCCAGCACTCCCGGCCTCCCTTCCTTGTGCCACCGAGCCTAGGAGGACCGCACCCGGGCGGACCCGACATCCTGTGCCCGGTCCGGTCGGGTCCCGCCCCGGACGCCACTCAGGTGCTCGGACCTGCGGAGACCCGCCTCGCGGAACCGGGGCCGGATCAGTCGGCCACGTGGTCGTCGGTCGCCGGCTCCTCCACCGACGCCAGTCTGCGCCGCAGATGCTCCCGCTCGGGCTCCGTCCCGGCCAGCTCCAGCGCCTCCCGGTACGCCGCCGCGGCCTCGGGCCCCCGCCCCAGCTGGCGGAGCAGGTCGGCCCGGGTCGCCGGGTACAGGTGGTACCCGCGCAGCTTCGGCTCGTCGGCCAGCGCGTCGAGCAGGGCCAGCCCCGCCTGCGGCCCGTCGCGCATCGCCACCGCCGCCGCCCGGTTCAGCGCGACGACCGGCGACGGGGTGAGGCCGAGGAGCACGTCGTAGAGCGCGACGATCTGCGGCCAGTCCGTGCCCGCCACGTCGGGGGCCTCGTCGTGCAGGGCGGCGATGGCGGCCTGCACCCCGTACGGGCCGGGCGGGCCGCCGGTCAGCGCCGCGAACACCAGGGCGCCGCCCTCCTCGATCATCGGGCGGTCCCACAGCGCCCGGTCCTGGTCGGCGAGGAGCACGGGGGCGCCGTCCGGGCCGGTCCGGGCGGCGCGGCGGGCGTGCACGAGCAGCAGCAGGCCGAGCAGGCCGGCGACCTCGCGTTCGGCGGGCAGCAGGCGGCGGAGGATCCGGGCGAGGCGGACGGCCTCCTCGGCGAGGTCCAGGCGTTGCAGGGTGGGGCCGGAGCTGGCCGCGTACCCCTCGGTGAAGATCGAATAGACCACCTGGAGCACGCCGGGCAGGCGTTCGGGCAGCTCGTCGGCGCCGGGCACCCGGAACGGGATCCGGGTGTCGCGGATCTTCTTCTTGGCCCGCACGATCCGCTGCGCCATGGTCGCGGCCGGCACCAGGAACGCCCGCGCCACCTCGACGGTGGTCAGGTCCGCCAGACAGCGCAACGTCAGCGCGGCCCTGTCCTCGGCGGGCAGCGCCGGGTGCGCGCAGGTGAAGAACAGCCGCAGGCGCTCGTCGGGCAGCTCCCCGTCGGCGTCGGCGGGCGGTGCCGGATCGGCCCGGTCGGCCTCGGCCTGCAGGATCGCCAACCGGGCGGCGTACGCCTTGTCCCGGCGGAGCCGGTCGACGGCCTTGCGCCGCGCCGTGGTCAGCAGCCAGGCCCCCGGCCGGGTGGGCACGCCGTCGACCGGCCAGTGCGTCAGCGCCGCCTCGATCGCCTCCGAGGCCACCTCCTCGGCCAGGTCCAGGTCGCCGAAGCGGTGGACGAGGGCGGCCAGCAGCCGGCCGCGTTCCTCGCGGAACACCGCCTCGACGGATGCGGCCGCCCGCTCGTCCATCGCCGTCAGCCCTCGAAGTCGGCGACCGGCCGGACCTCGATCGTGCCGCCGCCGCGCGACCCCGGGCAGCGGGCGGCCCAGTCCAGCGCGGCGTCGAGGTCCGCGACGTCGATGACGTAGTAGCCGCCGAGCACCTCCCGGGTCTCGGCGAACGGCCCGTCGGTGACCGTGCGGTCCCCGGCGTCGCCGACCCGGACGGTCGTGGCCGTGGTCAGGTCCGCCAGGGAGTGTCCGGCGACGAAGATGCCCGCCTCCTGGACCTCCTTGTCGTAGGCCATCCAGTCCTCGAACACCGGCGGGGTGCACAGGCTCGCGTCCTCGGGCTGCGCGGCGGCGTAGATCAACATCATGTACTTCACGGTGTCACTCCTGTGGTCCTCGCGGGGCGGGGTCGCCTCACAGCATGACGACGAACGACGACCGCACAGATCGACACCCAGGCAAAAAATTCGCCGGGTACGCGTCCCCACACGGTCCGACCGAGCTTCCCCGCGCGCTCCGGTGGCGTCCGCGCGCTCCCTGGCCGTCCCGCACCGGTCCACGGGCCCCCGGGCCGTCCGGGCGCCCCCGCACGGCCGCCGCCCGGTGTGGCGCGCGACACGCCGCAACGCCCGGAGGCGAGGTAATTCACACTTTGTTCACGGCGGTGTCCTCCGGTGACACGATGGGGGCCATGACCTTCCTCGCCGAGACGGCGGCGCCGCCCGCGCCCTGGTGGGAGCTGGAACGATCGGCTCTCGCCCGGCTCGCGGCCGGCTGGTCGTCGCGGCTCACCCCGGCCGAGCTCGAACCGCTGCGCAGCCTCGGGGACCGCCTCGACGCCGCCGAGCTCGCCCAGGTGCTGCTGCCCGTGGCGCTGCTCGTGGAGGCGTACGCGACGGGCACCCAGGCCCGGCAGAACGCCCTCGACACGCTCCTGGCCAGCGTCGACACCCCCGGCCCGCCGCACGCCCCGTTCGTGATCGGCATCGCCGGCGGGGTGGCGGTCGGCAAGTCCACGGTCGCCCGGGTGCTCCGCGAACTGCTGTCCCGCGGCCCCGGCCACCCCAACGTCGAGCTGATCACCACCGACGGTTTCCTGCTGCCCAACGCGGAGCTGGAGCGCCGGGGGCTGATGAGCCGCAAGGGGTTCCCCGAGTCGTACAACGCCCGCGCGTTGCGCCGGTTCCTCGCGGCCGTCAAGGGCGGCGCGGACAAGGTCTCCGCCCCGGTGTACTCGCACCTGGCCTACGACGTGCTCCCCGACGAGCGGGTCGTCATCGCCCGCCCCGACGTGCTGATCGTCGAGGGCATCAACGTGCTCCAGCCGCCCCGGACCGGCCCGAACAAGCGCAGCCAGCTCGCCGTGTCCGACTTCTTTGACTTCTCCATCTACGTGGACGCGCGCCTGGAGCACGTCCGCCGCTGGTACATGGAACGGTTCCTGACCCTGCGCCGGACCGCGTTCGCCGACCCGGCGTCGTTCTTCCACCGGTACGCCTCCCTCAGCGACACCGACGCCGAGGCCACCGCGCAGCGGATCTTCCGGGAGATCAACGAGGTCAACCTGGTGGAGAACATCCAGCCGACCCGCAGCCGGGCGAACCTGGTGCTGCGGAAGGGCGCGGACCACGCGGTGGAGCGGGTGCTGGTCCGGCACTGACCGCCCGCCGTCCGTAGACAGGCCGACAGTCCAGTCCTCCTGCGGCGCGGCCCGCCACCCGGGTGCCCCCTTCGCCCCTCGCCCCTGACCACGGCCGCCGCTTCCGTCAGGGCATCCGGCGGGCGTTGAGCCGGGCCGCCTGGCGGGTCAGATGCTCGCGTTCGGCGAGGTTGGCCGCCTTCCGGGCCGCCTCCGCGTACAGCCGGGCCGCCGCCGTCAGGTCCCCGTCGCGCTCCCGCAGGTACGCCTCCACCGCCGTGTGCCGGGGCAACGATCCGTCCAGCGCCGCGAGTGCCGCCAGACCGGCGCGCGGCCCGTCCGCCTCGCCCACGGCGACCGCGCGGTTGAGCCGGACGACCGGGCTGCCGGTGAGGCGCGCGAGCTCGTCGTACCACTCGACGATCTGCACCCAGTCGGTCTCCCCGGCGGTCGGCGCGTCGGCGTGCAGTGCCGCGATGGCCGCCTGGGCCTGGTACTCGCCCAGCCGGTCCCGGGCGAGCGCCGCCTGGAGGACCTCGACCCCCTCGCTGATCACCGCGGTGTCCCACCGGCCGCGGTCCTGCTCGGCGAGCGGCACCAGGCTGCCGTCGGGCGTGGTCCGGGCGGCGCGCCGGGCGTGGTGCAGGAGCATCAGGGCCAGCAGCCCCGCCACCTCGGGATGGTCGATCGCCGCCGCGAGCTGCCGGGTGAGGCGGACCGCCTCGGCGGCGAGGTCCACGTCCCCGGAGTAGCCCTCGTTGAAGACCAGGTAGAGGACCCGCAGCACGGTGGCGACGTCGCCGGGCTGGTCGAACCGCACGCCCGAGACCGTGCGCTTGGCCCGGCTGATCCGCTGCGCCATGGTCGCCTCGGGCACCAGGTACGCGTCCGCGATCTGGCGGGTGGTCAGCCCACCGACGGCGCGCAGGGTGAGCGCGACCGCCGACGACGGGGTCAGCGACGGATGGGCGCACAGGAAGTACAGCTGGAGCGTGTCGTCGACCGCCGGCGTGGGCCCGGGCGCCGGTTCCTCGTCGACGAGGTCCTCCCGCCGGCGGCGGGCGGTGTCCGCGCGGGTCGCGTCGAGGAACTTGCGCCAGGCGGCGGTGACCAGCCAGCCCTTCGGATCCCGGGGCGGGTCGGCCGGCCAGACCCGGAGGGCCTCGACCAGCGCGTCCTGCACCGCGTCCTCGGCCGCCGCGAAGTCGGCTCCGCGGCGGACGAGGATCGCGAGCACGCTGGGGGTGAGGCTCCGGAGAAGAATCCCGTCCACCTCGGTACTCATTCGGTGATGGTGGGGGACTCGCCGTAGAACGGGCGCACCTCGAGCCACTCGTGGATCGGCTTGCCGCCCGCGCCGGGGGCCGCCGACAGTTCCCCGGCGAGCTCGACGGCGCGCTCCTGGCTGTCGACGTCGATGATCATCCAGCCGGCGATGAGGTCCTTGGTCTCGGCGAACGGGCCGTCGGTGACCGGCGGGCGGCCCTCGCCGTCGTACCGGACCCACAGGCCCTCGGGGGCCAGGGCCTGGCCGTCGACGTACTCGCCGGTCCCCTCCAGCCGTGCCGCGAAGTCGCGCATGTACTGGATGTGGTCCGTGATCTCCTCCGGCGTCCACTGGTCCATGGCCACGTCGTTCACGGCGGCCGGGGCACCCCGGTAGTGCTTGAGCAGCAGGTACTTCGCCATTGTGGTTCTCCTTCGCACTGTCGCGACCCATTCTCGTCGCTCTCACAGCAGGGACGGAGCCGGCCACGGGTTCTCGACATCCGCGCCGGAACTTTTTTCGAAGCCGTCGTCGGAGGGGTGAGCCGTCCCGCGGTGTCCGGGTCGGCGATGCTTTGCCACGGTGTCTGGTGACGTGTCCCGGGGCCCGGGACCGCTGCCCGATCGACGACTTTGCGGGGTGGCGGACGCCGGTCATAGTTGGCTGCATGGGTCTGTTCAAGCACATCAAACGATCGATCAAGTACCGCATCATGCGGAAGATATTCGGCAAGCACTACGGCGGACACGGCCACTACGGCCACCACGGCTACCCGCCGCCCCCGCCGCACTACGGCCACGGCCCGGGCTACGGCCACGGCTACCGGCACGGTGGGCACGGTTACCGGCACGGCGGCCGCTACGGCTACCGGCACTAGTCGCCTCGGGGCCCTCGCCGCGTCCGTGGCGGGGGCTCGACCGCCCACCTTGACCGACCGCCGGTGTCGCCAGCCGAGATCCCGGGCGGCGCGTCGTTCTTCGTGGCGCGGGGTCAGTTCGCGGCGCGCAGCGGCGCTCCGGGCCGCGGCCACGCGCGGGTCGGCCTCGTGCGTCTGAGGCAGTTCCCCGAGAACCGGGATCAGCCGCGTCCGCACGCGGGTCGGCCCCGTTCTAGCGGGCGACGGCCCGGGTCCGCTCGATGATGTCGGGCCAGAGCTCCTCGGGCAGGTTGTGCCCCATGCCGGGGTAGCTGACGAAGGACGCGCCGGGGATCTGGCGGGCGGTGTCGCGCCCGGCCGCAGGCCGGACCAGCGGATCCTCGGCCCCGGCGATGACGACGGTCGGGCGGGTGACGGTACTCAGCGGCGGGACCGTGAACCGGCGGCTCGCGGCGTTCTGGCGCACCGTGGTGCCGGGGTCGCGGGGGTGCCGGTCGTGGCTGAGCGTGGCGACCTTCCGGGCCCAGGCCTCGGGGAACGGGTAGCCGGGCGAGGCGACGGTGCGGTACACGGAGACGAGGTTGTCGATCTCCTGCTCGCGGGTGCTGGCCCTGGGCAGCCGGGCGAGCTTGGCCACGGTGCCGAACCGGACGTAGCGCAGGGTCCGCAGGGTGCCGGCCGTGACGGGGGTGCCCATGACGCTGACCAGGGAACGGACGCGTTCGGGGTGCAGCAGGGTCAGGGCCTGGCCGATGGCCGCGCCCAGGGACGCGCCGAACACGTTGGCGTCGGACCAGCCGACGGCGTCGAGTACGGCGAGCGCGTCGTCGACCATGTCGTTGCCGGTGTAGGAGTCGCCCTTGGCGAAGTGCGTGGACAGCCCGGTGTCGCGGTTGTCGAACCGGGCGACGGCGAACCCGGCGGCGACCAGCCGCTCGCAGAAGTCGTCGGGCCACCACACCATCTGGTAGTCGAGCCCCATGATCATCAGTAGCGGGATGCCGGTGGTCGGGTCGCCCAGTACCTCGTAGGCGATCTTCACGTCTTTGTTGGCCGCGTACCGCACGGTCATGGCGTCCCTCCCGAGTTTCGCGATGCGGTCACACCATGACCGCGTTTTTATCATACACTCGTATTGCGAAAGGAGCTCCGATGCCCAAGAAGGTCGACCACGAGGAACGGCGCCGAGCGCTCGCCGAGGCCGTCTTCGCCGTGATCGGCGACCGGGGCATCGAGGCCGTCAGCCTGCGCGACGTCGCCCGGCAGGCCGACGTGTCGCTGGGGACGGTCCAGCACTACTTCGCCACCAAGCACGAGATGCTGCTGTTCGCGCTCGGCCACCTGCGCGACCGGATCGGCCGCCGGCTCGCCGCCGAGATGGCCCTGTTGCCGCAGCCCGCGACGCGGCGCGCCACGGTCCGACACACGCTGCGCGCCACCATGCCGATCGACGGCCCGAGCCGCCACGAGGCCGTGGTCACCATCGCCTTCTTCTCCTACGCGACCGTCGACCCGGCCTACGCCCGGCTGCTGCACGACAGCTACACCCGGATCCTCGCCGTCCTGCGCGGCTGGTTCACCGAGGCGGAGGCCGCCGGTGAACTGCGGGCCGGGATCGACGCCGCGACCGAGGCCACCTCGCTGTACGTGCTGACCCAGGGGCTCGTCGGACCGCTGCTGATCGGGACGTTCACGCCGGAGGAGGCCGTGGGGCTCCTCGACGGGGCCCTCGACCGGATCTTCGCGCCCTGAGCCCAGCGTGGCCCGGGCGACCCGGCGCCGGTGGACCGGTAGATCCTCCGGGCCGAGGGCGGACCCGACCCGCCCGCCGACGGTCCACGTCGGCGGCCGGCACGGCTACTCGGCTGAGGCCAGCTCGCCCGGGGCGCGCCTGATTCCCACCGGGCGCCACCCGCTCCAGTCGGCCCCGTTCGGGTAGGACTTCTGCCACAGTTCGCCGGCCCGGCTCACGCCGATCACCTCGAGGTGGCCGGTGCTGGTAGTGCCGCAGGCGACGTCCCGCATTTCCGCCGGGGCGTCCAGGTCCCGCCAACCCGGCTTCGGGTGCCCCTGCCAGTGGTCGCGATGGCTGATCCCGCCGTCCGCGCGCACGACGAACACCTCCTGGTGCTCGTCCCAGCCGTTCAGCACGTCCATGGCCACGCAGGCCCGACCGAGCCCGGCTTCGAAGCCCTCTGCCCACTCCTGCCAGCCGCTGCCCGCCACATACCAGTGGTTCAGGATCCGCTGCCCCGTGCCGACCGCGAAGATCTCCATCAGGCTAGACGTCGGGACCGACGCCGCGATATCCCGGCATTCGCTGGTCGGCCGCATTCTCGTCCACTCGGCCTGCCAGGCCCCGTCCCGGTGGTGCCAGTTGTGCACGACGCCGCCGTACTCGTCGACCGCGAAGATCTCGCCGTGTCCCGGGCTCATGCTGAGCGCGGCGAGGCGCGCGATTCGGCCGTTCCGCGTGCTGCCGGGCAGCCTGGACCAGCTCGGCGCGCCGCCCGACAGTTGCAGGACCGCCGTCCAGACCTGCCCGTCGACGTCCGCGCACGCCACTTCGAGCTGGTCTGCGGCTGGCACCGAGGCGGCGACGTCCTTCACCGGGGTCGGCGGCCGCAGGTCCTGCCAGGCGGACCACCGCCCGGGTTCCTGATAGGTGGCGGCCAGGAGGCCGCCCGCCTGGGTGACGGCCAGGAGGTGCATCACGCCGCTGCCCGGGCAGGCGGTCGCGACCGCCTGGAACCCGGACCGGGTACCGCGCCGCGCACCGCCCGGGCGCAGGCCGGTCACCACGGCGAGCACGACAGCGATCACCCCGCCGATCGCCAGCGGCACCGCGAAGCGGCCGACCCACTCCTGCTCGGCCAGGCCGGTGAGCAGATTGGTGACGGCGCCGATCGCGGTGGTCGCGACCACCGCGCCCAGACTCAGGGCGGCCCGACCTCCACGCATTACCCGAACCTCCCACCGCGCGAACCGAGGCTCCAGGCTATAGCGCGCTGTCGATCTTCAACCCGGGCAGGTCCTGCCGGTCATGGTCCGGGGCCTGCGCGGCCGCCATGATCGGCAGGACCTGCCCGGGGGCGTGTCCCGGATCAGCCAGGTCACACCCAGGCGACGGGCTTGACGGCGATCCGGCAACGCCTTCGGCCCCGTCGTGCCAGGGCGAAGTATCCGGGTGGTGGTGAGTCAACGCCGGGTATTCCGCGTGGCGCGGAGTCGACCCAGACCGAACGCCCTGGTGGCAGGCACCCGCCTGGGTCGGGGCAGGCGGATGGCAGGGACCAGGTTGACCGGACACCCATCCGACCGATGCGGAACGCGACCGTGGTGGAGTGCCAGCCAGGGCCGGACACACGCGTGGCGGGGACCCGGAGGCCCCCGCCACGTCAGTACCCGTCGAAGGGTGTTATGCCTTGCTGGCCTTCAGGAAGTCCCGGTTCAGTCGGGAGATCGTCTCCAGCGGGATGCCCTTGGGGCACACGGCCGTGCACTCGCCGGTGTTGGTGCAGCCGCCGAAGTCCAGGTCGTCGTGCGCGGCGACCATGCCGAGCACCCGGGCGTCGCGCTCGGGCTGGCCCTGGGGGAGCAGCCCCAGGTGGGTGATCTTCGCGGCGGTGAACAGCATGCCGGAGCCGTTCGGGCACGCGGCCACGCACGCGCCGCAGCCGATGCAGGTCGCGGCCTCGAACGCGGCGTCGGCGTCGGGCTTGGCGACCGGCGCGGCGTGCGCGTCGGGGGCCGACCCGGTGGGGGCCGAGATGAAGCCACCCGCCTGGATGATCTTGTCGAAGGCGGAGCGGTCGACGACCAGGTCCTTGATCACCGGGAACGGCTTGGCGCGCCACGGCTCGATGTCGATCGTGTCGCCGTCCTTGTACGACCGCATGTGCAGCTGGCAGGTCGTCGTGGCCTTCTTCGGGCCGTGCGGCGTCCCGTTGATCACCAGGCTGCACGCGCCGCAGATGCCCTCGCGGCAGTCGTGGTCGAAGGCGACCGGCTCGTCACCGGCCAGGATCAGCTGCTCGTTGAGGACGTCGAGCATCTCCAGGAAGGACATGTCCGGGGACACGTCGGCCACCTGGTAGCTGACCATCTTCCCCTTGGCGTCGGAGTCCGCCTGCCGCCAGATGCGCAGAGTCAGGTTCATTACTTGTAGCTCCTCTGCGACGGCTTGACGTACTCGAACACGAGCTCCTCCTTGTGCAGCACCGGCGCGGTACCGGTGTGCTCCCAGGCGGCGACGTAGCTGAAGTTCTCGTCGTCGCGCTGGGCCTCCCCGTCGGGGGTCTGGCTCTCGGCGCGGAAGTGCCCGCCGCAGCTCTCGGTGCGCACCAGCGCGTCGAGGCACATCAGCTCGGCCAGGTCGAAGAAGTCCACGACCCGCCCGGCGCGCTCCAGGGCCTGGTTGAGGCCCTCGCCGGTGCCGGAGACCTTGACGCGCTTCCAAAACTCCGCGCGCAGCTCGGGGATGCGTTCCAGCGCCTTGCGCAGGCCGGCCTCGGAGCGCTCCATGCCGCAGTACTCCCACATGAGCTGGCCCAGCTCGCGGTGGAAGGAGTCGGCGGTGCGGTCGCCGTCGTTGTTCACCAGGCGCTCGATCTGGCCGTGCACCCTGGCCAGGGCCTCGGCCGCCTCCGGGGCCTCGTCCGAGACGGGAGCGAACGGCCCCGCCGCCAGGTAGTCGCCGATCGTGTTCGGCAGGACGAAGTACCCGTCGGCCAGGCCCTGCATCAGCGCCGACGCGCCGAGCCGGTTGGCCCCGTGGTCGGAGAAGTTGGCCTCACCGGCGACGAACAGGCCCGGGATCGTGGACTGCAGGTCGTAGTCGACCCACAGGCCGCCCATCGTGTAGTGCACGGCCGGGTAGATCCGCATCGGCGTGCTGTACGGGTCCTCGCCGGTGATCTGCGCGTACATCTCGAACAGGTTGCCGTACTTGGCCTCCACGGCCGGCTGGCCGAGCCGCTCGATGGCGGAGGCGAAGTCCAGGTAGACGCCGAGCCCGCCGGGGCCGACGCCGCGGCCCTCGTCGCACACGTTCTTCGCGGCGCGCGAGGCGATGTCGCGGGGCACGAGGTTGCCGAACGCCGGGTAGATCCGCTCGAGGTAGTAGTCGCGCTCGGCCTCGGGGATGTCCTTCGCGGGCCGGGGGTCGCCGCCCTTCAGCGGCACCCAGACCCGGCCGTCGTTGCGGAGCGACTCGCTCATCAGGGTCAGCTTCGACTGGTGCTCGCCGCTCACCGGGATGCAGGTCGGGTGGATCTGGGTGTAGCACGGGTTGGCGAAGTACGCGCCGCGCCGGTGCGCCCGCCAGGTGGCCGTGACGTTGCAGCCCTTGGCGTTGGTGGACAGGAAGAACACGTTGCCGTACCCGCCGGAGGCCAGCACCACGGCGTCGGCGTAGTGGGTGCCGACCTCGCCGGTGACCAGGTCACGGACCACGATGCCCCGGGCCCGGCCGTCGATGACGATCAGGTCGAGCATCTCGTGCCGGGAGTGCATCTTCACCGTGCCGGCCGCGATCTGGCGTTCGAGGGCCTGGTACGCGCCGAGCAGCAGCTGCTGGCCCGTCTGCCCCCGGGCGTAGAACGTGCGCGACACCTGCGCGCCGCCGAAGGAGCGGGTGTCGAGCAGGCCGCCGTACTCGCGCGCGAACGGCACGCCCTGCGCCACGCACTGGTCGATGATCTCCACGGAGATCTGCGCGAGGCGGTGCACGTTCGACTCGCGGGACCGGAAGTCGCCGCCCTTGACCGTGTCGTAGAACAGCCGGTGGATCGAGTCGCCGTCGTTGCGGTAGTTCTTCGCGGCGTTGATCCCGCCCTGCGCGGCGATGGAGTGCGCCCGGCGGGGGGAGTCCTGGTAGCAGAACGACTCGACCTGGTAGCCGAGCTCGCCCAGGGTCGCCGCCGCCGCCCCGCCGGCCAGGCCGGTACCGACGACGATGACCTTCAGCTTGCGCTTGTTGGCCGGGTTGACCAGCTTGGCGCCGAACCGGCGCTTGTCCCAGCGGGTCTCGACGGGCCCCTCGGGGGCCTTGGTGTCCTTGATCGGCTCACCCAGAGAGAAGTTCATGTCATTTCACCAATCCGGTGAGGACCGCGAACGGCACGGACAGGAACATCGCGCACAGCAGGACGGAGAACCCGAGGGCGACGCCCTTGAGGAACTTCTCCCGCCGCGCGTTGCTGCGTCCGAGCGTCTGGAGGGCGCTCCAGAGGCCGTGGCGCAGGTGGAAGCCGATCGTGACGATCGACAGGACGTAGAACGCGGTCACGTACCAGCGCGACGGGGCGAAGTCGGCGGTCACGTTGCCGTAGGGCTTGCCGGCCGCCCCGACCGGGTTCAGGTGCCCGGTGGTGAGGTCGAGGATGTGGTAGATCACGAACAGCACGACGATCACGCCGCCCCAGCGCATGGTGCGCGCGGCGTAGGAGCCCTGCACGGGCTTGCGGTGCGCGTACTTCACCGGCCGGGCCTTCCTCGCCCGGATCGCCAGGGAGGTGGCCGACCAGATGTGCAGCCCGACGGCGGCGAGCAGGCCGATCCTGGCCAGCCACAGGAAGCCCTCGTGCGGCAGGATCGGCGTCAGGAGGGTGCGCAGCCAGTGCGAGTAGTGGTCGAAGGACTCCTCGCCGAGGAACACCTTCATGTTCCCGAGCGCATGGAAGAACAGGAACCCGACGAGCAGTACGCCCGTCACCGCCATCACGGCTTTTTTGCCGACCGTCGACCTCGTCAACGACCTGGACCTCGTCATAACTGCCACATCGTCTGACGCTAGGGCCGTAACGGTCAGTCGTCTAATGCATCGCGGGTCCATGGTCCATTCCTCTAGGCTATGGACATGCAGCTCCAACAGCTCCGGTACTTCCTCGCGGTCGCAGATTCCCGGCATTTCACCCAGGCGGCCGAGGCGGTGGGTGTGACTCAACCCACGCTGAGTAAGCAGATTCACACTCTGGAGGAGGATCTCGGGGCGGCGCTGTTCCACCGCAACCGGGGCGCGATCACGCTCACCGAGGCCGGCGAGGCGCTGCTGCCCCTGGCCCAGCGGATCGTCGCCGACGCCGAGACCGCCCGGCACGAGATCGGCGACCTGATCGGCCTGCGGACCGGCCGGCTGCGGCTGGGGGCCACCCCGAGCCTGTGCACGTCCCTGGCCGCCGAGACCCTCAAGCTGTTCCGGGACCGCCACCCGGACATCCGGCTCCAGGTCGAGGAGGGCGGCTCCCAGGATCTGGTCCGCGCGCTGACCGGCGGCGACCTGGATCTCGCCCTGATCATCCTGCCGGAGTCGGGCACGGACCCGACCCTGCACACCGAGCCGCTGCTCACCGAGAGCCTGGTGGTCGCCTCGGCGTCGCCGCTGCACCACCGCGAACTGGAGATCACCGACCTGCGGCACCAGGACCTGGTGATGTTCCGCCCCGGCTACGACCTGCGCGACGCGACCCTGGAGGCGTGCGCGAAGGCCGGCTTCACCCCGACGTTCGCGGTCGAGGGCGGCGAGATGGACGCGGTACTCGGCTTCGTGGAGGTCGGCCTCGGGGTGGCCCTGGTGCCCCGGATGGTCCTCGCGGGCCGGCCCCGGCTGCACGCCACGCCCCTGGCCGCACCCGGCGTGCCCCGCACCGTCGCGCTCGCCCGCCGCCGCGACGTCGAACCCTCGCACGCGGCGAAGGCCTTCCAGGACATCCTCGTCGGATACCTGGAAGGCCGGCCGCGCTGAAAAGACCCCAACCCTCAACGTGTACTTGACGTCAAGCTCAACGTGAGGTTGAGGGTTTATCCCGTTGCCCGCCTCCGGATACTGGCCGCGACGCGACGATGGACAACGTCGCGATCGTGGGCGGCACCGACGCCGAGCCCGAGCTCGTCGTGTTCGACTTCGACCTGGCCGGCGACGGGTACGCGGTCGCGGACTTCCCCTTCGGCTCTCCCCACTGGGAACACTTCCTCTCCGGGTACGCCGAGGTCCGGCCGCTCGCGCCGGAGGACCTGGGGGCCGAACCGTGGCTCGACGCCGTGGAGGTCCTCGCGGGCCTGCGGTTCCACCTGGTCACCAAGCCCCGGTGGCGCGGCACGGAGTCACTCGGGGAGGGCTGGCTGGACCAGACCCTCGCCGACCTGCGGGACCTCGCCGCGGCCCTGCCGACCGGCTGACCCGTCCGGACCGAGTGGACAAAGCAGGCCGAAGGGAGGCAACCTCACCCGGCCCAGCGGGGTGGCGCGGATCCACTACCATCCACCCTCGTGCATCCTCAACAGCCTCAGGGCATCACGATCAACACCAAGTACACGTGGATGGCCTTCATGTTGGCCATGTTCAAGCCGAAGGCCTTGATCAACGGCCACCAGGTCAACCTCGTCTGGGGTGACAACCCCATCCCGGTCCCGCCGGGCACGCACACCATCGAGGTCTGGGTCCCCTACCTCTGGAAGATCGGCCAGGCCGTCATCCAGGTGACCGTCCACCCGGGTGGCAGCGTCCCCGTGTTCTACGCCGCTCCGGCGATCACGTTCATGAAGGGCGCCATCGGCACCCAGCCCGTCGAGGTGCCCGGCAAGCTCGCCGGCATCCTGCTGATGGTCGTCCCGCTGGCGCTCATCGTGCTGTGCTGCTGTGGCAGTGCGATCCTGAGCGCGGTCGACGGCTCCTGACGGCGCGGGCGGTGGGAGGCCGGCCCAGCGGTGTGGTTGTCTTGACACCATGGAGCTGGCCCCCGCCGCCGCAGCACTGCCCGTAGGTTTCCAGACCCCGTCCGCCGCCCGGATCGCCGCCGCGTTCCTGCTGGCCTACCGGGGCAACACCCGCGCCGCGTACGCGGCGGACCTGACCCACTTCGGCCGGTGGTGCGCGACCCTCGACGTGGACGTGCTGGCCTGTTCCCGCGCCCACCTCGACGCCTACGTCGAGCAGCAGACCCGCGACGGCGCCGCCGCGACCACGATCCGCCGCCGGATGTCGGCCGTCGCCGGCTTCTACGCCTACGCCGTCGACGAGGGCCTGATCACCCGCAGCCCCGCGACCCGGGTCCGTCGGCCCGCCGCCGGGGACAACGTGCAGTCCACCGGCCTGACGGTCGCCGAGGCCGGCGAGCTGATCGCCGCCGCCGAGGCGCACTCGCCCCGCGCCGCCGTCATCGTCCTGTTGTCCCTGCTCCTGGGCCTGCGGGTCAGCGAGCTGTGCACGGCCACCGTCGCCGACCTCAGCTACCAGCGCGGCCACCGGGTGCTCACCGTGACCCGCAAGGGCGGCAAACGCCAGACCATGGCTGTGCCGCCCCGGGCCGCCGCCGCGATCGACGACTACCTGGGCGACCGCCGCGAAGGCCCCATCCTGTGTACGGCGACCGGCAAGCCCCTCGACCGGCACGCCCTGTGGCGCCTGATCCGCAGGCTCGCCGCCGTGGCCGTCCCGCACCTCGCCGACCGGCTGCACCCGCACGACCTGCGGCACACGTGCGCCACGCTGGCCCTGGACGCCGGGGCGGCGCTCCGCGACGTGCAGGACCTCCTGGGGCACGCCGACCCGCGCACCACCCGGCGGTACGACCGGGCCCGGTTCAGCCTGGACCGCTCGCCGAGCCACCAGTTGGCCGTGCTGCTGGGCTGACCCCGGGGCCGTGCCACCGGGTGGGCGGCTCCGCTCCCGGGCTGGTCCGCGCGGTGCCTCCGGCCCTACTCGCGCGCTCGCGCCGACTTCCGGCGGCCGGGCCCCGCGGCCGCCACGGTGGCCCCCGGACCGGTCGCCCGGCTCCCGGCGCGAACGCCACCGGGCACGGCCCGCGATCGGGGCCGCCGCCTCCCCGGACCCGCCCGGAAATCCGGTGGCCCCCCGGGCGTGTCGCTGCGACGCTCTGTCGCATGACACGCCTCGACTACTCCGGTCCGGCCGACCTGCGCGCGATGCAGGCCCTGACCGCCCGCCTGTGGTCCCGCCGGTCCCAGTGGACCGTCGGTGACCTGGCCTGGAACCGTTACCTGCACGTGGGCCGCGAGTCCGAGTGGGCCACCTCGCTGTGGGAGCACGACGGCGAGGTGGTCGCCTGGTGCTGGGTCCGCGAGGGCGGCGACCTGGACCTGTGCGTGGACCCGGCGCACGCCGACCTCGTGGACGAGGTGCTCGCCTGGGGCCTGGCCGCGCTCGACCTCGCCCGGTACGAGGCGCAGATCCTCGACGCGGAGGAGCACCTGGCCGCCGGGCTGCTGCGGGCCGGGTTCACGGCCGCCACGGACGGACCGTTCTTCCTGCACACGGGCCGTGACCTGCTCGACCTGCCGACTCCGGTGCTGCCGGAGGGCTTCACGGTCCGCCCGGTGCGCGGCGCCGCCGACGCCGCCCGGTGGGCCGAGGTGCACCAGGCCGCGTTCCATCCGTCGCGGGTGACCGCCGAGAGCTACCTGAACGTGACGGCCGCGTGGCCGTACCGGGCCGGGTTCGACCACGTGGTGGTGGCCCCGGACGGCCGGTTCGCCGCGTACTGCCTGGGCTGGTACGACGAGGCGAACCGGGTGGGGGAGTTCGAGCCGGTCGGTACCCATCCGGATTTCCGCC
Organism: Longispora urticae; assembly: GCF_053902585.1. Taxonomy (NCBI): domain Bacteria; kingdom Bacillati; phylum Actinomycetota; class Actinomycetes; order Micromonosporales; family Micromonosporaceae; genus Longispora; species Longispora urticae. The sequence continues at coordinate 16,712 of NZ_JAQZSH010000028.1, forward strand.
GTCGGGGGCTGGCCCGGGCGGTGTGCGCGTCGGTGCTGCACGCGTTCCGGGCGGCGGGCGCGGAGACGGCGATCGTGCACTGCCGGGGCGACGACGACTATCCGCAGGCCCTGGCCCTGTACACGGACCTGGGCTTCGAGGGTTACGCCCGCACCGTGACCTACACGCGGTAGCGGCCCATGGGGGCGGCGGCCCGGTCCCTACGTCAGGATCGGCGCCGCCGCCAGGTACTCGTCCACGTCCACGTCGACGAGGCTGTCGCCGTGCGCGAGACGGACCTCGGCGACGTCGAGACGGTAGAGGGTGTGCTCCTCGCCGATCCCGAGCAGGTCGGGCAGCGGGTTGACGTCGGCGAACTCGCACGCCGCCGACCGGGCCTCGTCCCCGTCGAGGCGGGTGGCCCAGCCCGACAGCCACAGCCGGCCGTGCTCGCAGTGGTCGACGGACAGGATCACCCCGGTGTCGGTGTCGCCCGGTTCGGGGCGCAGCGCGGTGGCGAGGTGGCTGTGGTCGTGGACGAGGAGCAGGGGCTGGCCGTCGGCCCCGGTGGCGTGGCGGACCCGCAGCGGGCACCGGTAGCCGCGGACGTGGGCGGTGCCGAGGAGGCGGCCGGTGGCCAGGGTCCGGGCGACCGCTGCTGGGCTGGGGTACATATGACCGTCCTCCGATGCATGTTAGCCTTACCTAACTTAGTGCAGGCTAACCTATAAAGGAGACGGTGTGAACCAGGCCCGACCCAAGGTGCGGCTCTCCCGCGCGCTCGGCATCCCGCTGACGCCCAAGTGCGTGAAGTACTTCGAGCGGCGGCCGTACCCGCCTGGTGTGCACGGTCGCAGCCGCAAGAAGGTCACCGACTACGGCACCCGGCTGCTGGAGAAGCAGCGGCTGCGTCACCAGTACAACGTGAGCGAGAAGCAGTTGCGGCGCGCCTTCGACGAGGCGGTGCGGATGACGGGCAAGACCGGCGACAATCTGATCGCCCTCCTCGAGCAGCGGCTCGACGCGGTGGTCCTGCGCTCCGGCATCGCCCGCACCATCTACCAGGCCCGCCAGTTCGTCACGCACCGTCACATCCTGGTGAACGGCCGCCGCGTCGACAAGCCGTCCTACCGGCTGCGGCCCGGCGACACCGTCGAGGTGGCCGAGAAGAGCAAGGCCATGGACCCGTTCCTGGTCTCCGCCGCCGGCGCGCACGTCGGGGGACAGCCCGCGCCGTACCTGGACGTGACGATCAGCGCGCTGCGGGTGACGCTGCTGGCCGTGCCGCCGCGCGCGGTCATCCCGGTGATCTGTGACGTGCAGATGATCGTGGAGTTCTACAGCCGATAGCCGGCGCGGGGAGCCGTGCCGGTATGGTGGCTCCCCGTGACCTCTGACGCTCTCGCGGTGCCGGCCGCCGGTGACGGGAGGCTCCGCCACGGGGCCTCCCTCAAGTTCTTCTACGGCCCGATGGACTGCGGCAAGTCCACCCTGGCGCTGCAGATGAACCACAACCACGCCCGGCAGGGCCGCCGCGGGCTGCTGCTCACGAAGCTGGACCGGTCCGGCAGCGCGCAGATCACCAGCCGGATCGGCCTGGGCAGCGACGCCCTGGAACTCCGCGACGATGTGGACCTGCGCGACCTGGTCCGCGCGCACTGGGCGGGCGGCGAGCGGGTGGACTACCTGATCTGCGACGAGGCCCAGTTCTACACCGTGGAGCAGATCGAGCAGCTCGCGGACCTGGTGGACTGCTCCGACGTGGACGTCTACGCCTTCGGGCTGGCCACCGACTTCCGCTCCGAGCTGTTCCCGGCCGCGCGCCGGCTGCTGGAGCTGGCCGACTCGGTGTCGCGGTTGCAGGTGGAGGTGCTGTGCTGGTGCGGCCGGGAGGGCAACTTCAACGCCCGGATCGTCGGCGACGCGGTGATCCGGCACGGCGCGCAGGTGGTGATCGGTGACACCGCCGGGGACTGTGTGCGCTACCAGGTGATGTGCCGGCGACACTACCGGACCGGTGACCTCGGTCCGGTAGCGCCGAACGCCGGCCAGTTGCGTCTGGCCTGAGCGGCTACCGGTTCGCCGGCACCGGTACGGGCACCGGCAGGCAGGAGGCCGCGCCGCCCACACTCGACGTGAGTCCGGTGACGGTGGTGGTCAGCCCGGTGACCTGGCCGAGCAGCCCGGTCACGTCGGGTAGGCCGCCGCCGAGCGCCTTGAGCAGGTTCTGCAGCAGGGCGAAGACCTGGCTGAGCAGGCCGGCGGCGGGTGCGGCGCACGCGGGTACGGCCGGGGTGCCCGGCAGCGGCGGGATCGGCAGCGCCTCGGCCTCGTCGGCCGCGGGCACGGGTACGGGCAGCGGCACGGCCGTCGCCGGGTTCGGCAGGCAGTTCAGGGTGACCAGGTTGGTCGCGGTGCTGGTGAGCTTGCCGACGATCCCGGTCACCTTGCCCAGGTCGGGCGGCAGGGCCCCGAGCGCGCCGGTGACATCGGTCAACGCCTTGGTCAGATCGCTGGTGAGGTCGGCGCACGCGGCCGCCCCCTCGGGTTTGTCGGTGGCCGCCGAGACCCCCGACGCCGGTAACACGGCGAGGGCGGCCAACGCGGCGAGTGACACCCCGAGAATCTTGATCTTCCTGGTGCCGATCATCTTTCCTCCGTCCCAACTGGGAGAATCCTGTCGGCGACCGCATACGGGCAGCAACCGATAGTTACGCACCGTAGTTGATGCGCTCGGAAAAAAGAGGGCGATTCGGAATTATCTCGTTATCTGAAAAAAGTACGTTTTCGCGGCGTTGGCCAACGCGGCGACCCCGATTTCCAGCGTAGGGTGGATGTCCGGCGCGAATCTGGGCGAGTGGTTCGAGTCGCCTTCGCCGCCACCGAGCAGCCAGAACACCGACGGCACGCCGGCCGCGGCGCCGAACAGGCCGAAGTCCTCGCTGCCCGACGCCGGGCCGATCGGCACCACGGTCAGCCCTGCGGCCCGGAACCCCTCGGCGACCCGCTCGGTGGCCTCCGGCTCGTTCACCGTCAGCGGGAACGCGTGCTGCACCGTGAGTTCCGGCGCGCGGTCCGCCCCGGCCGCCGCGGCCTCGCCCCGGGCCAGCCGGTCGATGGCGGCGTGCACCCGGTCGCGGACCCCCGCGTCGAAGCTGCGCACGCTCAGCAGCAGCTCGGCGTCGTCCGGGATGATGTTGCCCCGGGTGCCGGCGTGCAGGGCGCCGACGGTGACGACCGCCGACTCGGTGGCGGCCACCTCGCGGGACACGATCGTCTGGAGCCGCAGCACGAGGGACGCGGCCATCAGCACCGGGTCCACCGTGGTCTCCGGGCGCGAGCCGTGCCCGCCCCGGCCGTGCAGGACGATCCGGATGCTGTCGGAGGCGGCGAACGCGATCCCGGGGCAGTAGGCCAGCACGCCGGCCGGCAGGGGCGCGACATGCTGCCCGAGGCACACGTCCGGGGTGCCGAACCGTTCGAACAGGCCGTCGGCGAGCATGGCCGCCGCGCCGCCCGCGCCCTCCTCGGCCGGCTGGAACACGGCCATCAGGGTGCCCCGCCACGCGTCGCGGTCCCGGACGAGTTCCTCGACCGCGCCCATCAGGCAGGTGACGTGCACGTCGTGCCCGCAGGCGTGCATGACCCCGGGCTCCGTGCTCGCGTACTCCAGCCCGGTGTCCTCGGTGACCGGCAGCGCGTCCATGTCGGCGCGCAGCAGCACCGTCGGCCCGTCGCCGTTGCGCAGCAGCCCCACGACCCCGGTGCCGGCGACCCCCTCGGTGACCTCCAGGCCGAGGGCGCGCAGGTGCGCGGCGGCGACCGCGGCGGTGCGGTGCTCCGCGAAGGACAGTTCGGGGTGGGCGTGCAGGTCGCGGTAGACCGCCTCGAGATCCATGCTGCCTAAAGTACCCGCGGGGGCACGTTGCCCGAGGCGACGATCGCGCGGCGCATCGGCACGGCGAGCAGGGCGAAGAACCCGACGACGAAGAACGCCAGCAGCATGACGATGCCGGCGCGGTAGCTGTGCGTGGCCTGGTACGTCAGGCCGAACACCAGCGGGCCGAGCCAGCTCATGCCCTTGTCGGCGAGGGCGTAGAAGCCGAAGTACTCGCCCTCCTTGCCGCGCGGGATCAGCTGGCTGAACAGCGACCGGCTCAGCGCCTGGCTGCCGCCGAGCACCAGGCCGAGCGCCGCGCCGAGCAGCATGAACGCGCCCGGGTTGTGCGCCGGCAGCCAGAACGCGGTGAGCACGACGCCGATCCACAGCACCAGGGACAGCAGCACCGTCTTCCACGCACCGATGCTCTTGGCGAGCCGGCCCAGGGTCAGCGCCCCGCCGAACGCGACGAACTGGATCACCAGGATCGTGGTGGCCAGGGTGCCGGTCTCCAGGCCCAGTTCCTCCGTGGCGTACAGGCTGGCCTGGGAGATGACCGTCTGGATGCCGTCGTTGTAGATCAGGTAGGCACCGAGGAAAGCGAGCGTCAGAGGGTACTTGCGCAGGTCGCGCAGCGTGTGCCCGAGCTGGCGGAACCCTGCCGTGACCCGGTTGCCCCCGACCGCGTTGACCTCGACGGGTTCGCGGTCGCGGAGCCGCACCAGCGACACGATGGTGAACACGCCCCACCACACGCCGGCGGACACCAGCACGTACCGGATGGACTCGCCCGTGCCGAACACCGCGAACGCCACCAGGCACAGCGCCAGGTGCAGGCCGCCGCCGATGTAGCCGAGCGACCAGCCGATGCTGGAGACCATGTCGCGTTTCTCGGGCGTGGCCAGCTGCGGCAGGAACGAGTTGTACACCACCGCCCCGGCCGACAGTGACATGGTGGCGATGATGAACAGCACCCCGCCCAGCAGGTACCGGTCTCCGGTGACGAACCAGAACCCGGACGTCGCGGCGATCCCGACCCCGGCGAACGCGCCGAGCAGCGTGCGCTTGCGCCGGGACCGGTCGGCGATCGCGCCCACCACGGGCAGTGTCACCACGGACAGGATCACGGCGAGCGTGACGAGGTACGGGTAGAACGAGCCGACCGCGATGTTGAGCCCGAGGGGGTGCACGTACCCGTCGGCGCACTTGTCGTCGGAGGCGCACCCGGCGGCGGCCTTGGCGATGCCCGTCAGGTACGGCGCGATGACCACGGCCGTCACGGTCGTGTAGAACGCGTGGTCCGCCCAGCCGTAGAAGTACCAGCCGACCCGTTCGCGGCGCGTGCTTTCCATCAGTGCTCCGTCCAGAGGCCACGGTTGCGGTACACGTCGCGCAGCACGTCGACGCGGTCGGTCATGATCCCGTCCACACCGAGATCGATAAGCGCGTTGATCGTGGTGGCGTCGTCGACCGTCCAGACGTGCACCCGGATCCCACACCCGTGCGCCGCTTCGACGAACCGCCTGTTGACCACGGTCACCGGACCGTAGCGCACCGGAACCTGGGCCGCGATCCCCGCGACGGGCTTTTTTCCCCGGAACCGCAGACCGGCCACCTCGCGCGGGGTCAGGGACGTGGCGACCCCGGGGGCGGCGGCCCGGATCCGCAGCAGGCGCGCCCCGTTGAACGTGGCCAGCAGGACCCGGTCGCGCGCCTTCGCCCGGTCGATCGCGGCCACCGTGGCGCTGATCGCGGCCTCGGACTTCACGTCGATGTTGAGCCGGGCGTCCGGCCACGCGGCCAGCAGCTCGTCGAGGCTGGGCACGGGTTCGCCGTCGACCCGCAGCTCGCGGACCTGTTCCCAGGTGCGGCCGGCGATGGTGCCGGGCCGGCCGGTGAGCCGGCGGGTGTCGGCGTCGTGGAAGACGACGGCCACCCCGTCGGAGGTGGCGTGCACGTCGGTCTCCAGGTACCGGTAGCCGAGCGTCACCGCCCGCTCGAAGGCCGCCATGGTGTTCTCGGCGCCCGCCGCCGCCCCGCCCCGGTGGGCGAACGCGATCGGGGCGGACTGGCCCGTCAGGTAAGGATGCACCGGGCCATTATGGTGTCCACCTGCGGTGGTTGTGGCACCCGACCGGCCGGTGGTGACGAGGCAGTAAGGTGCTCCCATGCGCGCCCTTGCCATCGACTTCGGCACCTCCAACACCGTCGCCATGTTGCGGACCCCCGACGGGCGGGTCCGACCGCTGCTGTTCGACGGTTCCCCCCTGCTGCCCTCGGCGGTGTATCTGCAGCCCGACGGCCGGATCACCATCGGCAAGGACGCCGAGCGCAGTGCGCGGCTGGACCCGAGCCGGTTCGAGCCGAACCCGAAGCGCCGGATCGACGACGGCACGATCTTCCTCGGCGACCAGGAGATCCCGGTGCCCCGGGTGATGGCCTACGTCCTGGAGCAGGTGATGGCCGAGACCCGCCGCCAGCTCGGCGGGGACCCGGAGCAGGTCCGGATGACGCACCCGGCCCGGTGGGGCGAGCAGCGCCGCCGGCTGCTGCTGGAGGCCGCGCGGATCGCCGGCATGAAGCAGCCGCAGCTGATCCCCGAGCCGGTCGGCGCCGCGTCGTACTTCACCGCCGTCCTCGGTTCCGGGGTGCCCGTGGGCCGGTCCCTGGCGATCTACGACCTCGGTGGCGGCACGTTCGACGCCACGGTGGTGCGCCGGACCCAGACCGGGTTCGAGGTGCTCGCCGAGGAGGGCCTGGGCGACATCGGCGGTGTCGACTTCGACCACGCGATCATCGAGCACCTCGGCAACACGTACGAGGCCAGCCACAGCGAGCTGTGGAAGCGTCTGATCAACCCGCAGGACGCCGGGGACCGCCGGCACCGCCGGATGCTCTACGAGGACGTGCGGGGCGCGAAGGAGATGCTGTCGCGTACCTCCGCGGCCGACATCCACCTCCCGGCCCTGGAGGTCGACGCGCACCTCACCCGTGAGGAGCTGGAGGCGCTGATCCGCCCGTACCTGGAGCGGACCGTCACGTGTCTGGAGCGCACGGTCACCAACGCGCGGCTGGCCCCGAAGGACCTGGTCGGCATCTTCCTGGTCGGCGGTTCCAGCCGCATCCCGCTGGCCGCGCACCTGATCCACAGCGAGCTGTCCGTGGCCCCGACGACCCTGGAGCAGCCCGAGACCGTCGTGGTCGAGGGTGCCCTGTGTGTGGGCGGCGCGCCGACCACCGGGTTCCGGCCGCAGTCGGGCGCGCCGCGTCAGGTCGCCCCGCAGGCGCAGCGGATCGCCCCGCAGCGCCCGAACCAGGGCCCCCCGGGTCCGCAGGGCCCGCAGCAGCAGCGGCCGATGCAGCCCCAGCAGGGGCCGCGCCCGCCGATGCCGGCCCCGGCCCCGCAGCGTCCCGTGGCCCCGCCGCGTCCGCCGGTGATGGCCCCGCGTCCGCAGCCGATGCAGCAGCAGCCCCGGCCGCCGATGATGGCCCCGCAGCCCCAGCCGCCGCGCCCGCCGATGCCGCAGGCCCGCCCGGCCGCGCCGATGCCCCAGCCGCCGCGTCCGGTGTCCCCGCCCCGGCCGCCGATGATGGCGCCGCAGACCCGGCCGATGCAGGTGCCGCAGCAGGTCGAGGAGACCAGCTGGTACAAGCAGACCGGGCCGATGGTCATGATCGTGGTGGCGGTGCTGGTCCTGATCAGCTTTATCGTGATCATGGTCCTGACCCTGGACTAGGGTCGGTGGGGTGGACGCTTTCGACGAGCTCGTCGACGAGCTGGCCGGCCGCGGTGTCGTGGCCGGCCAGCTGTTCGGCAAGCCGACCCTGAAGAACGCCAACGGCAAGGCCCTGGCCAGCCTGTTCGGCGACGCGGTCGTGTTCCGGCTGGTCGCGGGCACGCGTGAGCACGCGGAGGCGCTGGGGCTGGCCGGGGCGGAACTGTTCGACCCGGGCGGCTCGGGGCGGGCGATGCAGGACTGGGTGGTCGTCCCCGCCGCGCACGCCGACCGGTTCGTCCGGTTCGCGACGGCGGCCCTGGACCGCCTCCCCTAGATCGACACCCCCTCGACGGGTACGCGGCCGGGGCTCCCCACGGTGGGCGGCGACCCAGGGTGGCCAGGACGCTCGGACCTCATCCGACGGGGTGGCGTCACACGTTGGTCCGAACGCCCCTGGCCGCAGGTGCCCCAGTTGTCGCCGTCGAAGCTCCCGAACCGGGCGGACGGCGCTGTTCCCGTTCGTCAGTACCGGCGTGCCGAGGTGGCCACCACCCCGGTCCGTGGAGCGTTCGCGTCGGAGGACGGCCCCAGGTTCGCCACCGGGCAGCCAACCCCGGGCGCACCGCCGCGGCCGGCGCGCCAGCCGGTACCCGTCGAGGTCTCGCGGGGTTGTCCGCGTGTGGTCACCAGGTCGGGCGGGCGCTCATCCCGCCGTCGACGACCAGGTCGTTGCCCGTGATCCAGGACGCGGCGGCGCTGGCCAGGAACACGCAGGCGCTGCCGATGTCGTCGGGCCGGCCGAGCCTGCCGAGCGGGACGGCCCCGGTCCACCGGCGGACCCCGTCGGGCCAGTCCTCGGCGAGCCCGGGGCGTTCGACGAGTCCCGGGGAGACGGTGTTGACCCGGATGCCGAGCGGCCCGTACTCCACCGCCGCCGCCCGGGCGAACATGATCAGGGCGGCTTTCGCGGCGCTGTAGTGCGCGTGCCCCGGCGCGGGCTGGCGGCCCTCGATGGACGCGATGTGGGTGATCGTCCCACCGTGGACGGCCATCACCTCGGCGGCGGCCTGGGTGCAGGAGAACGCGCTGGTCAGGTTCGCCTCGTGGACACGCCGCCAGTCCTCGGCCGTCATCGTGGCCAGGTCCTGGACGGGTTGGATCCCGGCGCTGGTGACGAGGTTGTCGAGCCGGCCGCGCCAGGCGAACGCGCGGCGGACGAGGTCGCGGCAGGCGCCCTCGCTGGTCAGGTCCGCCTGGAGCGCGACGGAGGACCCGCCCATCTCGGTGATCTCGTCGACCACGGCCCGGGCGGCGTCCGCGCCCGTGTGGTGGTGCACGACGACGTGCGCGCCGGCCCACGCGAACTGGCTGGCGATCCCGGCCCCGATGCCGCCGCTGGCCCCGGTGACGAGGACGACCTCGCCGGTGAGGTCGGGCAGGAGCGGGTCGCGCGCGCCGGCCGTCACCGGCACCTCGCCGGGCCACAAAAACCCTGGCGGGATCGGGCGGGTGCGGCCTGGTCACGCATCGGGGTCCGACTCCATTCTGGTGGGGGCGTCCGCGCGGGTCAGGGCGCCGATGAGTGCGGCGCGGGCCGGGTGGGCGGCGGTGAGGGCCGCACGGTCGCCGCCCTCGTAGTCGGCGGGCACGAACCCGGGGGCCATCGTGGTGCCGCACAGCGACCAGCGTCCGCCGGGCGCGACCCGGGCACCCATCCAGGTACCCGCGGGCACCACGACCTGCACGTCCCCGCCGGGGGCCAGGATCCGCAGCTCGTCGGTGCCGTCGGGGTGCAGCAGGAGCAGTTCGAGCGGGTCGCCCTCGTGGAAGTGCCAGATCTCGTCGATGGGCAGCCGGTGCAGGGCGGAGAAGTCGTCCCCGGCGAGCAGCACCAGGATGGCCGAGCCGGCGGGCCGGCCGGTGGGGTCGGGCGGGCCGGACCAGGTTCTGCGGTACAGGCCGCCCTCGACGGGCAGGGGTCGCAGGTCGTGGCGGGCCGCGACGGCGCGGGCTTCGGGGTCCATGGGTTCCTCCCGTCGACGGCAGGACTATAGCGGGGGCGCGCCAGGCGGGCGGGGTAGGCGCGCCCGGGTCGGTCGGAGAACCGGCGACTCCGGACCCTGGCACAGGGGACCTCAGGTCGGCCCGCACCCGATGACCGCGACGACGTCGGCGCCGTGGGTCTGTCGGGCCGCACCCGGGCACGTGGCACCCGGTGCGGAGCCGTGAACCGGGCGCGGGACTGTGGCCGCCGGGCCGGCCTCACCGTCTCCCGTCGACCGCTCCAGGGTAGGGCGGCCGCACATCACCGACCAGCTGGTCCAACGCCTCCGACGACCCGGCCGCCCCCTACCCGGCTGGGTGGTCGGCTCTGTGGAACGGCACCATCCGGCGGCCCGGGCCCCACACCGGCCCCGTCGCGCACGGTCGGGTCAGTTCTCCGGGCGCCAGAAGCGGGCCAGGGAGCTGGTCGCCGGGTCCTCGGAGTTCTCCAGGGTCGTCCACGGGTCGGCGTCGGTGGCGTCGAGGCCGTCGTAGGCGAGGAGTTCGGACACGGGCGGGGTCTCCACGGCCGGTTCGTAGTCGCCGGTGGTGCCCAGGCTCGTCGGGTCGGTCCACGGGAAGCCGTCGACCGGTTCGGGGGTGTCGAAGTCCAGGGCGGGCGGGAACACGTCGGAGGGCCCGCCGTCGGACGCCACGTCGTCGGGGTACCCGAGGTCGTCGACCGGCAGCTCGGCGGTGTCGGGTTCCTCGTCGTGGGCGTGCGGGTCGTCGTGGGCGTCCCAGGTGCCGTCCAGGTGGGGCTCGTAGGCGGGCTCGTACCCCTCGGGGCCGTGTTCGCCCCCGTCGGGCCACTCCTCGTGTTCCATCGTGCTACTCCTTGACCTCGGCGGGGCCCGCGGGCGTGATGGACCGCATCCGCACGAGGACCTCGTCGAGCTGCTTGAGCCGGGCGCGCAGGGCCTCGCGTTCGCCGGTGAGGGTGGTGCGGCGCTTGGCGCGGCTGGCCTTGTCCTCGGCCATGGACTTGTCGATGTCGGCGATGTGGTCGTCGAGCTGCTTGAGCCGGCGTTCGATGGCGTCGTCCAGGGCCAGGGTCAGCGCGTACTGCAGGTCGGTGAACCGGTGCATGATCTCGTCGGACAGGGCGGCGCGCGCCTCGCCGAGGACCTCGCGCAGCCACACCTTGGCCTGGGTCTTGTCGCCGGCGACCTTCTTGCGGTACAGCATGAACGCGCCGGCCGCCAGACCGAGGGCGATGCCGACGCCGGGGATGATGAGCCCGCCACCCACGACGCCGCCGATGCCCATCGCGCCGACGCCGGCCATGGCGCCCCGGCCGGCCATCATGGCCATGCCCGCCGTGGACGTGATCATCATCAGGTTGTCCTGGTTGCCCTCGCGGCGGGGCTTGCTGGCGATGGCGTGCCGCAGCCGGGCGTTGAGGCGGCGCAGGACCTGGCCGAGCTCCTGGGGGGTGAACACCTGCGCGAGGATCCGCTCGCCGATCTTGCGGAACCGGAACTCCAGGTCCTGCGACAGCCGGATCGACAGCGCCTGCAGGGCCTTGTCGATGTCGGCGGGCAGCGCCTTGACCGTGGCCGCGTTCCCCTTCTCGATCTTGGTGAGGTACTCCTCCTGCGTCTTCGACACGTACGTGCGCAGCAGGCCGGTGGCGTCGACCCGGGCCCGGGACGTCTCGGTGTTCAGGGCCAGCGACCACTGCTTGGACTCCGAGCGCTTCCGGGACGCGATCTTGGTGCGTTCCTCCTTGGCGCGCTGCGCGTCGGCCGGGTCGGGGTCGGTGGACTTGAGCTTGTCGCCGATGCCGATGTCGAGGCGGACGAGTTCGCTGCGCAGGGTGCGCAGGATGTTCGTCTGCTGGAGCAGGTGGCCCTTGCCGGCCAGCTCGACGAGGGCGTGCTGCAGTTCGCCGACCCGGGACTCCTTGACGAGTTCCTTGCCGGCGTCGCCCTTGAGCGTCATGGCCAGCTCGGCCAGGCGCGCGGACACCGGGTAGAACGGGGCGTTGCCGAACCGGGGGGCGTGGGCCTGCAGGTGGGCGCGGTTGTCGTCGAGGATGGTGCGCCAGCCCGGGTAGGCGTCCACCTTGGTCAGCGCGAAGATCACGAAGTTGATCCGCTTGCTGGCCTCGAGGAGGAAGTCGAGTTCGGGCTTGGAGAACGGCGAGGACGCGTCGACGACGAACAGCAGGGCGGTGGCCCGCTCGACGGCGTCGAGGGCGATCTCGGCGTGCAGGGAGTCCAGGCCGCCGACGCCGGGGGTGTCGACCAGCGTCAGGTACTTCAGCAGCGGCGCCGGGTGGGTGACCTCGATCCGCCGGGGCGGGCGCATGCCGTCGGGCAGGTTGCCCAGCACGGTGCCCCAGTCGCGCAGGTCCCCGACGGACAGGGTGATGGGCATCTCGTGGCCGGGGACGTGCGCGCGGACGGCGGCGCGTTCGGCGTGCGAGAACTCCAGGTACGACGAGGTGGCCACGGCCGCGTCGACGGGCGAGAGGTTCGGCACCCCGACGAGGGCGTTGGTCAGGGAACTCTTGCCGCGTTTGGTCTCGCCGACGACGACGATGGTGGGCCGGCCGAGTTCGCGGCGGCGGACGGCGTCCATGTCGGCGGCGGCGTCGGGGTCGACCTTGCGCAGGAACGCCAGGCCGCCGTCGATGGTGGTCTTGAGCATCTTGCCCATGTCGGGCTTGGCGGGCGCCCCCGCGGGGGCGGTCACTTGCCGTCCCGGTAGACGGTGACGACCGGGGCGCGCAGGACGGTGCCGCGGTCGGTGTAGCCGGGAACCTCGACGGCGGCGATCAGGCCGGCCTGGGCCGGGTCGGGCGCGGCGGCGGACCCGCCGGCCTCGTGCTGGGCGGGGTCGAACTTCACCCCGACAGGCGACACGGTGGCGACGCCCACCTCCGACAGGGCCCAGCCGAGCCGGTCGGCGATGGCCTTGCTGTTGGCCCGGTCGCGGACGTACACGGCGGTCTTGACGAGGGTGTCGCGTTCGACCTCCAGGGCCGCGACCCGGCCGTTGTCGACGGCCACGGTGGGCACCGACACGGGGGTGGGCGGGCGGACGAACGCGGTGACGACGAGGACGACCCCGCCGGCGACGGCCGCGCCCACGAACCCCGCGGCGGCGGGGACGACGTTGAACGTCTCCTTCTCGCAGCTGGTGTCCTCGGGCTTGAGGGGGCCGATCTCACCGGGGCGCTTCTCGGCCGACATGATCGTCGTGCACGTCTCTCCACCGCCGGTGAGGCCGGCCAGGATGCCGGTGAGTACGGCCACGAACGCGGCGACGCCGGCGGCGATGGCGCGGAGACTGCTGGGGGACATCGCTTCTCCTGGAAAGGGGGTGGGTCGGTTCACTAGCTGTAGGCGGCCTGGCCGCGCACGCGCTGCGACAGCAGGTGGAAGCCGCGGTGCGCGACGAGCGCGACGCGGGACTGGGCGGGGCTGGCACCGGCGACGGCGAAGGCGCGCCACCGGCTGGCGGCCTGCAACGCGGCGTCGGCGAGGTGCTGCTGGGGGGCGCCGGGCAGGTTGAGGATCCAACCCGGGTCGGTCGACAGCGCCAGGCGGGTCAACTCGCCCTCCATCTGGTCGGGCAGGTCCACGGCGCCGGTGGTGACGAGCTGGGCGACCTCCAGCAACCGCAGCCGGTGGTACTCCGGTTCCTGCAGGACCCGTTCGATGGCGTCGCGGAGCATCTCGCGGTCCCGCGGCTGGGGGGCGTGGCTGGCGATCTTCTCCAGGCTCGACAGGGCCCAGCCGGCCTTGATGGCGTCGGTGCGCCAGCGGAACGTCTCCTCCAGGGTCTGACGCAGCCGGGCGATGCCGGAGGCGGCCAGGAGCATGCGCAGCAGTTCCCCGGTGGCGAGCTGCGGCTGGGCGGTCAGGGCCGCGATCGCGTACCCGATGCCGTAGAGGTCCAGCAGGCGCAGGAGCCGTTGGCGCTGCTCGGCGTCGACGGAGCACTCGCGGTTGGCGAACAGGTCCACCGACGCCAGGAGCACGAGCCGCTCGGACTCCGGCAGCCGGGCCAGTTCGCGCAGGGCCTCGCAGTCGGCGGCGGTGAGCCGGCCGGCCTCGGTGGTCTCGGCGAGCAACCCGATGACGGGTACGACGTCGGAGACGACCCGGCGCAGCACCCGGCGCTGGTCGGTGGCCAGGGCGGCGGCCACCCCCCACGGGTCCGTGCCGGCGCCGGCGAGCTTGTCGACCTTGTTGAACAGGCCCACGGAGTTGATCGGGTTGCTCGACAACCGCGAGGACATGGACCGGAACGACTCCAGCGCCTGCACGTCGTCCTCGCGCACACTCTGGGTGAACACGTAGATGATCGCCTCGGCCCCCGACAGGGCGCCCGCGGAGTCGGGGTCGATGTCGTCGTCGATCGGGGCCTCGTTGAACAGGAACCGCCGGGTGCCGGCCGACACGGACGTGTTCGTCGACGACAGGCCGGGGGTGTCCACGACGGTCAGGTCCCGCAGCCGGTCGCTGGTCAGCGTCACGTCGACGTAGGCGATGTCGTGCGACGGCACCCCGAGACGCTGGGGGATCATGCCCAGGTCGTCCAGCGGCAGGCTCGCGCGGCTGCCGTCGCGGCGCACCACGTCCACCCGGTCGGAGGTGCCGTAGCGGAACTGGGTGACGACCCTCGTGCACTCGCCGACCTCGGTCTGGGCGACCCGACGGCCGATCAGGGAGTTGACCAGGGTGGACTTGCCCGCCTTGAGCCGGCCGGCGATGGCCACCCGCAGGGGTTCACCGAGACGTCGCTGCACGTCGAGGAGCTGCGCGCGGGTCGGACCTCCGATGCGTGCGGCGGCGTCCACGCAGATGCCCGCCACTCTCGCGCTCAATGGTCCCGACGTCATGTACCGCCCCTTCCTCCGTTGGCCTGGACACCACAGGCCACACTACGAATACTCTGCCTTGGCAGGATCACATGTTCGTGCCACCCCGGGAGGTAACCCCGCAGTGCTCGCCCCGCCCGACATCCTGACCCATCTTGTCGAGCCGGGCCTCGTCGTGCTCACCGGCGTTCCGGGCAGTGGTCGCAGCACGACGCTGGGTCGCGTGAGCGCTGGTTTCGCCGGGCCCGTGCTGTCCGGTGGTGGCCTGGCGATCCTATGCGGTACGCCGGCGCTGCCCCTCACCCGTGCCGTCCGCGCGCGCCTGCCCGCCGACGACCCGGCTCTGCTCGCCGAGGCGGTGCGCTCCCGGGTGGCCGGTGGCCTGCTGGTTCTCGACGATCTGCAGTGGGCGGACGCCGTGACCCTGGAGGCGTTGCCGCTGATCGCCGCGCACGTCCGGGTCCTCGTCGCGCTGCGCACCCCGCACCGGCTACCCGCCGACACCGAGGCTCGACTACGCTCCGCAGCCACAGCCTGGCTGACCGTGCCCACCCTGACGGGGGCCGAGGCCGCCGACCTGGCCCTGGCCACCACCCCCGGCCTGTCGTCGGCGGCCGTCGCCGAGGTCGTGACCCGCTCCGGCGGCGTACCCCTCGCGGTCAAGGCCCTCGCCCGGCGCGCCGGCACCGGCGGGGAACGCGACGACATGGCCTACCTGGTCGCCGAGGCCGTCGCCGACCTGACCCGCCCCGCCCGCACCGCCCTGGCCGCCCTGGGCCTGCTCGGCCGCCCCGCCGAACCCGACCTCCTCGGCGGCGGCCTGACCGAACTCGCCGCCGCCGACCTCGTCACCGTCCGCGACGGCACCGCCACCCCCACCTCCCCGTACGTGGCGGAGATCGCCGCCGGCGCCCTCGACCCGACCGAACGCCGCGCCCTGCACCAGCGCCTCGCCGAGCTCACCACCGGCCTGGAGGCCGCCCGGCACCTCGCCGCCGCCGGCGACCGCGACGCCGCCTGCGAACGCGCGCAACTGGCCGCCGAGTTCGCCGACTCCGCCGCCGCCCGCGCCGAGGCCCTGCTCCTGGCCGCGTCCCTCACCGACGACGACACCGTGCGCCGGGACGCCGCCCGCGCCGCCCTCACCGTGGGCCGCCCCGCCGCCGCCCTGGCCGTGGCCCCCGACGACGCCGCCGCCCTGCGCGCCGAGGCCCTGCTGCAGTCCGGGGACCACGTCGCCGCCCTCGCGGCCCTGGAGGACACGGCCGACCCCGACGCCCTCCGGGTCCGGATCCTGGCCACCCTCGCCGCCGACCCGGACAACGCCGCGGCGCTGGTCACCGCCCTGCCGGCCGTCCCCGACGACACCGGACTGCGCGCCGCCGTCGCCGCCGTCGCCGCGCACCGCCGCGACCCCGGCTGGGAGTACGCGCTGGCGTCGGCCGCCACCGCCGCCGGAGCCGACGACGACGCCCTGTCCGCCCGCTGGTGCGCCTGGCAACTCGTGTGCACCCTCGTCGCCGACGGCCGGCTCGCCGAGGCCCGCGACGCCGCCCGCTCCGCCGCCGCCGCCTGCGCCGCCGAGGTCGCCTACTCCTGGCAGGCCCGCTTCGTCGCCGTCGAACTGTGGTGCGCCGCCCTGTCCGGCACCGGCCTCGACGACGTCGCCCGCCGCGCCGTCGAACTCGCCGACCGCACCCTGCCGGCCGTGGCGCGCGGCTACGCCCTGTCCGCCGCCGCGCTCGCCGAGGCCGACGCCGGCCTGACCCGCTCGGCCCGGTCGCGACTGGACGGCGTGTCCGTACCGGACTCTCCTGTGGACTGGGTCGCCGCCGAGGCCGCCTGGCTCGACGGCCAACCGGAACTCGCCCTGGCGGCGGGGGACACCCTCGGGCCCCTCCTGCCGGGACTGCGCCGGATCACCGCGCACTGGGCGCACCTCGACGGCGCGGCCGGCGGCCCGAAGGCGGGCGGCGAGTCCGGGCCGGCCCCCGTCGCCGAGACCCTGGCGGCGTGGGCCGGCCGCCCGGACCGGTTCGCCGGGGCCGCCGAGGCCTGGCGGGCGGTGGCGGTGCGTGAGGAGGTGCGCTGCCTGCTGGCCCTGGGGCTGCTCAGCACCGACCCCGCCGTGGCGGTACCCCCGCTGCTGGCCGCCGAGGCGCTCGCGACCTCCTCAGGCATGGTGCTGCTGGCCGGGCGGGCCCGGGTCGGACTGCGCAAACACGCGGTCCGCAGGGACCGACGGGGACCGCAGAGTGACGGGTCACTCACCCAGCGCGAACGCCAGGTGCTGGAGCTCGTCGCCCAGGGTGAACCGACCAGGCGGATAGCTAGCGTTCTGGGTGTCTCACGCGAGACAGTAGAGACCCACATCCGTGCGGGGATGCGTAAGTTGGGTGCCCGGACTCGCACCGAGGCCGCGGCACGCTGTCTGGAGGTGCTGTGAACCGACCTCGGTACGTCGTCGGCACCGGTGCGGACGCGACGACGGTCCTGCGTCGTCTCGCGCGGGAGGGCTGGCGCACCCGGGAGAGTTTCGCGTTGCCGGAGGCCGCCTGGGACGTCTCCGACGCGCGCCTGGTGCTGTTCGGCCGGATCGTCGACGTGGAGACCGTCCGCCTGGCCGTGCTGGCCGCCGCCCGGGGCGCGGGCGTCGTCGCGGTCATCGAGTGCGAGTCCGACCTGGGTCGTGCCCTCCTGGCCGATCTGTCGCGGGTGGGGCCTGTCGTCCGCGGTGTCGAGGACGGTACTTCCGACGCGCTACCTCTGTCCGAAGAGCAGTGCCAACTGCTCGAAAGGTTGGCCAACGGCGAAACCATCGCCGCCGCGGCGGCCGCCGAGTACCTGTCGTTACGCACTGCCAACAGGAGAATCGCCCAGGCCCGCGACGCCCTCGGGGTCGCCACCACCCGCGAAGCGGTTTTGGCATACATCCGCCGCAGACGCAGATAGTGTCCTGTTTTCAGTTATCTAGTTGTTGTCAAACCCACGTTCCCGCAGGTAGAAGCCGTTACCTATCGCTGTCTATGGTTGCCCGATGCGACATAGACAACCCCCCGCGTCGTCGGGCCGTCACCGTCGGCTCGTCGAAACCTTCGGCCCCCGCATTGTCGTGGGAGCCTGTGTTCTGTCAGTGGCCGGTGGCCTCTTCCTCCCCACGGGAAACCTGCAGAAGACTTCCGTACCGTCCGCCCAGGCAGCGGCCGCCGCCGAGGACGGCACCCGCGACATCCCCCAGGCAGCCTCCCGCGGACAGGCCCGGCCCCAGCCGGGCGCGTCGAACCCCGCCCCCGCGGCCGCCGCACCCGAGGGCCCCCTCCTGCACGTGCCGCCGGTCGGCGGACTCAGCCAGGCGCAGATGGACAACGCGGCGGTGATCGTGGCCGTCGGCGGGAAGATGTACCTGCCGGCCCAGGCCAAGATCGCAGCCGTCATGTGCGCCCTGCAGGAGACCCGGCTGCTCAACCTCGCCAGCGGACGGCTCCCGGAGTCCCTCGCCCTGCCCAACGAGGGCGTCGGCTGGGACCACGACTCCGTCGGCCTGTTCCAGCAGCGCCCCAACTGGGGCACCGTGCCCCAGCTGCTGGACCGCGAGTACGCCGCCCGGGCCTTCTACAAGGTCCTGATGACGGTCACCAACTGGTGGGCCATGCCGCTGACGTACGCCATCCAGGCCGTGCAGATCTCGGCGTTCCCCGAGGCGTACGCCAAGCACGAGGACCTCGCGCGCCAGATCGTGACCGCTCTGCGCGCCTGATACGGTCTGTGGTCGTGGTGACCGCTATGGCCAGTAGAGCCCGGTGCACGTGGTGCGGAAGCCCGTTACCGTCCCGGGCCGGCCTCGGCCGCCCCCGCCTGTACTGCGCCCAGTCCTGCCGCCAGCGTGCCTATGAACAACGCACGCTGGCGGCCAGGGCCGGGCTTCCGCCTGACGCGGTCGTGGTCAGCCGCGCGGAGCTCGATCATCTCCAGGATCGCCTGTTCGCCCTGCGGTGCGCCGTTTCCGATGCGACAGTGGTTCTCGGTGAATCAGCGTCGGCGGCGGAGCTACGGGGAGTGTTGGAGCAGGTCAAGGCCGCCGCGGGGGAGCTTGATCGTCTGTGGGTGACCCCGCGGGACTGACCCATCTTCTACGCGTCGTAGAATCTTCTACGACGCGTAGAGGTTCCGTGGGGGACCTCGCGGATGGGGGACCCACATGGACACGCTCGACCTCGCGCGGTGGCAGTTCGGCATCACCACCGTCTACCACTTCCTGTTCGTACCCATCACGATCGGCCTGATCTTCCTCGTCGCCGGCCTGCAGACCGCCTGGCACCGCACCGGCAACGAGAAATGGCTCAAACTCACCAAGTTCTACGGGAAACTCTTCCTGATCAACTTCGCGATGGGCATCGTCACCGGCATCGTGCAGGAATTCCAGTTCGGCATGAACTGGTCGGACTACTCCCGCTTCGTCGGCGACGTGTTCGGCGCGCCCCTGGCCATCGAGGGCCTCGTCGCCTTCTTCCTCGAATCCACCTTCCTCGGACTGTGGATCTTCGGCTGGGACCGGCTCCCCGCCCGCCTGCACCTCGCCGCCATCTGGGCCGCCGCCATCGGCACCGCCCTGTCGGCCTACTTCATCCTCGCCGCCAACTCCTTCATGCAGTGGCCCGTCGGATTCACCTTCAACCCCGAGACGAAACGCGCCGAACTCACCGACTTCGGCGCCGTCCTCACCAACAAGGTCGTCCTCGCCACCGTCCCGCACACCCTCGCCGCCTGCATGCTCACCGGCGGGGCCCTCGTCCTCGGCGTCGCCCTCTTCCACCTCGTCCGCGGCCGCGACGACGACCGGGCCGCGTTCCGCAGCGCCGCGAAACTGGGCGCCTGGACCATGATCGTCGCCTTCGCCGCCGTCGCCCTCACCGGCGACCAGCTCGGCAAGGTCATGACCGAGACCCAACCCATGAAGATGGCCGCCGCCGAAGCCCTCTACCAGACCGAGAAACCCGCCAGCTTCTCCATCGTCACCATCGGCACCCTCGACGGCACCGAGGAGGTCTGGGCCATCACCGTCCCCAACCTGCTGTCCTTCCTCGGCACCGGCAGCTTCGACGGCGAGGTCAAGGGCATCAACAACCTCCAGGCCGAGTACCGCGGCACCTACGGCCCCGGCGACTACGCACCCGTCATCCCCGTCACCTACTGGGGCTTCCGATTCATGATCGGCTTCGGGGCCGCCGGCACCGGCATCGCCCTCCTGGCCCTGTGGACACTGCGCAGAGGACGCACCCCCACCTCGAAGTGGCTGATGCGCGCCGGCCTCCTCCTGCCCCTGCTGCCCCTGGCCGCCAACTCCGCCGGCTGGATCTTCACCGAGATGGGCCGGCAACCCTGGGCCGTGTTCGGACTCCTCAAAACCGCCGACGCCGTCTCACCGTCCGTCTCCACCGGCGAGGTCGTCACCTCCCTCGTCGTCTTCACCGTCCTCTACGGCATCCTCGCCGTCATCGAGACCCGCCTCCTGATCCGCGCCGCCCGCACCGGCCTGCCCGACGTCACCCCACCCGAACGCAAAACCGACGACGACCAACTCGCCTTCGCGTACTAGAGAGGCACGGCCGTGGAACTCACCACCCTCTGGTTCATCCTCATCGCCGTCCTCTGGACCGGCTACTTCGTCCTCGAAGGCTTCGACTTCGGCGTCGGCATGCTCCTGCCGGTCCTCGGCCGCGACAACACCGAACGCCGCGTCCTCATCAACACCATCGGACCCGTCTGGGACGGCAACGAGGTCTGGGTCATCGTCGCCGGCGGCGCCACCTTCGCCGCCTTCCCGCACTGGTACGCCACCCTCTTCTCCGGCTTCTACCTGCCGCTGCTGGCCATCCTCGTCGCCCTCATCATCCGCGGCGTCGCCTTCGAATACCGCCACCAGCGCCCCGACAAGCAGTGGAAACAACGCTGGGACCTCGCCATCATCGTCGGCTCGACCGTCCCCGCCCTCCTGTGGGGAGTCGCGTTCGCCAACATCTACCGCGGCGTACCCATCGACGCCGACAAGGAGTTCACCGGCACCGTCCTGAGCCTGCTCAACCCGTACGCCCTGCTCGGCGGCCTCACCTTCGTCGGCCTGTTCGTCACCCACGGGGCCTTCTTCCTCGCCCTCAAGACCGGCGGCGACATCCGGGTCCGCGCCAACGCCCTGGCCGCCCGCGCCGGGGGAGTCACCGCCCTGCTCGCCGTCGCGTTCCTCGCCTGGACCCTCGGCCTGCGCTACGACCCCGCCGCCCTCGCCACCGCGATCCTCGCCGCCGTCGCGCTCCTGGCCGCCCTCGGCGCCCACCGGGCCGGCCGCGAAGGCTGGGCGTTCGCCGGCACCGCCGCCACCATCGCCCTCGCCGTCGCCACCCTGTTCCTCGGCCTCTACCCGAACGTCATGCCCTCCACCACCGACGCCGCGTACTCCCTGACCGTCACCAACGCCGCGTCCACCCCGTACACCCTGAAGATCATGACCTGGGTCGCCGTCATCTTCACCCCCATCGTCGGCTGCTACCAGGCCTGGACCTACTGGGTGTTCCGCAAGCGGATCAGCGTCAAGGACATTCCCGCGTGAACCCCCGCCTCCTGCGCCTCGCCGGCCCCGCCGTCGCCGCCGTCATCGCCCTCGGCGCCACCACCGCCGCCCTCGTCATCGCCCAAGCCCTCATCCTGTCCACAGCCCTCGCCGCCGCGTTCACCGGAGACACCACCGGCCTGCCCCGCGCCCTCGCCCTGCTCACCCTCGTCATAGGAGGCCGCGCCGCCGTCGCATGGGCCAGCGAGGCCGCCGCCCACCGCGCCTCCGCCGCCGTCAAATCCGCCCTGCGCACCCGCATCGTCACCCACGCCCTGCGCCTCGGACCCGCCTGGCTCACCGGCCAACGCACCGCCGACCTCACCAGCCTCGCCACCCGCGGCGTCGACGCCCTCGACGGCTACTTCGCCAGGTACCTCCCACAGCTCTTCCTCGCCGTCCTCGTCCCCGCCGCCGTCCTCGCCGTCCTCGCACCCGCCGACTGGGCCTCCGCCGCCATCATCGTCGTCACCCTGCCCCTCATCCCGATCTTCATGGCCCTCGTCGGCATGGCCACCGCCGCCCACACCCGCCGCCGCTGGCTCGCCCTGCACCGCCTCAGCCACCACTTCCTCGACGTCGTCACCGGCCTGCCCACCCTCAAGGTCTTCGGCCGCGCCAAAGCCCAGGCCGCCCAGATCGCGAAGATCACCGACAACTACCGCACCGCCACGCTGGCCACCCTGCGCCTGGCGTTCCTGTCCTCCCTCGTCCTGGAACTCCTCGCCACCCTCTCGGTCGCCCTCGTCGCCGTCGGCATCGGCCTGCGCCTCGTCGACGGCCACCTCACCCTCGCCACCGCCCTCCTCGTCCTCCTCCTCGCCCCCGAGGCCTACCTGCCGCTGCGCGCCGTCGGCACCCACTACCACGCCAGCGCCGACGGACTCGAGGCCGCGAAAACCGCCTTCGAGGTACTCGACACCCCGCTCCCGCCCACCGGCACCCTGCCCGCGCCCCCGCCCCGCCTCACGGTCACCGACCTCACCGTCGGCCACTCCGACCGGCCCACCCCCGCACCCGCCGGCCTGACGTTCACCCTCAACCCGGGGGAGTACGTCGCCGTCACCGGACCCTCCGGCACCGGCAAGACCACCCTCCTCAACACGCTCCTCGGCTTCACACCCACCGACGCCGTCACCGTCGACGGCACCGCACTGTCCGACCTCGACCCGCGGGCCTGGCGACGCACCATCGGCTGGGTACCCCAGGAACCCCACCTCGCACCCGGCACCGTCGCCGACCTCGTCGACACCACCGCCCACCCCTACCTCGACGACCTCGACCCCGCCCAACCCATCGGCGAACACGGCACCGGACTGTCCGCCGGCCAACGACGCCGACTCGCCCTCGCCCGCGCCCTCGACCGGCAACCCGCCCTCCTGCTCCTCGACGAACCCACCGCCGGAGTCGACCCGCACCGCGAACACCTCATCACCGACGTACTGCGCGCACACGCCGCCCGGGGAGCCGCCGTACTCGTCGCCACCCACCGGCCCGCCGTCATCGCCGCCGCCGACCGGGTCATCACCCTCGACGTGGCGGAACCACCCGAACCCGCCGCACCGCGACCGGCACAGCCGCAGCCCACCGCCGGGCCGGGCGCACCGGTCACCGCTCGCGCCGCGACCCCGACCCTCGACCGGCCGGCCCCCGCCGGTACCCGTCGAAAGGTTCTCCGTCGTCGTCTGGCTCTCGCCTGGGGGACCGGCACCCTCGCCGCCACCTGCGCCGTCGGCCTCACCGCCACCGCCGCCTGGCTCATCTCCCGCGCCGCCCAACACCCACCCGTCCTCTACCTCATGGTCGCCGTCGTCGCCGTCCGCGCCTTCGGCATCGGCAGAGGCGTCCTCCGCTACGTCGAACGCCTCACCGGCCACGACGCCGCCCTGCGCATCCTCGCGAAACTCCGCGTCACCACCTGGAACCGCCTCGAACGCTCCGACGCCGACCTCACCCGCCGCTCCGGAGACCTCGCCACCCGCTTCGTCGACGACATCGACACCCTCGCCGACCGCTGGCTCCGCGTCGCCCTGCCCTACGCCACCGCCGCCACCGTCGGCGCCGCCGGCATCACCCTCAGCACCCTCCTGCTGCCCGCCACCGGCCCCGCCCTCGCCCTGAGCCTGCTCACCGTCGCCGTCGCCGCACCCTGGCTCGCCGGCCGGCACGCCCGCCGCGCCGAAGCCCACCTCGCACCCCTGCACGGCCACCTCGCCACCCACATCCACACCACCCTCACCACCGCCGCCGAACTCACCGCCCACGACCGGACCGACCGGGCCCTCGCCGACCTCGCCACCGCCGACACCCGCCTCACCGCCGCCGAACGCCGCGCCGCCACCGGACGCGGCACCGCCCTCGCCCTCACCGCGGCCGCCGCCGGGGGAGCGGTGCTGGCCGCCCTCGCCCTCGCCGCCCCCGACCCCGGCGTCGACCGCGTCCACCTCGCCGTCCTCGTCCTGCTACCCCTCGCCCTGCACGAACTGTTCGCCACCCTCGTCCCCGCCGCCGCCACCTGGCCCCGGATCCGCGCCGCCCAGGACCGCGTCACCGCCCTGGACCCCGGAACCACCCGCCCCGCCACCGCCACCCCCTCCGGCCGCCACGACCTGCACGTCGAAGGACTCACCGCCCGCGGCCGCACCCTCCCCGACCTGCACATCCCCGCCGGCACCGCCCACGTCCTCACCGGCCCCTCCGGCAGCGGAAAATCCACCCTCGCCGCCGTCACCACCCGCTTCTGCGACCCCACAGCCGGCCGGGTACTCCTCGGCGGCGTCGACATCGCCACCCTCGACCCCGACACCCTGCGCCGCACCATCGGCCTGTGCGCCCAGGACGCCCACCTCTTCGACAGCACCATCGCCGCCAACCTGCGCCTCGCCCGCCCCGACGCCACCGACGACGACCTGCACACCGCCCTCGCCGCCGCCCGCCTCGACGACTGGGTCCGCACCCTCCCCGAAGGCCTGCACACCCACGTCGGCGAACACGGCACCCACCTCTCCGGCGGCCAACGCCAACGCCTCACCCTCGCCCGCGCCCTCCTCGCCGACTTCCCCGTCCTCGTCTTCGACGAACCCACCGAACACCTCGACCCCGCCACCGCCACCGCGCTCCAACACGACCTGCTCGCCGCCACCACCGGCCGCACCGTCCTGCTCATCACCCACCAGCCACCACCCGCCGGCATCCCCGTCACCACTACCATCACCAGCCATGAACTGGCGCACGCTTAGCGTCATCGCCGCGGGCGGCACCCTCGGCGCCCTCACCCGCCACGCCCTGGCCACCGCCTGGCCCGACCTGTGGGGCATCCTCGCCGTCAACATCACCGGCTGCCTGCTCATCGGCGTACTCCTCGCCCGCTGGCCCCGGCACCGCCTGTTCCTCGGCGTCGGCTACCTCGGCGGGTACACCACCTTCTCCACCTACATCCTCGAAGCCCAGCAACTCCTCGACGCCCACCGGCCGGGGATGGCACTGCTGTACCTGACCGTGACACCCGTCGCCGCACTGGCCGCCGTCACGCTCGGGACACTGCTGGGGCGGCGCGCGTGACCTGGCTCCTCGTCGCCCTGGGCGCCGCCGTCGGAGCACCCCTGCGCTACGTCACCGACCAGTGGATCCAACGCCGCCACGGCCGCCCGTTCCCCTGGGGCATCCTCGCCGTCAACACCGCCGGCTCCCTGCTCCTGGGCTTCCTCGCCGCCGGCGTCCTCCTCGGCGCCGTCGGCGACGGCCTGTGGAACCTCCTCGGCACCGGACTGTGCGGGGCGCTGACCACGTACTCCACGTTCAGCTACGACATGATGGCCCTCATCGAACAGCGACGGGGCCACCACGCCCTCGGCTACGCCACCGCCAGCATCGGCGCCGGACTCGCGGCCGCGTACCTGGGAGCCGGCGCTGCCTGGCTGCTGTGGGGGAGCGGCTAGCGGCCGGGACCGGGGCCGGGGGCTGCTAGCCCTCCACGTCGACGACCACCACGAACGCCCCGTCGGCCCGCTGCCCCTCGGCGACCCGGACCCGGACCCGCTCGTCCGCGCCGACCGGTCCGGCCAGCCCGATCCCGTACCGCACGACGCCCTCGAAGTCCTCGCCCTTCGCGAAGCTCACGATCCTGCTCAGTGCCACCTTCGGCGGCGGCTGCGACGTCACCGCGTTGGCCTGCGCCCCGTCGAAGCGGATCTGGACGACCCCGCCGGTGTTCTCCAACGGCACGGGCACACCCCGACCGCCGTCGAGGAGCTCGCGGACGAAGCGCACGTCGTACGTCGGGACGGCGTGGGTGAACACGAACGTCAACCGGTTGAACCCGGAGTGCTGCCCGGCCGCGATCGACGTGACCCCCGACAGCGGCGGCACCGGGTTCTGGTGCGTGACCGTGCACGCCGCGCCACCGCCGGGCCACATCCAGTCACACTTCGTGGTGTAGGTGCGGTAGTTCTCCGACGGACCGGCGGCGGTCGGCGTGTTCACCGGGGGAGTCGGGGTGCCCGTCCGGGCCGTGGTCGGGGTCGCCGACGACGACGGGGGAGCGGGACGCGGCTCGGACCGGGTGCACCCCGGCGCGGCCACCAACAGCACGAGGCACACGGCCCCCACAGTTGCACGCCTGTTCATACCGTCATGGTGCGCTCGCGGCGCGGGCAGCACCATCACGCAATGTGACAGATTGTGTACCGCACGATTCGGGGAGTGTTCGCAACCGGGAGCGAGTGGTTCTCGTCGCCCCGGGGAGGGCCTCCATTCGGCTTACTTAACATAATGTCGATTATCGCCACAGGATGAGTGGGTGCGGGAAGGCGCTGGAACGGGGTTGTCCGACGTGGCCGGCACGGTGCGGGCCTGGCGTCCATCCCGAGGTTCGCGCGCGTGTTCGTCCGTCTGGATCTGCGCGTGAGCGGCATGGCTCGGCTTGAGGCGCGGGCCCGGGCGGGCGGAGTGTTCCGGCGGGAGCGAGTTCCGGACGGCGGCGGGTCCCCACATTGCCCGCCGATGGACGCCGACAGAGGCGGTCTGCCACGAAGGCCCTCGGCGACGCCCCGAGTCACCAGCCTCCCCGACTCCGGCCCCGGACACTGACCCGTTGTTTCGTCACCGTGACGGAAGCAGGTGCTTACGGGAAGATTCAGCCGAGTCGAGCCCGAAACACCAAATCAAGATCCAAGACCTTTTTATGGTTACGGAGATAGCCGACCCGGGCCCTGGAGGCACTGCCCAGGGCGTTCGCCCCGCCGCCCAGCCCGGGCGCGGGGACATCCCGAACACACATTCGACCCGCCGCACCCACCACGGCCTGGCACGCGAAACGGGGCCTCCGCACACACCAGATCCGCCGCGCCACCCGGCCGCGCCCAGGATGCCGGCGAGCCGGTCCGTGACCAGCCTGGAGCCGTCTCGACGCGCCGGGCGGGCCCCAACACGCGTCCACCTTCCCGGCACACCCCATCGCACCTCCCTGTCGACCGTCAGCCCCGCGGGCGCGAGCGGAAGTCCGCGCCACCCCGCCCGGTTGCCCCACCCCCGGCCGCGCGCCCGCCCGGTACCCCTCCCATGAATTAAGCATAAGTGGCGTTATGCGGACAAAACACCTATTCGGGTAGTGTCACACCCGGAGGCCATACTGAACGCGTGATCCGGATCATCGACGCGATAGACGGCTTTTTCACCGCGCGCGCCCCGCGGAAGGACTCCCCCCACACCGTGGCGGCGTACCGGCGGGATCTGATGTTCGTGTCCGCTCTCCTGGCCGAGCGTGCCGGGGTGCCGGTGGAGGCCCTCCCCTGCTCGGCGCTGGCCCTGTCCCCCTTGCGGAAGGCGTTCGCGGCGTTCGCGGACGGCCGGGCGAAGTCGTCGATCGCCCGGTGCTGGTCGACGTGGAACACGTTCTGCGGTTTCCTCGTCTCCGAGGGCGTCCTGGAGGGCAATCCGATGGCCGGGGTGGCCCGGCCGCAGCCGCCGTCGCGCCAGCCGAAGCCGTTGCGGGGCGAGGACACCCCCGACGACCTGCTGGTGGCGTTGGCCAGTGGGGCCCGCAAGGCGCGCGACCCGTGGCCGGAGCGGGATCTGACGGTGATCGCGACGTTGTTGTTGACGGGGTTGCGCAGTGCGGAGTTGTTGGCGTTGACGGTCGGGGATCTGGCGGGGCCGGTGGGTGAGCGGCGGTTGTCGGTGCGGGCGGGTAAGGGTGACGCGGACCGGTCGTTGCCGGTGGAGCCGGCGTTGGAGAACCTGATCGAGGGGTACGTGTTGTCGCGGCGGGCGCGGTTGCCGCAGGAGCGTCGTCCGTTGCCGACGATGGCGGCGTTGTTCGTGGACGGGCGGGGTGAGCGGTTGACGCGCAACCAGTTGCAGTATCTGGTGCGGCAGTGTTACCGGTACTCGGGGGTGTCGGACCGGGTGGAGCGGGGGGCGTTGGTGCACGCGTTGCGGCACACGTTCGCGACGCGGTTGGGGCAGTCGGGGGCGTCGGCGATGGAGATCATGGAGTTGTTGGGGCATCGGTCGTTGTCGGCGAGTCAGGGGTATCTGAAGACGACGGCGCGGGAGTTGCGGGACGCGGCGCGCTCGAATCCGTCGTACCGGTTGTTGGAGCGGTTGCAGGAGTCGTAGGGCGTCGGAGTGCGGCTTTGTCGTACCGGTGTGCTAAAAATTGCCGGGACGTTGTGACTCTGGGAGGTCAATCGTGTTGTCCACTGAGGAAGTGGAGGGTCTGCGGGCTGTCTTGGAGTCCGGCAAGCGGCCGCGGGTGATGTTCGCGCCGTCGGCTGGGCAGATGGCGGGTCAGCTGGGTCAGGTGGTCCGGTTGGATGATCCGTCGGATGGTCCGGAGTTCGTGACGGTGCGGTTCGGTAAGGATGAGTTGGGGTTCTCCCCCGCTGATCTGCTGGTGCCGCCGAAGAAGATGCCGGCTCCGCGCGCGCCGGAGCCGGAGCCTGAGGTGGTGGCGGAGCCTGTTCTGGCGGGGCCGCCGTTGTTGCCGCCGGCTCCGAAGCCGACAATTACGACTATGGAGACTGGTGCTGTGGAGAAGGTTGTCGCGCCTCGTAAGCCGGCGAAGGTGAAGGCTCCGGCGGAGTTGACGGTGACGTTGACGTGTCAGGAGGGTGTGTGGTCGGTGCAGGCGGCGCGGGGTGTGAAGGTGGTGGCGAAGCCGACGCCAGTGCGGGCTCCGGACGCGTTGGCGATGGTGGCGTTGTTGGATGCTCCGGCGGTGCGGGAGGCTGTGGAGGATCTGGTGTCGGCGGCGCGCGCGGCTGCTGAGGAGGAGGCTGACCGGTTGCGGCGGCAGTTGGCTGAGGTGGAGGCCAGGTTGGCGGAGTTGCCACAGTCGTAGGTTGGTTGTTGTGGTGTGGTGGCCGTCGTGCCGGGGTGTCCCGGGCGGCGGTCTTCGCGTTGGGGGGCTCCTCCGGTGTTCGGGGCGTTGCGAGCTCCGGCGGCCCGCGCCCCGCGCACGGCCGGGGTTTCCCCCGGTGTCCGGGGCGTTGCGGGTTCCTCCGGTGTTCTGGAAGCTGCGGCTCCCCCGGTGTCCGCACTCTGTGGTCCGCGGCCTGTCCGACGATCCCGTGCGGTTGGACCTTCGCCGTCTCCTTGCGCTTTCCTGACGCCGGACTTCCGTGGTTCCTGGGCTTCCCTGCGGCTGGACCTCCCATGACTCTTGGTGCTTCCTCGCGGCTGGACGTCCGACGGCCCCTGGTGCGTCGTGTGCGTCGCCGTCCGACAATTCGCCGAGGTGACCGTCTCCTCGTCCCCCCTGCGCCCGCGCTCAACTCTGTGTGGCGGCCCTGGTCGGTGGTCTTTGGGTCAGCTGGTGGCGCTGGCGTGCCCGGGTGACGTGGACCGGGCCGTGCCGGGTGGCTGTGGCGGGACGGGGCTGACGTTCGTCGTGCTGTTCGGCCATGATGGCGCGCATGGAGAAGCGTCAGCGGGTGTCCGCCTACGGGGTCGTGGTTCGCGATGGTCGGGTGTTGCTGGTCCCGATCGCGCGGACGGAGGTTTCGGGCGAGGTGGGTCTGTGGATGCTGCCCGGTGGTGGAGTCGAACACGGTGAGCATCCGGAGGAGGCGGTGGTCCGGGAGCTGGCCGAGGAGACCGGGTACGCGGTGCGGGTGGACGGGCTCTCGCATGTGGGGTCGGATCATCGCCGGTTGGAGCTTCCCGGGCTCTCGGTGGACTGGCACTGCGTGTACCTGGTGTACCTGGTCGCGGTGACCGGTGGGCAGCCCCGTGCCGAGCTCGACGGCACGATGGGTACTCCCACGTGGTTCGACCTGGAGGATCTGCCGGTGATGCATTCGACGAGTCGGACGATGCTGGACCGGGTTCTGGCTGGCGGCTAGGCGGGTTGCCGGCTGCGGCCGGCGACCTGTGGCGTGCCCGACCGCCGGGTGTCCGTCTCGGCTCGTCCTGTGCGGCTGCGGCGCGCCGCCGGGTCAGGTGGCGGGCCTCGCCGGGCGGTGAGTGCCTGCGAGAGTCCCCTACATGTCGTGGTCATCAGTGCGGAGTACGTGGCGGACGGCGGGGGCTTCGGTCACCGGACCGAGGCTTTCCCTCTGCTGTCGCATGTGAGCTTCGCTGACCTCGGACTGTGATGTGTCGGGGACATGTTCCAGTCTTCGTCGAGTGTTTGGTCAGGGCTGTGGACGGTGCCGAGGGGTGGGCGTAGCCGTGGTCCGCTTGCCGGATCGTTCGGCCAACTGGGTTCCCCCTCGCACTCCCCTGCGAGGCGACCATCGGAGAGTGGCGGGGCGGTGGGGCTGCTCGGTTACGCATCCCCGTGACCTCCGGGTATCCCCGGCGCTGGCTGTGGTGACCGGCCATGTCGGGGCGCGCCTCCTCCCCCGATGCTGCGGGAAGCGGGTGGCGTTCCGGGCGCCGGTCGTGGTTGGTTCCGGTCTGCGCCTCGGCCAGCGTCTCGTTCCCTGCGACCGGGGATGTTCGGGTCTGTGGCCGGGCCTGGGCGCGCCGCCGGCTGTGTCCGGGCACGGCTACCGGCTCCGCGCACGGCTACCAGTCCGGATGCGCTAGGGATTCATCGTCTGGCGCGCCGATGCGGAGCCGACGGCTCATGTCCCGGCCGACGTCCCATTCCCCCTATGTCCCGCTCCCCCTGTGTGCGGATCTCCGCAGGTGGGGTTCTAGTCGGTGGGGATGGGGTCGGGGTACTGGCCGGGGTTGCCGGCGTTGCGGATGCCCTTGACGGGGTAGGGCCAGGCGCTGGCGGCGCAGCCGTGCAGGCCGAGGGTCTGTTGTTGCATGACGGGGGCGGCGTTGCCGGTGGCGGGGCACAGTTCGTGGTCGTAGCCGAGGCGGTGGCCGGTCTCGTGGTTGAGGGCGTATTGGCGGTAGGCGTCGAGGGGGGCGCCGTAGTCGGGTACGGAGCGGGCCCAGCGGGCGACGTTGAGGATGATCTTGTCGCCGGTGCGGCAGTTGGTGTACCGGTCGGCGGGGTCGCCGCAGAGTTTGGCGCGGGTGCCGGGGGTGACGAGGTAGATGGTCATGTCGGCGGGTTGGGCGGCGGCGACGCGTTGGAAGCGCCAGGCGCCGGCGGAGGTCCAGCCGCGGGGGTCGTTGTAGGTGTTGTCGATGAGGGTGGCCACGGTGGTGGGGTCGAGTTGGGTGAGGCCGTTCTCGATGGCGATGTGGTAGCGCAGGAGGGTGCCGGTGGTGCCGCGGACGGGTCCGGTGTCGCCGATGGTGGTGTAGGTGCCGGGGCCGTCGGCGGGGTAGGTGAGGGGGGCCGGGCCGGTGGTGGGTGCGGCGCTGGGGGCGGGTGCGGTGTTCGCGGGGCCGGCGGGGGGTGTGGTGGTGGCCCGGGCGGGGGTGTCCTCGAGGGTGCGGAACGCGAGGGCGGTGCCGGCGGTGAGGGCTGCGAGGGCCAGGACGATGCTGGCGGTGATGGGGGCCGCCCGGCCGGGGCGCCGGGCGTGGCGGGGTTCGCCGGCGTCGTGTCGGTGCTGCTCGGGCGTGCTCATCGGGGCGTAGCCTGCCACGGTGCGGGGTGGGTGACCACTGGCCTAACGGCTGAGGTGAACCGCCTGTAAGGTTGCCCTTACTTTTCGGATTGGGGTGTTTGGGTTCGTGTCGACCCCGTTGGTGGAACTTCCGGGTGCCCGGGCCGCGGTGCTGGGCAGGGTGTGGGGGGCGTTGTGCAGGGAGCCGTTGCCGGGGGTGGTGTCCCGGGAGTCGGTGGCGGGCGAGACGGTGGTGACGCTGGCTGACGGGCGCCGGTTGGTGGGGCCGGCGGAGGCGGGGGTGCCGTTCGCGGTGTGTCCGGCGGGGTTGACGGTGACGTTGGGCGGGGTCGGGTACAACGATCCGGAGCGGCTGGCGGCGGGGTTGGGTTGGCCGGCGCGGGTGCGGGCGGAGTTGGCGGACAGTGTGGCGAACCTGGCCCTGTCGCGGACGGCCCCCGGACACGCCCCGGGTGCGGCGGGCCCCGGGCCGGCGACGGGGGCGGATCGGGGCGCGGTGGGCGCTGGCGGGCGGGCCCCGGGCTCACCGGGCGCGCCTCTCTCCCCCGGCGGCGCGGGGTCTGCCCACCTCACGGGGACGTCCGGGGGCTCCCCTGTCCCCCGGTACCCGTCGGGTGGTTCCTGGGTTCCGTGGGATCTGGCGGATGTGGAGGCCCGGGTGGTGGACGGTCATCCGTTGCATCCGTTGTGCCGGACGCGCACGGGCATGTCGGCGGCGGAGCAGGTGCGTTTCGCTCCGGAGTTCCGTCCGGTGGTGGATGTGGATCTGGTGCGGGTGCGGGCGGCGGACTGGGTGGGGGTGGGTGACTGGCCGTGGCGGGATGGTGCGGACTTCCTGTTGCCGGTGCATCCGTGGCAGCGGGAGCATGTGTGGGCGGGCGGCGCGGTGGTGGCGGGCACGGTGCGGGGGCGGCCGTTGATGTCGTTGCGGACTCTGGTTCTGGCCGACGGGTGGCATGTGAAGACGGCGGTGAGTGTGCAGATGACGTCGGCGGTGCGGACGGTGTCGGCGGCGTCGGTGCGTAATGGTCCGGCGTTGTCGGCGTTGGTGGCGTCGTTGACGGGCCTGGAGGTGTTGGGCGAGCCGGCGGCGGGGTCGGTGGGTGGTGACCGGGAGCGGGCGGCGGTGTTGCGGGCGGGTCCGGTGCTGGGTGCGGGTGAGTGGGTGTCGGCGGTGTCGGCGTTGTGTGCGGGGCCGGAGCCGTTGGTGGTGGGGTTGGCGGGGGCCGATCCGGTGGGGTGGGTGTCGGCGTTGGTGGACGCGGTCCTGCCGCCGTTGTTGGCGTTGTTGACGGTGGGGGTGGCGTTGGAGGCGCACGGGCAGAACACGATGGTGGTGTTGCGTGATGGTCTGCCGGTGCGGGGGGTGTACCGCGATTTCGGCGGGGTGCGGGTGTCCCCCGCGTTGTTGGCGCGGCACCGGATCGACTGTCCGCCGTTGTTCGGGGATGTGGCGACGGATGATCCGGCGGTGTTGCGGGCGAAGTTCGCGTCTTCGGCGTTGTCGACGTTGTTCGGGGAGGTGGTGGCGGTCCTGGCGCGGGGTACGGGGGTGTCGCCGCGGTTGTTGTGGTGGCCGGTGGCGCAGGCGCTGTCGGGGCACGGGGCTCTGGTGCGGGGGCCGTGGCCGGTGAAGGCGTTGATGACGATGCGGTTGGCCGCTGATCCGTTGGAGGATGTGTGGGCGTGGGTGCCGAGTCCGGTGGGGGCGTTGTGACGGTCGCTCCGTCGACGTTGCCGGCGTTGTTGGCGGCGGCCGCGGCGCGGGCGGTGCCGCAGTTGCCGCACGGGTTGGTGGGCGGGTTCCGGGCGGCGTTGCCGCGGGCGGCGGCGCATGTGTGCGCGCGTCTGGCGGGTGCCCTGTACACGGAGGATGTGGCGGGTCTGCGGGGTGGTTTGCGGGCTCTGGGTGATGTGTGGGTGTGGCCGGCGTTGTCGGGTGGGGTGGTGACGTTCGCCGGCGAGGTGGGGGCCGGGTCGACGTTGTCGCTGGTGGGGCCGGTGTGGCATGAGGCGGGGTGTGCGCGGGTCGCGGTGACGGACCCGGCGGCGTTGTTGACGTTGCTGGTGGGTCGGGAGGTGGGTTCGTTGCCGGCGGAGCTGGTGGACGCGGTGGTGAACCTGGCGATCGGGACGGCGCGCCGTCCGGTGGTGGACGGCCCGGACGCGGTGTCGGTGGCGGGGCGGCTGGGGCCGGATGAGGGGGTGTTGTTCCTGGAGCGCCTGGCGACGGAGGGGCACAATCTGCATCCGTGCGGCCGGACGCGGCTGGGGATGAGTGTGGCGGACGTGTTGGCCTATGACCTGGAGGGTCCGGGGCTGGACCTGGCGGTGGTGGCGCTGCGGTCGGATGTGCACGTGGGTGACGATGTGGGGGCGGCGTTGGGCCTGCCGGCGGCGCCGGAGGGGTACGTGTCGCAGCCGGTGCATCCGTGGCAGTTGACGGAGGTCCTCCGCAAGCGGCACGCCGGGGCGGGTCGTGCGGGTTTGTGGCGGCTGGTGGAGGGGGTGCGGGTGCCGGCGGCGCCGACGGCGTCCCTGCGCACGGTGCTGACGTCTTCGGGGCAGTTGGTGAAGGTGTCGTTGGATGTGCAGATCACGTCGACGCGCCGGTCGATCTCGGTGGCCACGGCCCGTAACGGTCCGCCGGTGTCGGCGTTGGTGGAGACCCTGTTGGCGGGTACGGGCGGGGTGTTGTTGGGCGAGTTCGCGGGCGCGGGGGCGCTGCTGCCCGAGTCGGAGCGGGATGTGACGGCGGTGGTGCGCCATCCCCTCGCCGGGGTGGTGGCCGGGGGTGAGTTGGCGGTGCCGGCCAACGCGTTGCCGGCGGTGTGCCCGGTGACGGGTTCCACCGTCCTGGAGCTCCTCGCCGCGGCGCATCCGGGCGGTCCGGTGGCGTGGCTGTCGGGGTACGCGGGTGCCCTGTTGGGGCCGGTGCTGCGGTTGTTGGCGCACGGGGTGGGCCTGGAGGCGCATCTGCAGAACTGTGTGCCCCTGTTCCGGGGCGGGGAGTGCGCGCGGATGGTGTTCCGGGACCTGGGTGGGGTGCGGCTGCACGGGCCGCGGTTGCGGGCGGCGGGGCATCCGTTGACGTTGTGGCCGGGTTCGGTGACGGGCACCGATGATGTGGACTCGTTGCGGGCGAAGGTGGCGTACACGGCGTTGGGTAACCATCTGGGGGCGGTGGTCGACGGCCTGGGGCTGGGGGCGGTGGGCTGGGCGGCGGTGGGCCGGGTGCTGCGGGAGGTGTACGGGCCGCTGGTCGACGATCCGCTGGTGGGTGCGGCGGCGGCCAGGGACCTGGCGGTGTTCACGACGGAGCCGTGGGCGCACAAGGCCCTGGTGCGGATGCGCATCGAAGACGGCGGTGACGTGTACGTGCCGGTCGACAATCCCCTCGCGGCGTGATCGGCGACGCGGCGCGCCCGGTGTGCGCGTACCTGTACGACCCGGGTGTGCTGGCCGACCGGTTGTCGGCGGTGCGGGCGTCTTTGCCGGCGGGTGCGGGCCTGTTCTACGCGGTGAAGGCGAACTCGCATCCGGCGCTGCTGGAGGCGGCCGTGGCGGTGGCCGACGGCCTGGAGGTGGCGTCGGGCGGTGAGCTGGTGAAGGCGGTGGCGGCGGGGGCGCGGCGGATCGTGTTCGGCGGCCCGGCGAAGACCGACGCGGAGCTCCTCGCCGCGGTGGCTGCGGGGGCGATGGTGAACGTGGAGTCGGCGTGGGAACTGGCCCGCCTCGACCGGCTCGCCGACCGGCCGGTGGACATCTGCCTGCGCGTCAACCGGGCCACCTCCCCCCTGTCGGGGTCGCACCGGATGACGGGCGCGCCGACCGCGTTCGGGATCGACGAGGAGGCCCTGCCGGGGGTGCTGGGGGCGGCGCGGCGGGCCCGGCGGTTGCGGCTGCGGGGTCTGCACCTGCACGCGGTGTCCAACAACCTGGACGCGGCGGCGCACGCCCGGTTCGCCGCGGACTGTGTGGCCTACACCGACACGGTGCTGCCGGGCGCGGAGGTCGTCAACATCGGCGGCGGCCTGGGCGTGGACTACACGGGCGACGACGCGTTCGACCTGGGGGTGTTCGCCGCCCGGGTGCCGGTCGATCCGCGCCTGGTCGTGGAGGTGGGCCGGTACGTGGCCGCCCCTGCCGGGCGGTACGCGGCGGAGGTCCTGGACCTCAAACGCAGCCACGGGCACTGGTTCGCGCTCCTGCGGGGCGGCACGCACCATTTCCGGTTGCCGGCCGCGTGGGGCTACGACCATCCGTTCACGGTGCACCCGGTCGACGGGTGGCCGTACGGGCTGCCCCGGCCGGAGGTGCGCGGGGTGCCGGTCACCGCCGCCGGGGAGCTGTGCACGCCCCGCGACATCCTGTGCCGCGAGCAGCCGGTGGACGTGCTGCGCGTCGGGGACGTGCTCGTGTTCGACCTGGCGGGCGCCTACGGCTACGAGGTGTCCCACCACGACTTCCTGTCACACCCGAAACCGCAGGTGCTGCTCAGATCTCGATGAGGACCTTCAGGGCGCGCCGTTCGTGCATGGCCGCGTACCCGTCGGGGGTGTCCTTCAACGGCACGGTCATGTCGAACACCGGTGACGGGTCCAGGGTGCCGGCGAGGACGTCGGTGAGGAGTTCGGGGATGTAGGCCCGGGCGGGGGCGACCCCGCCGCGCAGGGACACGTTGCGGTTGAACATGTCGGCGATGTCGACCCCGGCGCTGCCGCCGTGCGGGACACCCACGTAGCCGACGGTGCAGCCGTCGCGGGTGGCGGCCAGGGCGGTGCGCATCGACTCCTCGGTGCCGACGGCCTCCACGACGTGGTGCGCGCCGTGCCCGCCGGTGAGTTCACGCACGGCGGCGACGGCGGCCTCGCCGCGTTCGGCGACGATGTGGGTGGCCCCGAACGCGGCGGCGATGGCGGTGCGGCCGGGGTGGCGGCCCAGGGCGATGATGTTGCGCGCCCCCAGGCGGCGGAACGCCAGCACCGCGCACAGGCCGACGGCGCCGTCACCGACGACCGCGACCCACCCGTCGGGGCCCGGGCCGGGGCCGGCGAGGGCCCGGATCACGGCATGGTGGCCGGTGGACATGACATCGGACAGGGACAGCAGGGCCGGGGTCAGCGCCGGGTCGGTGCCCTCGGGGACCTTCACCAGCGTCCCGTCGGCGTAGGGGACGCGCACGGCCTCGCCCTGCCCGCCGTCGGAACCGGGCGAGCCCCAGAACCCGCCGTGCGGACACGACGTGTGCAGGCCCTCGGTACAGAAGTCACACACCCCGTCCGACCACACGAACGGGGCGATGACGGTGTCCCCCGGCCGCACCGTCACCACGTCCGGGCCGACGGAGTCCACCACGCCCACGAACTCGTGCCCGATGCGCTGCCCCGGTTTCCGTTTCGACACGCCCCGGTACGCCCACAGGTCACTGCCGCACACGCACGCGTGCGTCACCCGCACCACCGCGTCCCCTGGGTCGCGCAGCGCCGCGTCGGGCACCTCCGTGACCCGGATGTCGAACGGGGCGTGGATGGTCGTGGCGCGCATGACTCCCCCTCAGGCGCTGGCGGTCGTCCGCGGCCAGTTCGCGGCCCGGATGGCGCGCAGGGCCTGCCTGCGGGTGTCCCCGGTCAACGTGTCCACGTACAGCCTGCCCGACAGATGGTCCGTCTCGTGCTGCAACGCCCGGGCCAGGAACCCCGAACCCTCCACCACGAGGGGCTCGCCGTGCTGGTCGAAGCCCCGGCACACGGCCCGCTGGGCGCGCGGCGTCTCGTACCACAGGCCCGGCACCGACAGGCAGCCCTCGTCGCCGCCCTGCAGTTCGGCGGACAGTTCCAGGGTCGGGTTGACCATGTGGCCGCGCGCGCCGCCCGCGTCGTAGACGAACACCCTGGCCCCGACCCCGATCTGGGGGGCGGCGACGCCGGCGCGGCCGGGCGCGCCGAGGAGGGTGTCCATCAGGTCGGTGACGAGGGCGCGCAGGCCGGCGTCGAAGGTGGTGACCTCGTCGCAGGGGGTGCGCAGCACGGGGTCGCCGATGATCCGGATGGGTCGCATGGTCATGTCTGACACCGTAGCGTCCGGTCCCGGTACCCCTCTGTGGGGAGGTTAGTTAACAACTCGACTACACCGTTCGGTCAAACTTTATCTATCCATACAAGGCACGTCCTATTAAATTCGGACGAAAATCGTAGCCGAGTGTAATGAGCCCGATACGGCTTGAAGTGCCAGGTCACGCCTCGTGTTCCACCCCTCAACACCGGCCCGTAGACGCCCTACACTATGCCGGTCCCAGGCTTGATCTACGTGTACGGAGGAACCCCCATGGCACCGCATGGCCGTCATGCCAACGTGCGGTCCCACCGACGGGGCGGGCCCCGCCGCCGCCTCACCGTCGCGCCGTGGATCGTCATCGCCAGCGTCTCCACGCTGGTCCTGTCCGGCATGACCGGCGGGTACGTCTACCTCGCCAACAGCGGCTGCTCCGGCGACCCGGTCCGCGCCGAGATCCTCGCCGACCCGTCCGTGAAGTCGATCCTCGACAAACTCGCCCGGGAATGGCAGGAGACCGAACCCACCATCACCGACGCCAAGGGCGAGGAACGCTGCGTCGAGGTCGAGGTCCTGGCCAAGGACTCCGCCGACGTCGCCCTCGCCCTCGGCAACGAGTGGGACGCGCGCCTGACCGGCCCCGCCCCCGACGTGTGGATCCCCGCGTCCACCGCCTGGGTCCGTGAGGCCTCCGCCGACGCCGACGCCGAGCGCATCCTCCCCGAGCTGCAACCCAGCCTCGCCCGCACCCCCACCGTCATCGCCATGCCCGAACCCATGGTCAAGGCCCTGTCCGCCACCGTGTGGAAGGACCACAAGCCCACCTGGGAGACGCTCATCGCGGCCCTGGGCAGCGGCGCCAGCTGGGAGAGCTACGGCAAGCCCGAATGGGGCGCCCTGAAGGTCGGCATGACCGACCCGGCGAAGTCCACCGCCGGCCTGCACGCCCTCATGGCCGTCACCGACGCCAACGACGACGGCGAGGTCGACAGCAAGGAACGCCAGACCGTCTGGAACTTCAAGCAGGCCGTCTCCAAGTCCGACATGTACAAGGAGAGCACCGAGCAGCTGTTCGCCGGCCTCGCCAAGGCCGACGCCCAGAGCGCCGAGGCCGCCCTCAAGTACGTGTCCGGCTTCCCCGCGCTGGAACGCGACATCATCAACTACAACGCCACCAAGCCCAAGGTGCCCCTCGTCGCCGTGTACCCCGAGGGCGGCAGCGCCGACGCCGACATCCCCCTCCTGGTCCTCAACGCGTCCTGGACCACCAAGGACCGCCAGGCCGTCGCGAAGAACTTCCTCACCTACCTGCGCGGCGACCACGGGCGCGCCGCGTTCCAGGCCGAGGGCTACCGCGACCCCAACCGCATCGGCGGCGCGAACCTCGCCTCCGCCACCGGCATCCAGCCCCAGGTCCAGACCCTGCCGCGCGCCGTGCTCCTGCCCGACTCGGTCAAGGTCACCCGCAAGACCTGGCAGGCCCTGGCCCGGCCCGTGAACCTGCTCCTCGTCATGGACGTCACCGGCTCCATGAACGAGGTCGTCCCCGGCACCGGCGGGCGCACCAAGCTCGACCTGGCCAAGGAGGCCGCCACCAACGCGGTCGGCATGTTCGGCACCCAGGCCCACGTCGGCCTGTGGGCGTTCTCCACCCCGACGCCCGGCGGCCCCGACTACCGGCCCGTCGCCCCCATCAAGACCCTGGACCCCGAACACCGCGACAACCTCGTCGGCCAGATCAACGGCCTGGCCGCCGTCGGCAACACGGCCCTGTTCAACACCACCTGGGCCGCGCACCAGGAGGTCCAGGGCCACTACCTCGACGGGGCCGCCAACGTGGTCGTCGTCATCACCGACGGCTCCGAGGAGACCGTCGCCGGTGGCCTGAGCCTCGACGCGCTCGTCACCAAGCTCAAGGACTCCAACGGCAAGGAGGACGGGAAGAAGAAGGTCCAGGTCGTCACCATCGGCTACGGACCCAACCCCGACTTCGGCGCCCTGCAGAAGGTCGCGCTCGCCTCCGGCGGCCGGGCCCTGCAGTCCAAGACGGCCCGCGACATCGGCCCCGTCATGCTCGACGCGCTGTTCAGCTAGACCACGCGAAGAAGGGGGGAGCCGACCGGCTCCCCCCTTTCGCTATCCCCGTAGCGCTCCGAAGATCGGGCCCGCCTTCGCCGCCGCCTCCGCCACCTCCGCCGCCGGCTCACTGCCCCACGTGATCCCGCCGCCGGCCCACACGTGCACCCGCCCGGCGTCGGCGGCCACCGTCCGGATCGTCAACCCCAGATCCAGCCGGTACGGCGACACGAACCCCACCGCCCCCATCGACGGCCCCCGGCCCACCCGCTCCAGGCGCGCGACCTGCGCCAGGGCCGCCCGCTTCGGGGCGCCGGTCACCGAACCCCCGGGCGCCACGGCCCGCAGCAGCCCGGCCAGCCCCACCCCCCGGGCCAGTTCGGCGGCCACGACCGACTCGGCCTGCCACAGCCCCACCCAGCGGCGCAACGCGAACAGCTCCTCCACCCGCACCGAACCCGTCCGGGCCACCAGCGCCAGGTCGTTGCGGACCAGGTCCACGATCATGATGTGCTCGGCGCGTTCCTTCGCCGACGCCAGCAACTCCCGCCGGCCCTGCTCCGTCGCCGGCCGGGTGCCCTTGATCGGCCGGGACTCCACCCGGCCGCCGGCCACCGACACCAGGGTCTCCGGCGACGCGCACGCCACCGCCCACCCGTCACCGGACAGCACACCCCCGTACACGGCGCCCTCGATCGCGGCCACCCGCGCCAGGGCCGCCGACGGGTCCCCCACGTACGAGGCCGACCAGTGGCCCACCACGTTCACCTGGTACACGTCACCCCGCCCGATGGCCGCACGGACGCTGGCGACCGCCTCAGCGTGCTGACGGGTACTCCACGACGGGGCCCACGCCCCCAGCCGCCAACTCCCCGGCTCCCCGGGCGCGACCGGCGGGCAGTGTTCGTAGACCACCACGGCCAGATCCGGCACCGCGGGCGACGGGGACGGCGCGCCCGTCGGGGCCCCGATCGCCGCGGCCCCGCCCGCCCCGGACAGCAGCACCGCCGCCCCGCACAGCGAACCCGTCGGCCCGCCTGGACAAGAGCCTCCTGGAAGTAACGACAGGTCCGCGACCGGCATACGGTGGAGGGTGAGGAATTCCTCAGCCAGAGCGGCCGGATCACCGGGGTCCCCGACCCGCCACTCGAGCCGATCCCGAACCCTCACCGTCCCCTGACAATTACGCGGAGTGACTGGAGGAGCCGTCAGACTCAACCGAATGGTCATTTCTTCCGTCCACCCCGTTACTGTGTGCCACAAATGCCGTTGAACTTGATAGCGTGCGAACTGCGTCTGTGAGACACGTCACGCCAGACCGGAGAACCGACAATGTGCCCCCACCAGCCAGCCTGCCCCACCGCCGAGGCCGTAGACCGCGAAGCCGCCAGGATCACCCACCACCACCCCGAACAGGGATGGAGCCTCCTGTGCAACGGCGTGATCATATTCGAGGACACGGGCGAACTCCTGCCAGACGGCCAGACCATCGCACCGCACCGCGGACCGGCCCTGCACCTCACAGCGGCCTGACACCCGACAACTAAGGGGCGCCCCACCCGGGACGCCCCTTAACCGTCTACCCACCTACTCCTCGAACGCCTCCGGCGGCGGGCACGAACACACCAGGTTCCGGTCACCGAACGCCTGATCGATCCGACGCACCGGCGGCCAGTACTTCACCGCCGACACCCCACCCGGATACGCCGCCACCTGCCGCGAGTACGCGTGCGACCACTCGTCCACCGTCACCGACGCCGCCGTGTGCGGAGCGTTGTGCAGCGGGTTGTCCTCCGCCGGCCACACCCCCGCTTGCACCTGGTCGATCTCACCCTTGATCGCGATCATCGCCTCACAGAACCGGTCCAACTCACCCAGGTCCTCCGACTCCGTCGGCTCCACCATCAACGTGCCGGCCACCGGGAACGACATCGTCGGCGCGTGGAACCCGTAGTCCACCAGACGCTTCGCCACGTCATCCACCGTCACACCCGAGTCCCTCGTGATCCCACGCAGGTCCAGGATGCACTCGTGCGCCACCAGACCCTTGTTGCCCGAGTACAGCACCGGGTAGTGGTTCCGCAGCCGCGCCGCCACATAGTTCGCGGCGAGGACCGCCGACGCCGTCGCCCGGGTCAGACCGTCCGGACCCATCAGCCGCAGGTACGCCCACGAGATCGGCAGGATGCCCGCCGAACCGTGCGGCGCCGCCGACACCGGACCCACCGGCGACTCGTTGTGCAGAGGATGCCCCGGCAGGTACTTCGCCAGGTGCGCCCGCACACCCACCGGCCCCACACCCGGACCGCCACCACCGTGCGGAATGCAGAACGTCTTGTGCAGGTTCAGGTGCGACACGTCCGCCCCGAAGTGACCCGGCTTCGCCCACCCCAGCAACGCGTTCAGGTTCGCCCCGTCCACGTACACCTGACCACCCGCGTCGTGCACCTTCGCACACAACTGCGTGATCCCCGCCTCGTACACCCCGTGCGTCGACGGGTACGTCACCATGATCGCCGACAGGTTCTCCCGGTGCTTGTCGACCTTCGCGTCCAGGTCCACCAGGTCCACGTTGCCCTCGTCGTCACACGCCACCACGACCACGCGCATCCCCGCCATCACAGCCGACGCCGCGTTCGTGCCGTGCGCGCTCGACGGGATCAGACACACATCCCGGTGCGCCTGCCCGTTGTCGCGGTGATACGCCCGGATCGCCAACAGACCCGCCAACTCACCCTGCGAACCCGCGTTCGGCTGCACACTCACCGCGTCGTACCCGGTGACCTCCGCCAACCAACCCTCGAGATCGCTCACCAGCGACTCGTACCCGGCCGCCTGCTCCGACGGGGCGAACGGGTGGATGTCCGCGAACTCCGGCCACGTCACCGCCTCCATCTCCGTGGTGGCGTTCAACTTCATCGTGCACGAACCCAACGGGATCATGCCCCGATCCAGGGCGTAGTCCTTGTCCGACAACGCCCGCAGGTACCGCAGCATCGCCGTCTCCGACCGGTGCGCGTGGAACACCGGGTGCGTCAGGAACTCCGACGACCGCAACAGCCCCGCCGGCACCGCGTCCGGCGTCGACGCGTCCAGATCCGACACCGACACCGACGACAGGCCGAACGCCCGCCACACACTCAACAGGTCACCGTCAACGGTCGTCTCGTCACACGAGACACCCACCAGGTCCGCGTCCACCAGCCGCAGGTTCACCCCCGCCTCAGCAGCGGACGCCACCACCTCCGCCGCCCGACCCGGCACCCGCGCCGTCACCGTGTCGAAGAACGCCCCGTGCACCACCTCGACACCACCCTCACGCAACCCCGCCGCCAGCACGGTCGCCATCCGGTGCGCGCGCTCCGCGATCTGCCGCAACCCGTCCGGACCGTGGTACACCGCGTACATCGACGCCATCACCGCCAGCAGCACCTGCGCCGTGCAGATGTTGCTCGTCGCCTTCTCCCGCCGGATGTGCTGCTCCCGGGTCTGCAACGCCAACCGGTACGCCGGATTGCCGTCCACATCCTTCGACACACCCACCAGACGGCCCGGCATGTTGCGCTCCAGACCCGCCCGCACCGACATGTAACCGGCGTGCGGACCACCGAAGCCCATCGGCAC
Organism: Longispora urticae; assembly: GCF_053902585.1. Taxonomy (NCBI): domain Bacteria; kingdom Bacillati; phylum Actinomycetota; class Actinomycetes; order Micromonosporales; family Micromonosporaceae; genus Longispora; species Longispora urticae. The sequence goes on from NZ_JAQZSH010000028.1 coordinate 59,505, forward strand.
CCCGAACCGCTGCGCACACCCCACCGCGACATCCGCACCGATCTCACCCGGCGCGCGCAGCAGACACAACGCCAGCAGATCCGCCGCCACCGCCACCAGGGCACCGCGCGCGTGCGCGTCGACGATCAGCGCCTCGTGGTCGCGGACCACCCCGGACGCCCCCGGGTACTGCACCAGCACCCCGAAGAACTCACCCTCCGGCAGCCCCTGCGACAGGTCGGCCACCAGCACCTCGATACCCAGCGGCTCCGCCCGGGTCTCGATCACCGCGATGGTCTGAGGCAACGCGTCGGCGTCCACCACGAACCGGTCGCTCTTGACCTTGCTCACCCGCCGGGTCAACGTCATCGCCTCCGCGGCCGCGGTGGCCTCGTCCAGCAGCGACGCGCCCGCCGTCGGCAGACCCGTCAGGTCCGAGATGACCGTCTGGAAGTTCAGCAGCGCCTCCAGGCGCCCCTGCGAGATCTCCGGCTGGTACGGCGTGTACGCCGTGTACCACGCCGGGCTCTCCAGCACGTTGCGCAACACCACCGGCGGGGTGTGCGTCCCGTAGTACCCCAGACCGATCATCTGCGCCATCGGACGGTTACGCGCGGCGATCGCCCGCAGCTCCGCGATGACCTCCGGCTCCGTCGCCGCCGCCGGCAGACTCAGCCCCTGCTGGGTACGGATCGCGTCCGGGATCGCCGCGTCGAGCAGCTCCTCGGTCGAGCCGTAACCGACCAGGTCCAGCATCTTCTGCGAATCGGCGGCCGAAGGACCGATATGGCGGCGCGAGAACGGCACACCACGGGAAAGATCAGTGAGACTGGCGCGTGAACTGGACATACATGTGCTCCAGGAGAGTCGGCTCGGGCAAATGAGCTTCCTCCCCCTCTGCGCGCGGGCATGACCCAGTCCAGAGGTGCCTGCCCGAGTGGTCCTTTTGCCTGAGAGTTTCCGGGGAGGTATTGCCCCTTCGGCGCCCCCCACCCGAAGGCAAGGGGTCTCTCCCACTCGGGTGAGACGGCAGCGCAACCGTACCAGCCGGTGATCCGTTCCGCTGATGGCCCAGGTCACTGCGCGTGAACTGTCCCCTTGCTGCGGATTCTCAGAACGCCAGACACTCGCACCCGGTCATCAACGCCCGCACGTTGTCCACATACCGCTGATTCGGGATCCGGATCGTGTGTGTCGCCTCGTCCTGCACCCCCGCGTGCCCCACGTTGTACGCCGCGATCACCACACTCAGCAGCTCCGGGTTCGCCAGGTCATAGGTGTGGTCGAAGTACAGATCCCCGAAATACCTGATCAACCACGCCAGGTACTCCGCCCCCAGCACCGTGTTCCCCTTCAGGGTCCTCGGATCCTCCGGGGCGTCGTTGAACTTCAGGTTCATCCACTCCACCGTGCCCGGCATCAACTGCATCGTCCCCATCCCGCCGTCACACGCGATGATCGCCGACTGCCAACCCGACTCCTGCCACGCGATCGCCTTCATCAGGTTCACCGGAATCGTGAAGTGCACCGACTGCCAGTACTGCCGGTTCGCCGCCGCCGTCAACGCCGCCTTCACCGCGGGGCGCTCGGCGTTCGTACCGTCATAGCGCCGGCAGTCACTGCCCGGGGTGTGCGGCGGCGCGGCCGGCGGGGTCGGCACCGGAGCCGGCGGCGGCTGGTAACTGGGCTTGACCTGCGCGGGCTTCACCGGCGCCTTCGTCGGCTTCGCGGACGGCGACGGGGCGACCGTCGGCGCGGCGGACGTCGGAGCACTGCTCGGGCTCGCCGACGGCGACGGCACGGAGGCCGCCTCCTGCTTCGCCACCGGCTTCGGACGCGGCGGATCCCCCGCACACCCCGAAACGGCCAGAACCACAACCAACGCACCCAGCGCGAACCCACGCATCGACACGATTCGTCCTCCCCTAGACCGAGGACACCCTAACGGCAAGGTCCCCGACGGCGCTGCCCCGCACCCCCGACCAAGATCCAGAGCACCATCCGGGTACGGGGCGCGCGTCCTGCCGGGCGCACCTCCGGGCACCGCGGCCACCCGCGTCGCGTCTCCGGACGCAGAGACAAGGTCGGCGCCGCCAGGTCCACGGCCATCGAGGAGGTAGCCGAGGCCCGGAGTGCGCCCTGGTTTTTGGTGAACAGGGATGTTCCTTTTTGGGTTTGGGGTCGCGCGGGTTACCGCGCGTAGGGCATCCTAGGTCGCTAGGTTAATGGAAACACTAGGCTCTCCCGGATGGTGCAGACCCACGACCTGACCCTGTCCGGCGACCGGCTCGTCAAGCGGTACGTGTCCTGGGAACGCGGCGAGCACCGGCGCGAGTGGGCCGTCCTGAACCTCCTGCACGCGCACACCACCGACCTGGCGCCCCCACCGCTGGCCGCCGACCTCGACGCCGACCCGCCCCGGATCACGATGGGCCTGCTGCCCGGCGCTCCCCTCGACGGCGCGCTGACCCCCGCCCAGCTCGACGCGATGGAACGCGCGCTCCGCGAGCTGTGGTCCGTGCCCGTCGGTACTCTGCCGCCCCGGCGCTTCCACCCCGCCGAGGCGCTGGAGAACCTCCGGGGCCGGTACGCGGCGACCCCACGGCCCGCGGGACTCGCCGGTGAGGCCTACGACGCGACGGTGCGGCACCTGAGCCTGCCGGCCCTGCCCGACGCCCCCGACCCGGTACTCGGGCACAGCGACCCCAACCTCGCCAACTACCTGTGGGACGGGACCCGGATCCGGATCGTCGACTTCGAGGACGCCGGCCGCTCCGACATCGCCTACGAACTCGCCACCCTCGTCGAGCACCTGTCCGCCCGGGCCACCGACTGGAAGGAGTTCTGCGCACGGTTCGACGTCCGCGCCGAACGGTTCCGGGCGGCCCGGATACTCGCCGCCGCGCTCTGGCTGCACATGCTCCTGCCGGGCGGACCCGCCGCGCGCCGCAACCCACCGGGAACCCTCGACCGACAAGCCAGACGGGTACTGGACCTGTCCCGCTGACCCGAAGGGGTGCGACCCGCCGGACGACGGGCCACGCCCGGACACGTGCCCCGGGCGCCGCGCCCGCCGATCGCGCGGCTGGCGGGCCTCCCCCGCGACCCGATGCTGGCTGTGTTGTGCCCGATGGCGCCGCGCACGTCGCGTAGAGCGTCCTAGGTTGCTAGGTGTCGAAGGAGGAAGGCCGGGTGCCGCGCCGGCGCGTACCCGTCGGAGGGGTTTCTAGCGGCCGCGCGGGGTCGTGCCCGTCCAGCGCCGGAACGCGTGGATCAGGCTCGACGCCTCCGTGTAGCCCAGCCGCGCGGCCACCTGCTCCACGCTCAGCCCCGTCGTGGCCAGCAGCTCCACCGCCAGACCGTGCCGGACCTCGTCGAGCAGTTTGCGGTAGGACGTGCCCTCCGCCGCGAGCCGACGGTGCAGGGTGCGGGTCGTGATGTGCAGCTCGGCGGCCACCTCCGGCATCGCCGGCACCGTGCCCACCCCCGTCAGCAGCCGGTCGCGGACCGCCACCGCCAGGGTGCCCTCCGCGCGGCGGACGAGGAGCTCGCGGCACTCGCGCTCGCAGACCTCCCAGGTGTGCGGGTCGGCGTGCGGCAGGGGCCGGTCCAGGAGCGCCGCGTCGGCGATGATCACGTTCTCCGGCGCACCGAACCGGACGGGGCAGCCCGCGGCCAGCTCGTAGAGGTCACCGTGCGGCGGCCGGTCGACGGCCAGTTCCAGGCGCAGTGGCTGCAGGGGCTCGCCGACCAGGTGGTCGATGATGCCATAGATCGCGACCAGTTCGCGTTCGAGCAGGAAGGCGCGCACGTCGGCGGGCACGTCCGAGTCGTCGATGATCATCTCGACCTCGGTCGGGCCCTCGACGAGCCGGATCCGGGCGAAGGCGAACGTCAACCCCAGGTGCCGCAGCCCCACGACGGCGGCGTCCCGCAGGGTCGGACTGGTGAGCATGGCGAAGCCCCAGATGCCGAACTCGGGCAGCCGGTGGTTGGCGCCCACCCGCAGGCCCAGGCCCGCCGGATTGCCGAGCGCGGCGATCAGGTTCCGGGCGACCGCGAGCTCCTGGTCCCCGGTGGCCTCGGCGGGCAGATCGGTCGACAGGCCCGTGCCCGCGAGGCAGATCGTGGGCGGGATGCCGTCCTCGGCGGCCACGGCGAGCATGTGCCGGATGCCGGTGGTGGTGCGGCGCTGGGGCCAGGAGACGGTCACAGTGTCCGAAAATAGCAATCACCTGTCGTCGCAGGCCATAACCCGTGGCCGAACCGACACCTACCTTGAGGACATGTCCTACCACAGACGGCGATTCACGACCGCGATGGCGGCGGCCCTCGGCGGCCTGTTCGTCCTCGCGCCCCTCATCGACCTGGGAATCGTGCCGGTCGCGTTCGCCGCCACCGGCCAGGACTTCCGGATGAGCGTCGACGACCTCACCGGCGAGAACTTCCAGATGTACCCGACGAGCGACACCGAGGCCGTGGCCGTCATGGACAACGCCACCGCCGCGCGGGTCTGCCAGTCCCGGCGGGTCGGACCCGTCGTGTGGCGGGCGACCGCGGGCTCCCCCGGACACCGGGTCCGGATCCGCGACCTGGTGCTCGACGCCGAGCAGTTCGCCGGGGCCGACGTCACGCTCGTGGCGGCCCGGACGTCCGGGCTGCGGCCCGTAGAGCCGGGCCGGGGACTGTTCGGGATGAGCGCCGGGTCGGTGCGGGTCGACCACTACTCGCAGTCCGGGACCGCGACGAACGCCGGGTGGATGAGCCTGCCGGGTACCGAGATCCGGGTGGGGGTCGGCGTACCCGAGTGCTGAGACGGCTCCCGGGAGGAGGCCACGTCGCCGGGCGGCGCGGTGGGTTCCCGCCGGGAGGTGCCGCCATCTGAGGGGATGGCGGGGGTGTTCCGGAGGTCGCCGGGCCGGACGGGCGGCGACCTCCGGGGCACGTGGTGCTCACTTCGGGGCGAGGATGGCTCGGCCTGGGCGACGGCCCCAGCGCTCCCGGGTGCCCGCTACCAGGCGGCCGGCTCGAAGTCCTTCAGGAAGCAGCCGTACAGGTCCTCGCCGAGCTCGCCGCGCACGATCGGGTCGTACACCCGGGCCGCGCCGTCGACCAGGTCCAGCGGAGCCTTGAAGCCCTCCTCGTGCAGCCGCATCTTCGTCGGGTGCGGGCGCTCGTCGGTGATCCAGCCGGTGTCCACGGCCGTCATCAGGATCCCGTCGGTGAGCATCTCCTCGGCGCTGGTGCGGGTCAGCATGTTCAGCGCGGCCTTGGCCATGTTGGTGTGCGGGTGCCCGGGCCCCTTGTACGCGCGGCTGAACTGGCCCTCCATCGCCGAGACGTTGACGATGTACTTGCGCCGCGCGGCTGCCGCCGCCATCGCCGGCCGCAGCATGCTGACCAGGATGAACGGGGCCGTCTGGTTGCACAGCTGCACCTCGAGCAGCTCGACCGGGTCCACCTGGTCGACCTTCTGGGTCCAGCTGTTCTCCTCGTGCAGGTCCGGGCGCAGGCCACCCGCGTCGATCGCGGTCGCGTTGGCCATCCGGGCCGGGGACGTCGAGCCGGCGGTCAGGGCCAGCTCGGTCAGCATCGCCGGGGTGAACGAGTGGTGCTCGACGGCGCCGGTCAGTTCGGCCCGGCCGCGCGGCAGGTGTCCGAACGTCTGCACCTCGGGCAGCTCCCCCGCCGGCAGCGGCGCGGACTCGGCCTCCACCAGGGGCGCGTACGCGCCCGGGGAACGGCGGACCGTCTGCGCGGCGTTGTTGATCAGGATGTCGAGCGGGCCGGCGGCGGCCACCGACTCGGCGAGGGCCACGACCTGGCCCGGGTCGCGCAGGTCGATCCCGACGATCTTGAGGCGGTGCAGCCACTCGGCGGAGTCGGGCATCGCGGAGAACCGGCGGATCGCGTCGTTGGGGAACCGGGTGGTGATCGTGGTGTGCGCGCCGTCGCGGAGCAGCCGCAGCGCGATGTACATCCCGATCTTGGCCCGGCCGCCGGTGAGGAGCGCGCGCCGGCCGGTCAGGTCCGCGCTGGCGTCCCGACGGGACCGGTTGCGGGCCGCGCACGGCGGGCACAGCTGGTGGTAGAAGGCGTCGACCTCGGTGTAGCGGGTCTTGCACGTGTAGCAGGCCCGGGCCCGGATCAGGGTGCCGGCGGACGCGCCGATCGTCGGGGACTCCAGCAGGATGCCCTGGGTCTCGTCGTCGATCCGGTCGGGGGCGCCCGTCGCGGTCGCCTCGGTGACCGCGAGGTCGGCGGCCATCACGGCGGCGCGGCGGTCGGCGCGCCGGCGCTGCTTGACGGCCTTGAACAGCCCCGCCGTGGCACGGCGCAGCGCGACCGCGTCGGGGTGCTCCGCCTCGAGCAGTTCCGCCTCGGCGAGCACCCGCAGGGCGGCCGACAGCCGCTCCGGATCGATTCCCATGGTCTTGCCCCTCTTCCGTGTGCCCCGAGAACTCTACGGCCGTGCTGCCGGCGTCCCGGCGGGCGGGCGGCGCTAGCGTGAGCCCATGCACCCCTTGACGATGCCGGTGGATCTCGGTGAGGCCGAGTTCGTGCCGGACCCGCGCCGCCGGGCCGGCTGGACGCTGCTCGTCGACGGGGTCGCGCAGTCCTACGTCGATCTGGACGATCCGGGACATCTGGAGTTCGAGTACATGCGGCGGGTCGCGGCGGTGGTCGCGGTCGCGGGGCCGGCCGGCGCGCCCCTGCGGGTGCTGCACCTGGGCGGGGGCGGCCTGACCCTCCCACGGTACGTCGCCGCCACCCGGCCGGGGTCCACCCAGCGGGTCGTCGAGCGCGACGGGACCCTGCTGGCGGCGGTGCGCCGGATCCTGCCGCTGGCCGCGGAGGTGGAGTTCCGGGTGGCCGACGCGCGGGAGGTGGTGGAGAGCAGCGCCGACGGCTGGTACGACCTGGTGGTCGCCGACGTCTACCGGGGCGCGCAGATGCCGGCCAGCGTCGCCAGCGTGGAGTTCGCGCACCAGGTGGCCCGGGTGCTCCGCCCCGGCGGCCTGTACGCGGTCAACGTCACCGACCTGCCCCCGCTGTTGTTCTCCCGCCGGCAGGCGGCCACGTTGCGGGCCGCGTTCGCCGACGTGTGCGTGGTGGGCGAGCCGGGGATGCTGCGCGGGCGGCGGTTCGGCAACGTGGTGTTCGCGGCGGCCACGGCCCCGGGCGCGGTGCCGGTGGCCCGGTTGACGGCCCGGGTGGTCCGGGACAAACCGCCCGGACGGGTCGTGCACGGAGATCAATTGGACAGGTTCGTCTCGGGGGCCCAACCTTGGCACGAACAGAACTGAACCCGGACTTCGAACAGGTGTACGATTCCGCCATGCTCCCCCTCGCCACCCCGCCGGTCCTGCGCCGGCTCCTGCCCGCCGGCGGGTTCCGCCGGGGCTCCACCGTCTCGGTCACCGGCTCGCTGACCCTGCTGTTGGCGCTGCTGGCCGAGGCGGCCTCCGCCGGGGCCCGGGTGACCGCCGTCGGGATGCCCGTCGTCGTGGGCCTCGTGCCCGGCGAGGTGGCCACCCTGCCCGACCCGGGTCCGGCGTGGGCCCGGGTCGTCGCCGAGCTGCTGCACGTGCGCGGCTCGGTCGTGGTGCTGCCCGCCGGCGCGGTCGGGGCGCGCGACGCCGAGCAGCTGGCGGCGCTCGCCCGGCAGTGCGGCAGCGTGCTGGTGTGCCACGGGCCTGCCTGGGCCGTCGCCGATGTGCTGCTGGAGGAGACACCCGGGTCCTGGCCGCCGTTCCGGGGCGGGCGCGAGCTGGGGGTGCAGGTCCGCGGGCGCGGGCCGGCGGCGCGGCCGGTCCGGGCACTGCTCCGGCTGCCGATGCGCCCACCGGCCCTCTCCGTCGCGACGGCCTGACCCCACAACCCTCATCGCGGCACCGGGGGCCCAGGCAACCTGGCGGCGCGCCCACCGGATCGGCGGGCGCTCCCGACGGGTCCGGCCCGCGCGGTCGCCGAACGACCCCGCTGGCACAGCCCCGGGGCCACCGCTACCCGCGCGGCGCCGTTGTCGACGCGGAGGTCGACGGATACCCGGTCGTGGCCGGGTCAGCCCTCGGAGATGGCCTGTTGTTCGCCGGCCTCGATCCGGAACGGCAGGACGTTGCCCGGCGGGGGCAGCGGGCAGACGAACGCGTCGGAGAACGCGCACGGCGGCAGCTGCGCGCGGTTGAAGTCCAGCACCACCGGGCCCCCTGCCGGCGGGGCCGTGACGAACAGGAACCGGGCCGCGCCGTAGGACTCCCGGCCGCTGGTGCCGTCGCGGAACGTCAGCTGCGCGCCGTTCTCGGCCCCGGAGTGCAGGGCCACCACCTCGGCGCGCTGCCCGTCGACCTCGAAGACGAAGGTGCCGAAGACCGGGTAGTCCTCCTCGCGGGCGGTGTTGCTGTGCGCGATGTGCACGCTCTCGTCGTCACCGGCGGGCACGAACTCGGCCGCCACCCGCCACCGCGGGTCCGGGGCGAACGCGTCGATCCGGGTGAAGCGGGCCACGGCGTCGGCGTGCGGGTCGTACACCCGGACGGCCAGGTCGTCGCCGCGCTGGATGGTCAGCAGGTCCACGTCGCCGTGGTGCAGCCACTCGTGCACGCCGAACAGGCCGTCGGACACCGGCTGGCCGTCGTCGCCGGTCAGGCCCGCGCCGTCGGTGAGCCGGACCTTGCCGTCCTCGGCGCGCCAGGTGCCGGGGACGCCGTCGATGACCGTGTCGCCGTACAGCAGCCAGTGGGTGCCGGTCAGGGTCAGCGGCCCGTGCTGGGCGGCGACGCTGGTCTGCCGGCGGGCGTGCCACAGTTCCCACTCGGGGACGAACTCAGCGGGGGTGATCATGCCGCCACGGTAGTGCGTCCACCGTGGCCGCGACAGTGGTGTTGCTCACCGGCGGCTACAGTGCCCGGGTGTCTGAACCGGAGCCGTACGACCTCGATCTGCGCGTCGACCTGCCCGACGGGGTGACGGCCCGGGAGTGGGGCAACGACCTGCTGATGCGCGCCGAGGGCGGCGGGGCGTTCGTCCGGGTGCTGCTGCCGGTGGGGTTGCGCGGCGGGTCGTCGATCACGTTCGGCACGTGGCTGCGGGTGTCCGAGGAGGATCTGCACCGGGCGTTCCTGGCGTGGAGCACGCCGGCCTACCGGGATCTGACGCTCCAGGGCACGCTGGCCAACACGATCCTGCCGTGGGGGCCGGAGGTGCTCGGCGCGCCCGCGACGGCGTCCGTGCTGGACCCGGCGCACCTGCCGACGGTCGTGGCGAGCGAGCATCCGGAGGTCGCGCGGATGCTCGCCGAGGACTGGGACCCCGACGACGTGCTGGGCCGGATGGGGTGCGCGCTGCCCGTGCCGGTGCGCCAGCCGGTGACCGACCGGTGGGAGTTCACCCGCACGGCGGGGCTGAGTCCGGTGCACACGGCCGAGGGGCTGCGGTTCGTCGGCCCGGGGCGGGTGGTCATCGTCGACGTGTTGACGACGCCGGAGGACTGGACCCCGGAGTACACCCTGGAGGTGGTGCTGCGGGGTGCGCCGACCGACCCGGAGGGCAGGCTGCTGGAGGGTGAGGCGCTGGAGGCCGGGAAGAGCGGGGACCCCGAGGGGGGTACCGGCGCGCCGGCGGAGGGTCTGCGGCACGCGCTGTGGCAGCAGGTCGACCAGGGCCGCGAGTTCTACGGTCACGTGATCCGCCCCGGCACGACCGCGCACGTCATCTGCCTCTACGAGGACCCCGACGACCTGGCCTGGGCGCTGGAGGTCTGGCGCTCGGTCCGCCCGCCGACGACGACCTGACCCGACGCACGACGGGCCCGGGTGCGTTCTGGCCGTGCAGCCACCCGTGTCGGTGACTCGCGTGCGGAGTCGCCGGCGCCGCTCCCGGGACCGTCAGCCGGCCTTCGCCTGGAGCATCACCAGGTCCGCCGCCCGGAACGCCGCCGCCAGGCTCGTGCGGCTGCTGATCTCGGCGAGCCCCATGGTCAACGTGACCGGCGTGCCCGGGACCAGGGTGTTCCAGTCGTAGCTGGCGACGGCGGCCGTCAACCGGCTGCCGACCTCCTGGGCCTCGGCGAGCGCGGTCCCGGGCAGCACCACGACGAACTCGTCGCCGCCGAACCGGGCCAGGAAGTCCCCGCCGCGCAGCGCCCGGGTCAGGATCGCGGCCACGTGCTGGAGGACCTGGTCGCCGGACAGGTGCCCGTGCACCGTGTTGACGGACTTGAAGCCGTCGAGGTCCGCGACGCCGACCGTGCCGTACGTGCCGTGGCCGGCGAGTTCGGCGACGTAGCGCTCCAGGTGGCGGCGGTTCGGCAGGCCGGTCAGGGAGTCGGTGTGCGCCTCGTCGGCGTACCGGGTGACGGAGCGGCGCAGCTCGTCGTGGTCGAGGCGCGCGGTGACCCCGTCGACGAACAGGTCGTACAGCCGGGTGGTGGTGCGGGCGAGCATCCCGGCGACCACCCGGTCGTCGGCGTGCGCGGCCATGTGGTCGCCGAGCGCGGTGTGTGCCAGGGCGCGCAGCCGGGGCACCTCGGCCGCGCCGAGCCGGGACGCCGCCGCCGAGGCCCCGTCGAGCAGGGCGAGGGCCACGGTGGGGCGGTTCTCGGCGATGGCCAGGCACGCCTCGCCGAGCCGGCGGAGTTCGCCGTTCTCCTGGTAGGGCTCCAGGTCGGTGCGCAGCAGGGGGCGGGCGTCGATGCCGCCCCGGCCGCCGAGGGCCGCGTACCGGGACAGGGCGTAGCCGAGGTAGGGCAGTTCGAAGCCGGTGACGTCGTCGGGGCCGAGGGTGCGGGTGAGCTCGCCGAGGGCGCGCAGGCAGGCCTCGGTGTCGCCCTGGTGGTCGAGGGCGAGGGCGTGCCGGACCCGGATCTCGGGGTGGGTGACGAACACGGGGTCCATGGCGGCGGCCCGGGAGATCTCCATGGCGCGCTGCTGGGCGGCGACGGCGTGCCGGTGGAAGCCGACCCAGGAGTAGGTGACGGCCAGGTCCAGCCAGGCGCGCGCCGCCCCGGGGTCGGCCGGTCCGGCCTCCTCCAGGGCCCGGGCGCCCCGGACGAGGTGGGTGACGCAGCGTTCGAGGGAGCCCTGGTGGTGGGCGACGCAGGCGGCCAGGGCGTGGAACTCGCCGAGCATCGACGGTTCGTCGTGGCCGCGCAGGGCGGCGTCGGCCTGGTCGATGACCCGCGGGCACTCGGACATCCGGCTGAGGTTGAGCAGCGCGGCGAGCTTGGTCAGCAGTACCCGGATGATCTCGGTCTGGTCGTCGAGGAGCGGCAGGATCTCGTCGGCGCGCAGCACGGCGTCGCTGCTGCGCCCGGACCGGATCAGCCGGGACAGCCCGGCCGCGTCGCGGACGACAGCCGTGTCGGGGCTGTCGTGCTGGATGGTCACTTCCACCCCCGGTTCAGAAACGGTTGTGAACTCCCATCATGCTCCCCGTCCCGGGTACCCGGATCATGGTGTTGGCCAGGAGATCGTGCCGATCGGATGACCTTTCACGTTTCGTACCCGATCATGACGGGTCCTGGGCGGGTCGCAGGACGGCGCAGGTGAACCGGACGGACGCGGCGGTGTCGACCCGGTAGCCGTGCGGCCGGTCGGACCGGAAGGCCACCGCGTCGCCCACGGACAGGGTCTGCTCGTCGCCGCCGACGATCAGGACGAGGTCCCCGTCGGTGACGGTGAGCAGTTCGCGGGTGCCGGGCAGCGCCTCGCCCTGGTAGTGCTCGCCGGGGCGCATCTCCCAGGACCACAGTTCGACGGCGTTGGGCGGGTCGGAGCCGATCACGAGCTGGGCCCAGCCGCCGGAGCCGCCCTGCCAGAGCCGGACGGTCTCGGCGGCGCGGACGGTGCGCAGCACGGGGTGCACGTCGGTGACGACGAGCTGGGCGAGGGTGACGCCGAGGGACTGGGAGATCCGGACGAGGGTGCCGACGCTGGGGTTGGTGCGGGCCCCCTCGATCTGGATCAGCATGCCCCGGCTGACCCCGGACCGGCTGGCCAGCTCGTCGAAGCTCCAGCCGCGCAGCGCACGGAGCTCCTTGAGGTGCGCGGCGATCGCCTGGGCCACGACGTCCTGCTCCGTCACTTCGACCTCCACGGTGCACTGTGATGCACCTCTAGTTCACTACAGTGGGCCACACGTTGTACTGTGCTCGCAGTCCAACAAAGTGTACGGAGGTAAGGGTGTTCGCGGCGGTACTCGCGCTGACAGCCAGCGGCCTGTGGGGGTCGTCCTACTTCCTCGGCGGCAGCATCAGCCGCCAGATGCCGGCCCTGACCGTGCTGTTCATCGCCCAGCCCCTGATCCTGGTGGGCACGTGCGTGATCGTCACGGTCCGCGGGCTCGTCCCGCACCCGGGCGCGGCGGCCTGGGGCGTCGTGGCCGGCGCGGCCGCGGTCGCCGCGATGATCACGATGTACCGGGCCCTGGCCGGCGCGGCGATGGGCGTGGTGGCCCCGATCGGGGCGTCGGCGGCCGTCCTGCCCGTACTCGTCGGGCTGGCCACCGGGGAACGGCCGCAGCCGGTGCAGCTGCTCGGCGTCGGGGCGGCACTCGCCGGGGTGGCCCTGGTGGCCCGCGCGCCCGGCGCGCACGGCCCAACGCCCCGGCCGGCCATGATCATGGCCCTGACCTCGGCGGCGTGCGTCGGGGTGGTCTACACGGCGGTTCCGCTGGGCGCCCAGCAGGACGCGACGACGACCCTGATCGTGCAGCGGATCACGATGACCGCGCTGATCGCGGCGATCGTGCTCGCCTCCCGGCACCAGGTGACCGTGGGTCCCGGGTCGCTCGGCCGGATCACGCTGATCGCCGGTACCGAGATCACGGCGAACCTGACCTACACCCTCGCCGCGACCCAGCCCGGCGCGATGCTGTCGGTGGTGTCCGCGCTGGCGTCGCTGTCCCCCGTGGTGACGGCGCTGATCGCGCGGCAGGTGCTGACCGAGCGGCTGTCCCGGTGGCAGCTGGCCGGGGTCGGCGTGACGGTGGCCGGGGTGGCGGCCGCGGCGGTCGGCTGACCGGGGCCGGCCGGCGCGGGAGGACCCGACCGGCCGGGCTCACCGCCCGGCCAGCCGGTAGTCCTCGCGGCGCAGGGCGGCGATCTCGACCCGCCTGGCCGGGTACGGCGCGCGGGGCGTGTTCCGCGGGCGGGTACCGAGGCGGCGCAGAAAGTTGATGTTCATGGCGGTTCTCCTCGACTGGCATCAGGTATGACACCATCATGACGTCATACGCGATGCCAGTCAAGGGTTACTGATGTCGTAGTGACATCAGGCGACGTCAGCCACCCACGACCGGGTAGTGGTCGGAGAAGTCCGTGTAGGTGTACGTGGTGAACCAGCTGGTCACCGACCAGGTCGGCGACGGGGCCCTGAGCACGGTGTTGCGCCAGCCGGCGGGGCGCGCGTTGCCGGCGCGGAACAGCACGTAGTCGAGGCTCTCGCGCGGGTCGCTCGGGTACCGGTAGTGCGCGATCGAGTTGTCCCGGGTGTCGAACGAGTACGCCCAGCCGTCGCGGGTGTCCGCCCCGGCCAGGTCACCGGCGGCCAGCATCGCCGGGTACTCCCCCGAGGTGTGGTCCACGTTCAGGTCGCCGGCCACGAGGACCTGCTCGGCGGCCGGGATGTTCTTCGCGTCCAGGAACGCGTCGATCGCGCGGAGCTGCTTGGCCCGGATCTCGGCGGCCTGGCCGGCGGAGCAGCCCGGGTCGGTGGACTGCAGGTGGGTACCCACGATGTGCGCCCGGACCCCGTCGACGGTGATCGCCACGTAGGCGAAGCCCTTGTTCGACCACCAGTCGGCCCCGCACGCGTCGGCGAACACGTGCTGCTCGCGGCGTTCGATCGGCCACTTGCTGAGGATCGTGACGCCGCCGTCCTCCGGCGTGGAGCTGGAGTAGTTGCCGCTGGTCGCGTCCCAGCCGGCGGTGGACCGGCCGACGACCGGGGTCTGGTGCGGGTAGCGGCCGGCCAGGTTGGCCTTCAACCGGTCGGAGGCCTCGTTGTCGAACGCCTCCTGGAGCACGACCACGTCGTTGCCCGAGGCGAAGGACGCGTTCGCGATCAGGTCGGCGCGATGCATCTGGCCCCAGTTCGGGTACAGGTTCCGGCTCATCAGGAAGACGTTGTGGCTGAGCACCTTCAGGCGGGGCGGGGCCGCCTGGGCGGGGGTGGCGGGGAGGAGGACGGCGACCGTCGCGGCGGCCGCGAGCGTGCCCAGCAGGGCACGCCGAGGGGCGGAGAGAAACATGAAAATCTTTCTATGGGTACCGGGTGGCCGGCGTCCACCCCCCAGGTGCCCACTAGGTGAACTATGTGGAGCCGATCCCGAAAAGTTCCGCCCCGTTGCCCCACAGCACCCGACGCAGCCAGTCGTCCCCCAGCCCCAGCCGGACCAGCGCGTCGACCTGGTGGGAGTACGGGTACGGGATCGACGGGAAGTCCGAGCCGAGCAGTATCCGGTCGGCGTGCGCCACCAGGCGGGGCCCCAGGTCCGCCGGCATCGGGGCCAGCTTCTCGGTGAAGTCGGTGCCGACCATCGTGGTGTCGGCGTACACGCCCGGGTAGCGGGCCACCAGGTCCAGGTGCTCGTGGTACTCCGGCAGGCCCAGGTGCGCGATCACCAGCCGCAGCCCCGGATGCCGGGCCAGCACCGCGCCGACCGGACCGGGGCCCGTGTGCCGGCCGGGCATCGGACCCGAGCCGCAGTGGATCACCACCGGGACCCGGGCGTCGGCGAGCAGACCCCAGACGGGGTCGAGGAGCGGGTCGAGGGGGTCGTACCCGCCCACCTGGACGTGCGCCTTGAACACCCGGGCGCCGCGGTCGAGGGCCGCGCCGACGTAGTCTGCGGCCTCCGGTTCGGGGAAGAACGTCGCCGAGTGCAGGCAGTCCGGGGTGGCCGCCGCGAACTCCGCCGCCCAGTCGTTGAGCCAGGCCGCCATGCCGGGCCGGTGCGCGTACACCAGGCTGGTGAAGGCGCGGACGCCCTCGGCGCGCAGCTGGGCCAGGCGCTCGGGGACCGTGCCCCGGTAGTGGACGGGCCAGTCGACGCCGTAGGTCGTGCCCGCCGCGTCGAAGTACGCCCAGACCTTCGCCTGGACCGGCTCGGGCAGGAAGTGCGTGTGCACGTCGACGAGCCCCGGGAGGCCCAGTTCCCGCCACACCTCGGTCATGGCGCAGAGCCTACCGGCCGGTACGGGCGGCGCGGCGGACCGCCTTCGTTACGGAAAGTTTCCAGCGGGGACATCCGGTCGCGGTACTCTCCGTGACCCGCGGCGGGATCCCGGACCGCGGAACTCACCGCGACCCTCGAACGGCACGGCCCCTGCGCCGGCGCCGACGACGGATCCACGGTCTGCAATCCCGCCCGGGAGATGGCGAACAGGGCCTACGACCCGACCTGCGAGAACTGGCGGGCCAACCCCGAGACCCTGGGCGCGGAGGTCGCGGTGCCCGGGGTGGGACGGCGGTCCTGCGTCGTCGTCGCGACCAGCCCCGACCGCCGGCTCGTCACCGTCCGCCTGCTCAGTCAGGTCGACGGCGACCTGGTCATCGTCACCTACGCCGCCGGGCCCTCCACCCCGGAGCTCGCGGTGCCCGCGGCGGCCGTCACGAACAACATCTGGGCGGGACTGTGAAGTGGCTCTGGATCGCCCTCGGCGTCCTGGCCGTCCTCCTGTGCCTGGGCTGCTGCGGCTGGTGGCTCCTCGACGACTTCGGCGTCTTCGATCCGGAGTTCGTCCGGCCCACGCCGGTGCGGCGGCTGCCGACCCCGCCGTTCCTGCCCACGCCGTCCCCCTAGGCGCGGAGCGGGCACGCCCGGGGCGGGTTCCTAGGCGCGGAACAGCTCCACGGCGAGCAGGACCGCGAAGACGAGGAGTACCAGGCCGGAGAAGCGGTCGAACCAGACCCGGCGGGTCGGGGTGAATAACCGGCGGGCCAGGGCGGCGCCGATGCCCAGCACGCCGAACCAGAGCCAGGAGGCGCTGACCGCCCCGGCCGTGAACAGGGTCCGGCCTGCCGCCGGCTGGGCCACGATCGCCGCGCCGATCACCCCGACGGTGTCCAGGATCGCGTGCGGGTTGAGCAGCGAGACCGCGACCGTGCGGCCCAGGACGCCGCGCACCGCGAACGCCGCCGGGGCCGCGTCGGCGGGGTGGTCGGCGACCGTGGACCGCAGCGCCCGCACCCCCAGGTACGCCAGGAACAGCGCCCCCGCGCCGAGCATGGCCGCCCGCAGCCCGGGCACGGCGGTGAGCAGGCCGCCGACGCCGGCCGCGCCGAGCAGGATCAGCAGCGTGTCGCACAGGGCCGCGCCGACCACCGCCCACAGCGCCCGGGGCAGCCCGACGGCCACGCCCTGGCCGAGGACGAACACGTTCTGCGCGCCGATCGGCATGATCAGTCCGAGGCCGAGCACGATGCCCGCCAGGTAGTTCGTGAGCACGGGTCCCCTCTCCGAGAACGACACCCTACGACACGCCGGACGCCGGACGCCCGTCGATGCCACGCCGGGGTCGGGAGCCGCTGCGGAACACACGGGACGCCTCGGCCGCCGCTCGGACCGACCGGCGACCGGTCGGCCGGGGTTCCGGCGCCCGGGCGGGGCCGGGGTAACCGGTCGCGGTCGGCGGGCGCGGCGGGTAGCTTGCGGACGGTGACGATCTTCCGGGACTTCTCCCCCTCCGCGGCCGTCGCCGCCCTCGTCGCGGTGCTGGTCGGGTTCTCCGGCCCGTTCGCGATCGTGACCCAGGCCGCCGAGGCCGGGCACCTCACCGCCGGGCAGCGCGCCTCGTGGGTGTGGGCGATCGCCGTGGGCAGCGGGGTCACGTCGCTCGTGCTGAGCTGGTGGACGAGGATGCCCGTGATCACCGCGTGGTCGACCCCCGGCGCGGCGCTGCTGGTCACCTCGCTCGGCGACTATCCGTACCGGGCGGCGGTCGGGGCGTTCCTGTTCAGCGCGGTCGCGATGACCCTGATCGGGCTGACCGGCGTGTTCGGCTGGCTGATCGAGCGGATCCCGACGGGCATCGTCTCGGCGCTGCTGGCCGGCATCCTGCTCCAGTTCGTGCTGCACGCGTTCCAGGCGGTGCCGGGCGCGCCGGTCCTCACCGTGGCCGTGATCGTGGTGTTCGTGCTGGCCAAAAGGCTGGCGTCGCGGTACGCGGTGCTGGTCGCGCTGCTCGTCGGGGTGGGCATCGCCGCCGCCCAGGGCCAGCTCGACGGCCTGTCGCAGGTCAGCGCGCAGGTCACCCGGCCGGAGTTCACGGTGCCCGCGTTCTCGCTGTCGGCGATCATCAGCATCGGGATTCCCATGCTGCTGGTCACGTCCGCCTCACAGAACGCGCCCGGGCTGGGGGTGCTGCGCGCCTCGGGCTACGAGCCCAACGACCGCAAGCTCCTCGGCGGTACCGGGATCGTGTCCGTGCTGCTCGCCCCGTTCGGCAGCCACGCGGTGAACCTGGCCGCGATCACCGCCGCGATCTGCACCGGCCCGGAGGCGCACCCCGACCCGCGCCGCCGGTACACCGCAGGGATGTCCGCCGGGGTGTTCTACCTGGTGATCGGGGTGTTCTCCGCCGGGCTGGTGCAGGCGTTCTCCGCGCTGCCGAAGGCGCTGATCGCGGTGGTCGCCGGGGTCGCGCTGCTCGGGGCGGTGCTGACCGGGCTGGTCGGGGCCGTGGAGGACGTGCCCGCCCGGGAGGCCGCGCTGATCACGCTCGCGGTCACGGCGTCCGGGGTGACCGTGCTGGGGATCGGGTCGGCGTTCTGGGGGCTGGTCGCCGGGCTGGGCGCGCACGGGGTGCTCACGCTGCGTACCCGAAAAAGGGTTTCGGCGAATGAAACAATCGACCGATGAACCTGGTCGAGGAGCACACCATCCTGTCCGTGGTCGCCGGTTCGCGGGCCTTCGGGCTGGCCACGGCGACCTCCGACCACGACCGGCGCGGCGTGTACGTCGCCCCGACCCCGCTGTTCTGGCGGTTCGACAAGCCGCCGACCCATGTGGAGGGCCCGGGCGAGGAGCGGTTCAGCTGGGAGGTCGAGCGGTTCTGCGGCCTGGCCCTGACCGCGAACCCGAACATCCTGGAGGTGCTGCACTCCCCGCACGTGGAGGTGTGCACGCCGCTGGGGGCCGAGCTGCTCGCGCTGCGGGAGGCGTTCCTGTCCCGCAAGGTCTACCAGACCTACCTCGGCTACGTCCGCGCCCAGCTCAACCGGGCCGAGAACGCCATCGCCCGGGACGGCGCGCCGACCTGGAAGCACGTGATGCACCTGCTGCGGCTGCTCGACGCCGGGACCGGGCTGCTGGAGACCGGGGCGCTGACCGTCGACGTCGGGGCGGACCGGGACCGGCTGCTGGCCGTGCGGCGGGGCGAGGTGCCGTGGGAGCGGGTGCGGGAGTGGCACGCGGCCGCCGTCGGGCGGTTCGAACGGGCGCTGCCCGACAGTCCGCTGCCGTGGGAGCCGGACCGCGAGCGGGTCGAGGAGTGGCTGGTGTCGGTGCGGCAGCGGTCGCTGTGACGGGTCCGGGGCCCGGCGCGACACACGCCGGACCCCGGTGTTCCGCACTGGCGGGTTACGGCTGCCAGTAGTTGCCCGACACCACGATCATCGTCTGGAGCTGGATGCTCGTCGAGTAGTAGTCGGTGGTACCCGGCTGGGTGGCCAGCATCTTCGACCACAGGGAGTCCACCCAGGTCTGGGCGCCCGGGTCGTTGATCGCCGCGACCGCGTACGGCGCGAAGAACGCCGGCTCGCTACCCGAGGAGATCTGGGTGCCGTCCAGCTTGTACCCGATGGCGATCTTCGACGGGTCGTTGCCGGTCTTGGCCCGGATCCAGGTGGTCAGCTTGCGGGCGCTGGTGCGCGAGGCCGCGTCGCCGTTGACGGCCGCGTCCGCGCCGAGCCGCCACGGGGTGCGGCAGGAGTTCCACCAGTTGTACCCGTCGTTCGGGTCCTCCAGGACCTTGCCCTGGGCCGGCTTCGCGCTGGAGTTGGTGTTGATGACGAAGTCCGGCAGCAGACCCGTGTTCGGCGAGTACTGGTTCTGCAGGTTCGTCGTCAGCGTCTGGTGCGCCTGGCGGATCGTGTCCCACGCGGAGTCCCCGGTGGCCTTCCGGAACGCCCGGAAGTGGTCGATCATGTGGTCCGACGGGCGGGTCATGTAGTAGTGCTCCTCGCCCGGCGTGCTCCAGTCGCCGAACGTGAGCAGGTTCGTGGACGGGTTGATCTCGCTGGCCTTGATCGCGTTGATGTGCTTGATCGCCAGCTGCTGGTAGTTGTAGGTGCCCGCGTTGCCCCACTGCTTCGAGGCGAGCAGCAGGCCGTAGGCGACGTCCATGTCGCCGTCGGTGGCCGAGTCGCTGCCGCTGACGCTCTTACAGGCGGCGTCCTGCTCGGCGGCGAGGAGGTCCTTGTTGTTCACGGACGGGTGGGCCAGCATGAACTTCACCATGCCGTCGAAGATCTTCTTGGCGTCCGGGTCCACGCCGGCCATGGTGGCGACGATGACCATGCCGTAGCCCTGGGCCTCGGCGACGTACGGGTGGTCGGCGTCCGGGGAGATGACCTCGTACCAGCCGTTGCCGCAGTTCTGCCGGACGAACGCGTTCTTCCACTTCTGGTAGTACGTCACCACGGCCTGGTCGACCGTCGCCTGGGAACCGCTGGGCCGCAGGGTGCCGGCCACGTACGGGTACAGGTGGCTGCCGAACGGGACCGCCGGGCCGCCGGGCGGCTGGGTGGTCGGGGGCGGGGTCGACGGGCCGACCGTCGGGCTGGTCGTGGGGCTCGCGGTCGGGGTCGGCGTGGTGCCGCCGCCGTACACCTCGACCTCGAACAGGGAGTAACCGTAGGCCGTGCCGCGCTGGGTGCCGTACACCCGCACGTAGCGGCCGGAGCCCGACAGGCCGGTCAGGTCGTCGGAGCCCCCGTTGCCGGTGGTCGTCGCGGTCAGCTGACGCCACGTGGTGGTGTCGTCGGAGACCTCGACCCGGTAGGACTTCGCGTAGGCGGCCTCCCAGCGCAACAGCACCCGGGTCACCGGGTACGTCGCGCCGAGGTCGACCCGGAGCCATTCGGGGTCGTGGCCCTCGACGGAGGCCCACCGGGAGCTGGTCGAACCGTCGACGGCCTTGGCGCCGCCGAGTGACGAGGACTCCGAGGAGGACACGGCGACGGGACGGTTGAGGGCCAGGTTGGTCTCCGCGGCCCCGGCGGGCAGCACGGCCAGTCCTCCGACAGCTAGGGCGGCGGCGAGGGCGACGGACAGGGCGATCACAGGGGGGCGGGGCATGGGTGCCTCCTCGTTGCGGGCGGTCATGAGGGGTGACGCGCTGTGACCCGGGCCCGGGTGACGAATCGGAACGTATGCCGGTGCGTCGAGTGGTGTCAAGCGATTGGGTAAGGCAGTCTTCCTATTGGCACACTGTCGGTTTTTCCGCCCCCTGACCAGCCCAATTGTTAAGGATCCCGTCAACGTATTGACATGGGCCGTGCACCGACTTAGCGTCCTCCCACGATAGTAAGTCAGTCTTTCTATTCATCTCGTGCGACGAAGGTGGCGTCATGGCCAGGCTTGCGGGCTCCTCCCGACTACTGCGGGCGATCAACGAATCCGCCGCGCTCGGACACCTCCTCGAACGCGGCCCCCTCACCCGGGGCGACCTGCGCGCCCTGACCCGGCTGTCCAAGCCGACCACTTCGGACGTGCTCCGCCGCCTGGAGGAGGCCGGCCTCGCGATGATCGTCGGCCGGACCAGCGGCGGCCCCGGCCCCAACGCCGACGTGTACGCGGCCAACCCCAACGCGGCGTACGCGGCGGCGGTGTCCGTCCGCGACACCCTGAGCAGCGCCACCCTCCCCGCGCTGTCGGCGGCCGTCTGCGACCTGACCGGCACCCTGCGGGCCCGCGCCGAGCTGCACATCGACCCCCGGGCCACCGACCCGGTGGACGCCGTCACCGACGCGCTCGCCGAGGTGTGCCGGCAGGCCGGGATCACGATGCGCCAGCTCGACCACGTGCAGGTCGCGGTGCCCGGCTCCTACGACGCGCGGACCGACACCGTGCACCACATCGACGTGCCCGGCTGGAGCCGGCCCGGCCTGGTCGGCGAGCTGCGCCGCCGGGTGCTCAAGGTCGTCGACGTGGACAACGACGTCAATCTCGCCGCCGTCGCCGAACGGCACCGGGGCGTGGCCGCCCAGCCGGCCGGCGGTCCGGGACCCGACGCGACCGAGGGCTTCGCGCTGCTATGGCTCGGCGAGGGCATCGGTCTGGCCATCGACCTCGCGGGCACCCTGTTGCGCGGTGCGCGGCAGGGCGCCGGCGAGATCGGGTACATGCCGATCGGGATGCCCGGCCCCGACGGCCGCCCCGACTTCCACGACCTCGTCGGCGGGACGGCCGTGGAGGCCCTGGCCCGCCAGCACGGGTTCGGCGCGCGCACCGCCCCGGCCGCCGTGGCCCTGGCCGTCGCCGCCGGTACCCCCCAGTCCGCGGCGTTCCTCGCCGCCCTCGCCGAACGGATCGCCGTCGGCCTCGCCGCCGTCGTCGCCGTTCTCGATCCCCCGCTGGTCGTGCTGGCCGGCGAGGTGTCCCAGGCGGGCGGCGAGGCGCTCCGCGCCGCGGTGGAGTCGGCGCTGAACACCGCCGGCCCACTGCGGACCCCGATCAGTTCGACCGGGGTCACCGACGACGCCGCCCTGCTCGGCGCGCTGGACGCGGCTCTGTCCGCCGTCCGGGAACACCTGTTGTCCGGCCTGCAGTTCTGATTCCCCCTTTCAGGAGAGCACCCCATGAAACGCACCGCACTGGTACTCGCCGCGGCCCTGGCCCTGGCCGGCTGTTCGTCCGGCGGCGACAACGACAAGATCGCCGCCGCCGGGCAGGAGGCGTCCGGCACCGTCGAGTTCTGGCACTTCTTCACCGGGCGGGAGTCCGAGGCGATCGCCGCCGCCGTGAAGGACTTCCAGAGCACCCACCCGAAGATCAAGGTGGAACTCAAGGACAGCCAGGACGACAGCAAGATGGTCCAGGCCATCGCCGGTGGCAAGGGGCCCGACATCGGGCTGTCGTACTCGACCGACATGGTCGGCAAGCTGTGCGCCTCGGGCGCGTGGCGGGACCTGTCGCCGTACATCGCGCGGGACAAGGTCGACATGGGCGGGTACCCGGACCTGGTCAAGCAGTACACCGAGTACCGGGGCAAGCGGTGCGCGATGCCGTTCCTCGCCGACTCCTACGGGCTGTACGTGAACAAGACCCAGTTCGCCGAGGCCGGGATCACCTCGGTGCCCAAGACCCTCGCCGAGCTGTCCGAGGCGGCGAAGAAGCTGACCAAGCGCTCCGCCGACGGCACCATCGAGCGGGCCGGCTTCCTGCCGCTGTTCGGCTTCTACGAGAACTCCGCCTCGCACTGGGGCCCGATGGTCGGCGGCAAGTGGCTCAAGAGCGACGAGACCTCCGCCATCGGTACCGACCCGGCGTGGAAGGAGCTCCTCAAGTGGCAGAAGGAGCTCGTCGACTGGTACGGGTACGCCAACCTGGAGAAGTTCAAGGCCAGCCTCGGTGACGAGTTCTCCGCCGACAACGCGTTCCACAAGGGCCAGGTGTCCATGAACGTGGACGGCGAGTTCCGGGCCGCGTTCCTCAAGGACCAGGCGCCGGACGTCAAGTTCGGGGTCGCACCCCTGCCGACCCTGACCGCCGAGCGGCACGGCGCGGGCTACGTCACCGGCAACGTGATCGGCGTGTCCAAGACCGCGAAGAACCCCGAGGCGGCCTGGGAACTGATCCGCTACCTGACCAACGACACCAAGGCGATCGTCGGGCTGTCCAACTCGCTGCGGAACATCCCCAGCACCAAGGCCGCCCTCGCCGCCCCGGACCTGCAGCTCGACCCCGAGTTCAAGGTGTTCGTGGACATGTTCAACAACCCGAACTCCTCGACCACGCCCCCGACCGCCTCGGGACCGGCGTACCAGGAGACGTTCGCCAAGTGGCTCGAGGAGTGGCAGGCCGGCAAGGCCACCGAGGCCGGACTGGCCGAGGTCGACAAGCAGGTCAACGCCGTCATGAAGCTGGGCGGCTGACGTGACGTACGCCGCCCGCCGCAGACTCGCCGTGATCTCGTTCGTCGCCCCCGCGCTCCTCGGGATCACCGTGTTCTTCGTGTACCCCCTGCTCGCCAGCGTGTTCCTGTCGTTCACGAGGTTCGATCTGCTCAGTACCCCGGAGTGGGTCGGGCTCGACAACTACAAGTTCATGTTGGAGGACGCGAGTCTGCGGAAGGCGGCGTACAACACGGCGTGGCTGGTCGCGGTGATGGTGCCGGCGAAGGTGCTCGGCGCGTTGCTGAC
Organism: Longispora urticae; assembly: GCF_053902585.1. NCBI lineage: Bacteria > Bacillati > Actinomycetota > Actinomycetes > Micromonosporales > Micromonosporaceae > Longispora > Longispora urticae. Next base: position 82,850 of record NZ_JAQZSH010000028.1, read on the forward strand.
CGGGTTCCTGCTGACCAAGTACCGGCAGGCGTCGGGTTTCTACCGCACCGTCTTCTACCTGCCCTACCTCGCCCCGCCGGTCGCGGCGACCATCGCGTTCGTCGCGCTGTTCAAGCCGGGGACCGGGCCGGTCAACGCGGTCATCGAGTGGTTCGGGTTCGAGGGGCCGCTGTGGTTCAACGACCCGGACCTGTCCAAGCCGTCCCTGACCCTGCTGCTGCTGTGGGGCATGGGTGACCTGGTGGTGATCTTCCTGGCGGCGATGCTCGACGTGCCCAAGGCGCAGTACGAGGCGGCCGAGCTCGACGGCGCGAACGCCTGGCACAAGATGCGGCACATCACCCTGCCGACGATCTCGCCGGTGATCCTGTTCGCGGTGATCACCACGACGATCGCGACGTTGCAGTACTTCACCCAGGCGGCCGTCGCCGCGAGCGTCGCCTCCGACCAGGCCACGACGGGCGGGGGGATCAGCTCCACCTTCGGCTACCCCCAGGAGTCGACGTTCACCTACCCGCTGTGGCTGTACGTCGTCGGGTTCCGCTACGGCGCGATGGGCTACGCCAACGCCCTGGCCGTCGTGCTGTTCCTCGTCGCGTTCTCCGTCACCGTGATCCTGCTCCGCCGCAACAAGGCGTTCCTCGGAGGTGCCTCGTGAAGACCCGACTCGTGTGGATCGCCCAGCACAGCATCGGCATCGCCCTGACCATCATGTTCCTCGGACCGGTGGTGTTCATCGTGCTCACCTCCCTGATGAGCGGCGACCAGGCCATGACGGCCAACTACTGGCCCACGTCCTGGCACCCGGAGAACTACATCGAGGTGTTCCAGAAGACCCCGATGCCCCGGTACCTGCTCAACACCGTGATGTACGCGGGCGGCGCCACCCTCGCGATGCTGCTGGCCAGCGTGCCGACGGCGTACGCCCTGGCGAAGATCAAGTTCAAGGGCCGCACGACGATGTTCATGGCCGTGATCTGCATGATGATGCTGCCGCCGCAGGTGGTGACCGTGCCGCTGTACCTGATGTGGGCCAAGGCCGGCCTCACCGGCACCCTGTGGCCCCTGATCATCCCGATGCTGCTCGGGGACGCGTTCTCGATCTTCCTGCTGCGGCAGTTCCTGCTGACCATCCCCGACGAGTACCTCGACGCGGCGCGGGTCGACGGGTGCGGCGAGTGGAAGACGCTGCTGAAGGTGGTACTCCCGATGGCCAAGCCCGGCATCGCGGCCACGGCCATGTTCCAGTTCTTCTACGCCTGGAACGACTACTACGGCCCGCTGCTGTACACCAGCGAGAACGAGGCGAACTGGACCCTGTCGCTGGGCCTGGCGTCGTTCCGCAGCATGCACCACGTCGAGTGGAACCTGGTGATGGCCGCGACCGTGCTGGTCATGGCGCCGGTGATCCTGGTGTTCTTCCTGGCCCAGAAGGCGTTCGTGGAAGGGGTCACGCTGACGGGGGTCAAGGGGTGATCGACATGGGGGGTCTGTCAGGCGGCAGCTGAGATCAGCCTTCGAAGCGGGGCTGGCGGCGTTCGACGAACGCGGCCAGCCCCTCCGGCACGTCCGGGCCGGTCCGGGAACGCTTCTCCCACGGCTCGACCGCGGCCCGCGGGTCGCCACCGGACACCACCGCGTCGACCACGGCCTTCACCGCGCCCAGGGTCTGCGGGGACCGCGACGCCAGGAGCAGCGCGAACTCCCGTGCCCGGGCGTCCACATCCACGGCCACCTCGTCCACCAGCCCCCAGTCCTGCGCGCGCCCGGCGGGCACCAGCTCGGCCGAGTAGAGCAGGTACTTGGCGCGGGCCGGGCCGACCAGCCGGGTCAGGCGCGCGGTGGGCACCGCCGGGTACACGACGCCGAGCTTCGCCGGGGTGATCCCGAACCGGGCCTCCGGCTCGGCGAACCGCAGGTCGCAGGCCACGGCGAGCTGGGCGCCGCCGCCGACGCAGGAACCGCGCACCACCGCGATCGTCGGGCGGGGGAACGCGGCGAGCGCCTCCTCGGCGGCGACGTTGATCCGGTGGTAGGCGTCCGCGCGCTCCGGGTCCGCGTAGACCTCCAGGAGCTCGGCGATGTCCGCACCGGCCGAGAACGTGCCGCCCTCGCCGGTGACGAGCAGGACCCGGACCCGGGGGTCGGCGGCCAGGTCGGCGAGCAGGCCCGGGATCGCCGACCACATGGCCAGGGTGAGGGCGTTGCGCTTCTCGGGGCGCGCGATGGTCAGGGTGGCGAGGCCGTCGGCGGCCACCTCGGCGCGCAGGCCCGCAGTCTCGGTCACCCGGCCCACCTTACGGCCGGGATGGCGGAGAGGGGCCCGGGGTGGCATGGCTCCGCGCGCCCAGGCACCACGGGCTCAGGGGCGGCCGGGCGCCACCCCTGGGACACCGCCCGGCGCCAGCGGGCCACGCGTGGGTCCCGGTACCCGGAAAAGGGTTATTCGTTGTGGGTGATCAGGAGGGACGGAAGGGTCGGGGTGAAGCGGTCGGCGAAGTCGGTGACCACGATGCCCAGCGGGGTGTGGGCGGGCATCCCGGCGACCTTGTCCCGCAGCCGGGGGTCGACGTAGGAGGCGACCGCGTCCGGGTAGCAGCCGGCGCTGCTGCCGCTGGCGAAGTTGACGAACAGCTTCGGGGCCGTGTTCGCCGCCGCCCGGTCGAGCTGGGTCGCGACCCGCCCCCACTTCTGGCTCCGGTGGAAGACCGTCGGCACGTCCCAGGCGTCCTGGAGGTCCATCAACGGGCCGGCCCAGCGGATGCCGCCGATCCCGCCGTTGTCCCCGATCAGTACGACCCGGCCCCGGACGTCGCCGAGCGCGGGCAGGCCGTCGTCGAGGCGGAACAGGCCCCGCCAGCCCCGACGGTCCAGGTAGTCGGTGAAGATCGCGCCGAACTCGGCGTCGGACACCGAGGAGTACTCCTGCTTGACGCGCATCAGGATCGTCTCGCCGGGGTGTGCGGCGAGGAAGTTCCAGCAGCTCACGAGCACATCGCCGAACATCAGGTTCTGGTAGACCGGCCCGTGGTGGATCGCGAACGAGCCGCCGGTCGCCCGGCACCGGATGTCCAGGAAGCGGACGCCGGCCTCCAGTTGGGCGGGCACCGACTGGGTCTGGCACTGGGCGACCGGGCCGCCGTACAGGGCGCAGGTGTCGTGGGTGCCGGGGATCGTGAGCTTCCACAGCGGGGTGGCCGCGGGGAGCGGGGACATCCAGTCGGCCGGGGCGGCGAGGCCCGTCGCGGTCGGGGAGCTGGGCGTGGCCGCAGCAGGGGCGGCGGGCAGCAGGGTCGCGGCGGTCAGTGCGGCCGCGCCGAGCAGGACGTCTCTGCGCCGAGGGTGCACGGTGTACTCCGATCCCGTCAGGAGATCGAAAGGTATCGCTCGTACGCGCCCCAGGTCCAGAGTAGAGGAAAAAGATTCACCTTTCTGGCATGTGCCGCTGGTTCAGCCGCAACCGGTTGCCGAACGGGTCGAGCAGCGTCAGGGACAGACCGAGTTCGTCGTCCTCCAGACCCGGATTCAGCGACGGGTACGCCTTCGCCCGCAGCTCCGCGTGCAGCTCCCGGACACCGGTCAGCTCGACGTACACGGCCGTGCCCGGGGTGCCGTCGCCGTGGTGCTCGGACAGGTGCAGCACCAGGGCCCCGCGCGACACCTCGGTGTACAGCGGGGCCGTCGGGGAGAACCGGTGCTCCCAGTCGACCGTGAAGCCCAGGTAGTCGACGTAGAACTCGTGCGCCTTGGCGACGTCGAAGATCCGCAGGATGGGCACGGTGCGCTCGAAGATCACGGTCATGCCGGAATTATGCCCGGGAGCGGCCGCGCGGGGTGACCTGTGCGCGCCCGGACGACCGTCCGGCGGCCGGACGGGGATGGTCGACCGGCGGACGTGCGGGGCGGACCGGCGCGCCCGGGACGGGGCGACACGCGGGTGGACATTCTCACAATCGGCTACTCGCGCGTAGGTGACCGGTGGCCCGGCCTTAACATCCGTTCATGACGGTGCGTCCCGACGAGCTTCTCCTGGCCACCGGCTTTCCCACGGCGACGCGTGACGAGTGGCGGAACCTCGCCGCCGGTGTGCTGCGCAAACTGGGCAAGGCCGATGAGGAGACCCCCCTCGACCAGGTCGAGGGGATACTGGCCACGACCACGTACGACGGGGTGCGGATCGCGCCCCTGTACACGGCGGAGGACGGTGCGCCGCCGACCGGGCTGCCCGGGGCCGCGCCGTTCACCCGGGGCACCCGGGCCACGGGGGGCGGCTGGGACCTGCGGCAGCGGCACGAGCACCCGGACCCGGCGGTGACCCGCGAGGCGGTACTGGCCGACCTGGAGAACGGCGTCACCTCGGTCTGGCTGGTGCTCGGCCCGGCCGGCGTACCCGTCCCGGCGTTGGGTCAGGTCCTCGACGGGGTCCTGCTCGACCTCGCGCCCGTGGTCCTCGACGCCGGGGCCGACACCCTCGCCGCCGCCGAGGCGTGGTTCGCGCTCACCGCCAACCGGGAGGTCGCGCCCGGCGGGAACCTCGGGGCCGACCCGCTGGGGCTGCGCGCCCGCACCGGGCAGGCCGTGGACCTGGACCTCGCCTACCTCGCGCGGCGCTGCCCCGAGGGCACCCGGGCCGTCACGGTCGACGCGACCGTCTACCACGACGCGGGCGGATCCGACGCCGAGGAGCTGGGCTGCGCCCTGGCCACCGGCGTGGCCTACCTCCGCGCGCTCACCGGGGGCGGTCTGTCCGTCGAGGATGCCCTCGGGCAGCTGGAGTTCCGGTACGCGGCCACCGCCGACCAGTTCCTCACCATCGCCAAGCTGCGCGCCGCCCGGCGGCTGTGGTCCCGGGTCGCCGAGGTGTGCGGGGCCGCTCCGGAGGCGCGCGGCCAGCGCCAGCACGCGGTCACCTCCGACGCCATGATGACGGCGCGGGACCCATGGGTGAACATGCTGCGCACCACCCTCGCGGCGTTCGCGGCCGGGGTGGGCGGGGCCGACGCGGTCACCGTGCGGCCGTTCGACGCGCGGCTCGGGCTGCCGGACGGGTTCACCCGGCGGATCGCCCGCAACACCCAGTCGCTGCTGGTCGAGGAGTCCAACGTGGCGCGGGTCGCCGACCCGGCCGGCGGGTCCTGGTACGTGGAGAACCTGACCGAGGACCTGGCGAACGCCGCGTGGGACTGGTTCACCGAGATCGAACGGGCCGGCGGGATGCCCGACGCCCTCGACGGGCTGGTCGCCGACCGGCTGGCCGCGACCTGGGCAGCGCGGCGGGCCAACATCGCCCGGCGCAAGGACCCGATCACCGGGGTCAGCGAGTTCCCGAACCTGGACGAGAAGCTGCCGGTCCGCGACCCCGCGCCCGTTCCCCGGGGCGGCGGGCTGCCCCGGGTGCGGTACGCGCAGGACTTCGAGGCGCTGCGGGACAGGGCGGACGCGCACCCGACCCGGCCGACGGTCTTCCTCGCCACCCTCGGGCCGGTGTCCGCGCACACCGCGCGGGCGTCGTTCGCGGCGAACCTGTTCGCGGCCGGCGGGATCGGCACGGTCACCGGCGACGTCGCCGACTTCGCGGCCAGCGGGGCGACCGTGGCCTGCCTGTGCTCCAGCGACAAGCTGTACGCCGACCAGGCCGGACCGGCCGCCGGGGCGCTCCGGGCGGCCGGCGCGACCCGGGTGTGGCTCGCCGGGAAGCGCGGCACCTCCGAGCAGGTCGCCGACTACCTGTACGCCGGCTGCGACGCCGTCGCCGTGTGCGACTCGACCCTCGACGACCTGGGAGTGGCCCGATGATCCCCGACTTCTCGACCGTCGAGCTGGGGGCGGCCACCCCGGCGCCGGGGACGCCGGCCGCCGAACCCGTCTGGCGCACCCCCGAGGGCATCGACGTCAAGCCCGTCTACACCGGGGCGGACACCGAGGGCCTGGACTTCCTGGGCACCTACCCGGGGATCGCGCCCTACCTGCGCGGGCCGTACCCGGCGATGTACGTGACCCAGCCGTGGACGGTGCGCCAGTACGCCGGGTTCTCCACCGCCGAGGCGTCCAACGCGTTCTACCGGCGCAACCTCGCCGCCGGCCAGAAGGGGCTGTCCGTCGCGTTCGACCTGGCCACCCACCGGGGCTACGACTCCGACCACCCGCGGGTCGCCGGGGACGTGGGCATGGCCGGCGTGGCCATCGACTCCCTCTACGACATGCGGCAGCTGTTCGACGGCATCCCGCTGGACAAGATGAGCGTGTCGATGACGATGAACGGGGCGGTGCTGCCGATCCTGGCGCTGTACATCGTCGCGGCCGAGGAGCAGGGTGTCGCCCCCGAGCAGCTGTCGGGGACCATCCAGAACGACATCCTCAAGGAGTTCATGGTCCGCAACACCTACATCTACCCGCCCACGGCGTCGATGCGGATCATCTCGGACATCTTCCGGTACACGTCCGAGCACATGCCCCGGTACAACTCGATCTCCATTTCGGGGTACCACATCCAGGAGGCGGGCGCGACGGCCGACCTGGAGCTGGCGTACACCCTGGCCGACGGGGTCGAGTACCTGCGCGCGGGCCGCGACGCCGGCCTGGACGTGGACGCGTTCGCCCCCCGGCTGTCGTTCTTCTGGGCCATCGGGATGAACTTCTTCATGGAGGTCGCCAAGCTCCGCGCCGGTCGGCTGCTGTGGGCGAAGCTGGTCCGGGAGTTCGGGGCGAAGAACCCGAAGTCGCTGAGCCTGCGCACGCACTGCCAGACGTCCGGCTGGTCCCTGACCGCCCAGGACGTGTTCAACAACGTGGCCCGGACGTGCATCGAGGCGATGGCCGCGACCCAGGGGCACACCCAGTCCCTGCACACCAACGCCCTGGACGAGGCCCTGGCCCTGCCGACGGACTTCTCCGCCCGGATCGCCCGCAACACGCAGCTCCTCCTCCAGCAGGAGTCCGGCACCACCCGGGTCATCGACCCGTGGGGCGGCAGCGACTACGTGGAGCGGCTCACCCAGGATCTCGCCGAGCGCGCCTGGGCGCACATCCAGGAGGTCGAGAAGGCCGGCGGCATGGCCCGGGCCATCGACGAGGGCATCCCGAAGCTGCGGATCGAGGAGGCCGCCGCGCGCACCCAGGCGCGGATCGACTCCGGCCGGCAACCCGTGATCGGGGTGAACAAGTACCGGCCGGACGCCGACGAGCCGATCGACGTGCTCAAGGTGGACAACGCGCAGGTCCGGGCCAGCCAGATCGAGAAGCTGCGCCGGCTGCGCCTCGAACGGGACCCCTCGGTGGTCCAGGCTGCCCTGGACGCGTTGACCGAGGGGGCGCGCGGCGACGCGAACCTGCTCGCCCTCGCGATCGACGCCGCGCGGGCCATGGCCACCGTGGGCGAGATCTCCGACGCGCTGGAGAAGGTGTTCGGGCGGCACGCGGGCCAGATCCGTACCATCTCCGGGGTGTACAGCGCCGAGGCCGGAGCAGTGTCCAACATCGAGAAGGTGCGCGCCGCGACCGCCCTGTTCGCCGGGAACGAGGGCCGCCAGCCCCGGATCCTCGTCGCGAAGATGGGCCAGGACGGGCACGACCGCGGCCAGAAGGTGATCGCCACGGCGTTCGCGGACCTCGGCTTCGACGTGGACGTCGGCCCGCTGTTCCAGACCCCCGGCGAGGTCGCCCGGCAGGCCGTGGAGGCCGACGTGCACATCGTCGGCGTGTCCTCCCTCGCCGCCGGGCACCTGACCCTGGTGCCGGCGCTGCGGGCGGAACTCGCGGCCCTGGGCCGGCCCGACATCATGATCGTGGTCGGGGGCGTCATCCCCTCCCAGGACTTCGCGGAGCTGCGCGAGGCCGGGGCGGCGGCGATCTTCCCGCCCGGGACCGTGATCGCCGACGCGGCGCTGGACCTGCTGCGGGACCTGTCCGCGCAGCTCGGCCACACCGAGCGGTAAGCGATGCCGACCGTTGACGAGTACGCCCGGGGGGTCCTGGCCGGCGACCGGTCCTGGATCGCCCGGGCCATCACCCTGGTCGAGTCCACCCGGGCCGACCACCGGGCGCTCGCCCAGGAACTGCTGGTGACGCTGACCCCGCACTCCGGGAGCGCGCGCCGGGTCGGCGTCACCGGGGTACCCGGCGTGGGCAAGTCGACGTTCGTGGACGGGCTCGGCACGCACCTGACCGGCCTCGGGCACCGGGTGGCCGTGCTGGCCGTGGACCCGTCGTCGACCCGGACCGGGGGCAGCATCCTCGGCGACAAGACCCGGATGACCCGGCTGTCCGCCGACGACCACGCCTTCATCCGGCCCTCCCCCACCGCCGGCACCCTCGGCGGGGTCGCGCGGGCCACCCGCGAGGCCATGGTGATCCTGGAGGCCGCCGGCTACGACGTCGTGCTCGTCGAGACCGTCGGCGTCGGCCAGTCCGAGACGACCGTGGCCGACATGGTGGACTCGTTCCTGCTGCTCACCCTCGCCCGCACCGGAGACCAGCTCCAGGGCATCAAGAAGGGGGTACTGGAGCTCGCCGACGTCCTCGCGGTCAACAAGGCCGACGGGGACCACGAGGCGGCGGCGCGCTCGGCCGCCCGCGAACTCGCCGGGGCGCTCCGGCTGCTCCGGCACCCCGAACACGGCTGGGACCCGCCGGTCCTCACGTGCAGCGGGCTGACCGGGGTCGGGCTGGACACGGTGTGGGAACAGGTCGTCCGGCACCAGGACACCCTGGCCGCGTCCGGGGAACTGGCGGCCCGGCGGCGGCGGCAGCAGGTCGGCTGGGTGTGGGCGACCGTGCACAGCCGGCTGCTGGACGAGTTGCGCGCCGATCCCCGGGTCGTGGCGCTGGCACCCGAGCTGGAGCGGGCCGTCGTCGAGGGCACGGTGACGCCGACGTTGGCCGCCGAGCGGATCCTGCGGGCGTTCCGGGGGCCGGCCGCCTGACCGCGTCCCGACCGCCCGACCGCGTCCCGCGGGGCCCGACCGCGTCCGCAGGACCGGCCACCTGCCGCCGCGGTCCTCCTCGGGGCCGGCGGCCTGGCCGCCTCCCACCGCGGGCGTTCCGCGGGGCCGGCGGTCCGAGCCGGCGTTCGAGTTCGTGCCGGCATCGTCCCCGGTAGCCCGCACGGCTCGTTGGACCTGGGTCGGCGCACACCCGCTCCCGGCGGCGGCGGTGCGGTGGCGGACGATTTCCGGCCATGGTGTCGAATAGTGCCGTCACCCGCCTGTTGCGGGCGCGTCAGGGACAATGGGGCCGAATCGTGAGGGCGGTGGGCGGCATGGGCGAGGAAGACGCGCGGTGCGACGAGGGGGAACCTCCGGAGGACACCCCCGAGGTGATCGCGGAGCTGACCTCCATCGCGTTGGAGGAGTACGCCTGCCACCTCAGCCACGAGGAGTTCGCCGTGTGCGAACTGTGCGGGATGGACTGGCCGTGCGGGCTGCGCCGCTGGGCCGAGAACTGGCTGTTCGGGCGGCAGGGGCGCGCCGAGGTGCTGCGGACGGTGACGGTCACGGGCTGACGCGCAGGGGCTGGGCGGCACGGCCCCGGGGGCGCGCAGGGGTAGGGCGACAGGGGCCCGGACAGCGCGCGGGTTGGGCGGCGGGGCCCCGGGAGGGCGCGCCGGCTCAGTCGCGGGTCCGGGCGCGCAGCCGGGCCGCCGCCTCGCGCAGGGACGGGTTCTCCCCTGCCGGCGGTGGGGTCCGCGCGGTCCGGAGCGCGTCCAGAACCCCGGACAGCGGGTCGCGCCGGGCGGGGCCGGACTGCCCGCCGCCGGTCCCGAACAGCCGGTTCCCCGCGCCGGGCCGGTCGGGCGCGAACGGCACGCCGGTCGCCAGGGCGCGCAGGCCCAGGGTGGCGAGCTCGCCGAGCAGGCTCACCCCGATGGACAGCGTGATCGGGCGGGCCGCAGCGTTCGTGCCCGCGGCCACCGCCAGCCAGCCGAGCCCCAGGCTCACGGCGAGCGAACCGAGCCACACGGCGAACGTCCAGCCGGAGTACCGCTGCCAGAGCACCCCGTCGCGGGTGAACAGCCGGACCGTCGTACCGCGCACGGCCCCGAACGCGAGACCGACGACGGTGGTGCCGACGGTCCACGCGAGGTCCAGGGTGGTCAGGTGGTCGACCTTCGCCACCGTGTACACCCCGATCCCGACCAGGACCAGGGGCGGCAGTGCGAGGTCGCGGGCGTTGAGCGGCTCCCCCACCAGGCGTTTGACGATCACGGCCACGACGGCGACGGCCACGACGGCCGGCACGATCCAGGAACCCACGACTTCCCCCTTATTTAGCACGGTGATGCCAAATAAAATAGCACAGGCATGCTATAAAAGACCATGCCGAAGATCGTCGACCCCGGGGCCCGCCGGCTCGCCGTCACCGACGCCGTGTTCCGGGTGATCCGCCGCGACGGCCTGGAGGGCGCGACCCTGCGCGCCATCGCCGACGAGGCCGGCCTCGCGATCGGCTCCGTCCGGCACTACTTCACCGGCCACACCGAACTGACCCTGTTCGCGCTGGACGAGTTCACCGACCGGGTCACCGCCCGGATCCTGGCGCACGTCGAGCGGCTGAACGACCCGGCCCGGGGCACCGCCCCCGTGCGCCGCCGGGACGTCGAGGACCTGCTCGGCGAGTTCCTCCCCCTCGACGACGCGCGCCGGGACGAGATCGTCGTCTGGCTGGCCTTCGTCACGGCGGCCAGGACCAGACCGGAACTACACCCCAGAGCCCTCACGTTGTACGAGGGGATGCGCACCATCGTCGGGCGCGTCCTCGCCCGGGCCGACGCGGCGGGCCGGCTCGTCGGCGGCCTGGACCCGGCACTGGAGACCGAACGGCTGTGCGCGGTGCTCGACGGCCTGGCCGTCAACGCCGTGCTGCACCCCGACCGGCTGCCGCCCGACACCCAGCGGGCCGTCCTCGGCCGGCACCTCGACACGCTGCTCGCGGGCTGAGCCGGGAGCGCCGCCCGCACGTTCGGTCGGGTGCCCGATCCGGGTGCCCGGCTCGTGGCCCGAGCCGCGCGGACAGTCCCGGAAAGAAGTCGGCGGCCGCCCCGCCGAGAGGGGGGTGACCGCCGACCGGTGCACCACTGTGGACGCGGCCCGGGGACCGGAGGGGTCGTCCACCCGTGGTCGTCATCACAGACGCCACATCGTCCGGATCCGATGGATATGAACATAGGGTGTCCGGAAACCAGTGAACAGGGTTATCCCTGGAAAGACCCTTAAATCATTCTCAACACCGTGTCCCCCCGCCCGACGCGGGCGTTGGACTCCGTACGCTGCATCCCTGCCCACCACGAAGGGAACCGGATGTCCACCCCCGACGACCGTCCCGGCAGCCGGCTGCGTGTCGCGCCCTGGCTGCCCCCTGAGCACGCCGGCGCCGGCGAGGGCGCCACCCGGGAGCTGCCCGTCGCGTCGAGCCAGGACACGGTGGAGCTGGGGCTGACCCGGGGACCACGGCGCAGGTACGCGATGGTGGTGCTGTGCGGGGTGATCGTCCTGCTCGCCGGGGTGGGCCTGTGGACGGCGACCCGCACCGACGAGCGCCCCGGTCCGGTGCTGCCGACGTCCACCCCTGAGGCGGCTCCCGCGACCCGGCGGGCCACCGCGACCACCGGGGCGCCGACCCCCAGCGCGTCACCGTCGCCGAGCCCCACGCCCAGCCGGTCCGGGCCGCGCACCAGCGGACCGCCGACCAGCGCCGCCCCCACGGTCACCGTGCTCGGCGCCCCCGACATCCCCGGACACTGCGCGGCCACCACCGGCGGGCAGGCCCGGCTCCGGCGCGCCGCCCACGGGCCGGACGCGGCCGTGGACAACTGGGCGTGCGCGGACTCCCTCGGACTGTTCCTCTACGACACCGACCTCACGGCGGCCTGCCGGCGGCAGTACGGCGCCGACGCCCGGGCGGAGTTCACCAATCGGGACGACGCGACCTCCTGGCAGTGCCGCAGGTAGTGTTCGGAGTCGTGACTCATGTGCTCATCACCGGCGCGGCCGGTTCCGTCGGGCGGATGCTGCGTACCCGCCTCGCCCACCACACCCTGCGACTCGTCGACCTCGCCCCGGTCGAGGACGGTCCCGAGGACATCCGCACCGCCGACATCACCGACCTCGACGCGCTGACGGCCGCGTGCGCCGGGGTCGACGCCGTCGTGCACCTCGCGGGCGTCTCCGTCGAGGGGCCGTGGGCGGACATCCTCCGGGTCAACATCGACGGCACCCGCAACGTGCTGGAGGCCGCGCGGCTCGCCGGGGTGCCCCGGGTGCTGCTCGCGTCCTCCAACCACGCGGTCGGGTTCCAGGAGCGCGGCGAGGGCGACATGCCCGCCGACGTCGAGGTCCGCCCCGACACCTACTACGGGGTCTCCAAGACCGCCATGGAGGCCCTCGGCAAGCTGTACGCGGACCGGTTCGGGATGACCGTCACGGCGCTGCGGATCGGGTCGTGCTTCCCCGAGCCGTTCAACGTGCGGTCCCTGGCGACGTGGCTGTCCCCCGACGACTGCGGCCGGCTGGTCGAGGCGGCGCTGACCACCCCGCTCACCGGGTACCGGGCCGTGTGGGGCGTCAGCGCCAACACCCGGCGGTGGTGGTCCCTGGCCGCCGGCGAGGAGATCGGCTACCACCCGGTCGACGACGCCGAGGGGTACGCGGACAAGGTCCTCGCCGGGCAGCCCGAGCCCGACTGGTCGAGCGAACCCGACCTGGTACAGGTCGGCGGGGCGTTCTGCCGGGCGCCGCTCGGCGTGCCCATGTAGCCGGGCGGTCCGCGTGCCGCCGGATCCCCCGCTTCGGGGACCCGGCGGCACGCGCACGGTCGGACGCCGGGGCCGGCGGCGCGGCGGACGGGCCGGGCGGCGGACGGGCGCCGGTCCGGCTAGGCGGCGAGGAAGTCCTCCACCGCGCGGACGAACGCCGCCTCGTCGTCCAGCCACGGGAAGTGGCCGCCGCCCGGCAGGACGACGAGCCGGCCGTTCGGGAACAGGTCGGCGGCCTCCCCGGCGATCCGGACCACCGGGCTCGGGTCGAGCGCGCCGGCCAGGACCAGCACCGGGGCCTCCACCTTGGCCAGGGCCGGCACCGTCTCCGCCGGGGCGTGCGCGCCCTCGGCGGAGAACAGCTCGGCGGCCTCGGGGTTGCGCTGCCGCTCGCCCGACGCGACGTGCGCGGCGGCCCGCTCGTCCCACCGGCCGTAGAAGAACGGGGACCGGGCGAGGGTCAGCGCGGGGCTGTCCTCCCCGCCGAGCCACGTCCGCAGGGCGGCGAGGGCCTCCGGGAACCACGGCTCGCCGGACCGGGACCCGATCACCGCGCCCTGCTCCTCGTCCGTGGCGGCCAGGCCCACCTCGGCCAGCCCCGGGGCCACCAGCACCAGGCGGCGCAGGCGGTGCGGGAACCGGGCCGCGTACCGCAGGGCGACCGCGCCGCTCGCCGAGTGTCCGAGCAGGTCGATCGTCTCCAGGCCGAGGGCCGCGCGGAGCGCCTCGACGTCGTCGACGAGCCGGTCGCTGCGGTACGTCGCGGGGTCGGCGGGCACGGCCGAGTCGCCGGTGCCCCGGTTGTCGAGCATGACGAGCCGGCGGTGCGCGGACAGTCCGCCCAGGTCGCCGAGGTACTCCGACGCGCGGGCCGGGCCGCCCGGCACGCACACCAGGGGCGGCCCGTCGCCCTTCTCGTGGTAGGCGAGCACGGTGCCGTCGTATGAGGGGAAGGTAGCCATGTGAACATCCTCGCAAGGAACGCCGCCGCGCCGTCAGGTCGGGCAGGATCAAGGGAATGCAACGCCCCCTCGGAATCGCCCTCGCCACGCTCTGCGGCGCCGCCATGGCCGTCCAGGCCCGGGTGAACGGAGAACTCGGCCACCAGCTGCACGACGGGGTGGCCGCCGCGACGTTCTCCTTCGGTTCCGGCCTGGTCCTGCTCCTGCTGCTCGTCCCGACGTTCCCGGCCGGCCGGCGGGCCCTCGGCCGGATCCGCGCTGCCCTGCGGACCGGGGAGCTGCGGTTCTGGCACCTGCTCGGCGGCACCTGCGGGGCGCTGCTCGTGGCCGCCCAGGGCCTGACCGTCGCCAGCCTCGGGGTCGCGTTGTTCAGCGTGTCCGTCGTCGGCGGCCAGCTCGCCAGCGGCCTGTTCGTCGACCGTGCGGGACTGGGGCCCGCCGCGGCCCAGCCGGTCACCCGCCGCCGGCTGATCGGCGCCGGCGTCGCCCTCGTCGCGGTCACCATCGCGGTCGCCGACCGGGTGGACAGCCTGTCGGGGATCGGACTGGCCGCCGTCGCGGTCGTCGCCGGGGTGGCCATCGCCTGGCAGCAGGCCGTCAACGGCCGGGTCCGCGAGGCCGCCCGGGCGGCGCTGCCGGCGGCCCTGGTGAACTTCCTCGCCGGTACGGTGGCGCTGGTCCTCGTCGCCGCCGTCGTCGTCTCCGTGCGGGGACTGCCGACGACGGTGCCCACCGCGCCGTGGCTGTACATCGGCGGGCCGCTGGGCATCCTGTTCATCGCGATCGCGGCGACCGTGGTGCGCGCGACCGGGGTGCTGGTGTTCGCGCTGGGCAGTGTGGCCGGTCAGCTCGTCGGGGCCGTCGTCCTCGACCTGGTGGCGCCCGCCCCCGGGCACCAGCTGGCCGTCAACACCGTGATCGGGGTCGGGGTGGCACTGGCCGCCGTCGCGATCGGGGCGAGCGGCCGGGCGGCCCCGGACGAACCGGCGCGTGCGGGGTCGGGCGCACACTCGTAATCATCGAATGATGTTGATCTACTGCTCGGGGTTGAGCGGGCTGCGGTTCAGCTCGCGCTGCGGCGGGCCCGGCGGGCGGCCAGCTCGTCCGTGTGGGTGAGCGCGAGGGGCGCCGGGCGCTCGACCTCGGCCCGCACCGACGGGAGGTGGGCCAGGGTGCCCTGGATCTCCTTGAACGCGCCGCCGATCGCGATGCCGAACACGCCCTGGCCGCCCTGGAGCAGGTCCACGACCTCCTCCGGGGAACGGCACTCGTAGACCGTGGTGCCGTCGGAGATCAGCGTGATCCGGGCCAGGTCGTCGACCCCGCGGGAGCGCAGGGCGTCGACGGCCTTGCGGATGTTCTGCAGGGACACCCCGGCGTCCAGCAGGCGCTTGACGACCTTGAGGACGACCATGTCGCGGAACGAGTAGAGCCGCTGGGAGCCGGAACCGGCCGCCGGACGGATGCTCGGCACCACCAGGGTGGTGCGCGCCCAGTAGTCGAGCTGACGGTACGTGATGCCGGCGGCGGTGCAGGCGGTCACGCCCCGGTATCCCACGGAGCCGTCGTCGCCGAGCTCGCCACCGTCGAAGAGCACACCCTGCACGGGGTCGCCCGCGTGCTGGGACGTCCCGGTCTGGACAGGGTCCCCGGCGTCGGGAACTCCCGCTCCGGGCCCTTCAGAGAACCGCTCGTCCACTGCGACCACCTCCCCCGGCTTGTCGTGCCAACCGCCACGCTATAGCCCACATTGGGGATCGGGGTCCCAGGAACGAACGACACGCCGAAGCGATGTCCGTCACAGTCGGCGAGGCGCTCCCCGTGCCCAGTCAATCACAATGAGTGACTGGATGCGGGTCACTCGAAGTCCTCCGGATTGATCTGGTCGAGGAACTCCCGGAACTTCTCGACCTCGTCCTCCTGCGCGTCCGGAATGACGATCCCGGCCTCCGCGAGGACCTGCTCCGAGCACCGGATCGGGGCTTCGGAACGCAGCGCCAACGCGATCGCGTCACTCGGCCGGGCGGAGACCCGCACGCCCTCGCCGAGCACCAGGTCCGCGTAGAAGATCTGGTCCCGCAGCTCCGTGATCTCCACGGCCTGCAACGGGGCCTTCAACGCCGCCAGCACGTCCTTGAGCAGGTCGTGGGTCAACGGGCGCTGCGGTTTGACGCTCTGCTGCTCGTACGCGATCGCGGTGGCCTCCACGGCGCCGATCCAGATCGGCAGGTAACGCTCGCCACCGGCTTCCTTGAGAAGCACGATCGGTTGGTTGGTGGGCAACTCCACCCGCACCCCGACCACGTTCAACTCGTGCACGCCAGCCCTCATTTCCGCCCTGCCGGCGGCGCGCCGTCCGTACGCGCCGTCTCTATCTCAGGCTACCCGCCCGCGCTCCCCCGCAGACCTGCCTGCAACAGGGCGGCGTGCAGGCGCAGCGACAGGGCCGCCAACTCCCGCAACGTCTCCGCCGCGCGCGCCCGGGCCTCCGGACTGCGCTGCCGCGCCATCGGTGCCACCACCTGCTCGAACAGGCCGATCTCCCGGTCCGCCGCGCCCCGGAAGGCGCGCAGGTGCCGGGGTTCCAGGCCGTGCTCGCCGAGCTGGGCGACCACGGTCGCGACCTCCACGGCCTCCGGCTCGTACCGCCCGTCGGGGCGCGCGGCCAGCAGCCCGTACTGCTCGACGCCGCGCAGCCACTCCTCGTCCAGCCCGGTGCGCACCAGCAGCTCCGCCCGGGTGAGCAGCAGCTCGACGCCCGCGCGTTCGTCGGCCGTCACCAGCCGCAACGTCATCTCGTGCGCGCCCGCGTCGAGCTGCTCGCGGATCACCTTCAGCGGGAGGTACTGGTCGCGCTGCGCCGTCAGGATGAAGCGCAGCCGGACCAGGTCCCCCCACGAGTACTTCCGGTACCCGGAGGCGGTACGGCACGGCTCGACCAGGCCCTCCGTCTCCAGGAACCGGAGCTTGGAGATCGTGATGTCCGGGAAGTCCGCGCGGAGCTGGGAAAGAACTTCGCCGATGCTCATCAGGCCCTGAGCCTGAGCGCCGAGGTCCGCCGCCGCGGCGCTCCCGGACTTCGTCACGCCCCGCCGACCTCCTCGTCCGGGCGCGGACCGGCGATGAAGACCAGCCGGAACTTGCCGACCTGGACCTCGTCGCCATTGCTCAGCGTCACGGCCTCGACGCGCTCGCGGTTGACGTAGGTGCCGTTGAGGCTGCCCACGTCCCGGACGGTGAAGTAGCCGCCCTCCCGCTGGAACTCCGCGTGCCGACGCGACACGGTCACGTCGTCGAGGAAGATGTCGCTGTCGGGGTGCCGACCGCTCGTCGTCACATCGTGGTCGAGCAGGAAGCGCGCCCCGGCGTTCGGGCCGCGCCGGACCACCAGCAGCGCCGTGCCCGGGGGCAGGGAGCCGGAGACCCGGGCGGGCATGACCTCGTCGTCTGAGGCCAGCGCGTCATCTATCGCGCCGAGATTCAGGGTCGACGTCACATCGAGCGGGGGGTACTCGTCATCAGAACGTGTCATCGGACCACCTCACGGATCTGGCCAGGCGGGGCTGGGGCCCCGCCGACGTCTCACTACGGTCAGGACTGCTCGGTCAGCTTGCGGTACGCGGGGGCGTCGAGCAGTGAGTCCAGCACGGACGGATCGGTCGGCCTGATCTCCAGGAGCCAACCTTCGCCGTACGGGTCGGTGTTGATCAGATCCGGCGCGTCCGCGAGTGCCTCGTTGCGAGCCGTCACCGTACCGGACACCGGAGCATAAATCTCCGACACGCTCTTCGTCGACTCGACCTCGCCCGCGGAGTCTCCGGCGGCCAGCTCCTCGCCGGCCTCCTTGAGGTCGACGTAGACGATGTCGCCCAGCGCGTCCTGCGCGAACTGGGTGATGCCCACCCGGAAGGTGTCGCCGGTCGCGCGCACCCACTCGTGCTCGGCCGTGTAGCGAAGGTCCTCGGGAATCACCGTGCGTTCCTTTCGATCATGAGACAGGCCGAGCGTACTGGGGCGTGCTGACCTGCCGCAGCGCGGTCACCCGCACCACACCGGGCTCGTAGACAACGACGTTACCGTCAGCCCGCTTGACGGTGTCGACTACCCCGCCCGGGATGTTGAGCGCGGCTCGCATCGTCTGCGGGTCGCCGATCACGAGAATCGCGTACGGGGCGTCCAGTCTCGACCCGTCGACGTTGAGCCGGCCGCCGTCGTCCACGAAGTACGTCGACGCCGTGATCCGCACCGACGCGCCGTTCGCGCCGGTGATCTGCATGGCCTCGGCCCCGGCACCGCGAAGTTCCTCGATGGCGTCCAGGATCGTCGACGCCGGCACGGGCTTGCTGCCGACCGTCACCCGGATGTCCAGGCCGGGTCCCTGGGCGGGCAGGGTGCCGGCCAGGATGCCCAGTTCGTCGGCGCGGGCGCGCGCGGCGGCCAGCGCCGCCTCCTTGTTCTGCGCGCCGGAGGTCAGCTGCCGCTTGCTCTCCTCCAGTGCGGACAGCTCGGTGCGCAGCCGCTCCTGGCGGGAGTCCAGGTCGCCCAGGATCCGGACGAGGTCCTCCTGGCGGGCGCTGGACAGGCCCTCGTCGGTGGCGTTGCTGCGGACCTGGATGACGACGGCGAAGCCGACCACGGCGAGGAGGAGGGCGATCAGGGCGCCGGAGAGGCGGCGGCTCGTCGGGGAGCGGCCGGGGGTGTCCGGGGCGCCCCGGGCCGGCGGGCCGGGCTCCGGGTCGTCGGTGCGGGGCTCGGCGTCGATCGGCGGCGCCTCGGCGGTCGGAGCCGCGTCGGTGGGCGGCTCGGCCTCGGTATGGGGCTCGGACTCGGTCGGTCGCACCGGGGAGGTCGGTTCCGCGTCGGCGGTGGACCGCTCCGGGCCCGCCGCGGGAGCGGTGGACCCGGAGCCCCCGCGGGCGGCCGGGGACGGCTTCCGCCGGGGCCGGGCCGGGCCGCCGCCCGGAGGTGCCGTGCCCTCGACCGGTTCGTCGTCGGCCACGGTCAGGCCTTGAAGAAGTGTCGGCGGATCGCGGCCACGTTGCTGAAGATCCGCACCCCGAGGACGACCACGACGCCCGTCGCGAGCTGCCCGCCCACGCCCAACTGGTCGCCGAGGAAGACGATCAGGCCGGCCACCAGCACGTTCGACACGAACGAGATGATGAACTGCCGGTCGTCGAACATCTTGTTCAGCTTGGCGCGCAGGCCGCCGAACAGGGCGTCGAGCGCCGCGACCACGGCGATGGGCAGGTACGGCTGGAGCTCCACCGGGACGGTCGGCTTCAGGATCAGGCCCAACGCCACTCCGGCGATCAGGGCGAGCACCGCGATCAACGGCCACCTCCGGACGGGGTCGTGCTGGGTGTGGGACTCGGGCTCGGCGACGGTACCGGACGGGCCAGGCGCAGCTGCGGATCACCGGCGGCGGCGAACGTCATCCCGTCGGTCTCCTTCACCCCGAACACCAGGCCGTACTTGCCGGCCAGGGCGCGGAACTGCTTCGCGACCGGGGTGGCGTCGAACGTCCGGCGCATCGCGGACGGCCCGATCGCGGAGATCCGGTACGGACCGTCGACCGGTTTGAAGTCCACCAGGATCGCCCCGCCCGCCGCGCGGATCGTCGTCCGGCCGGAGATCCGCTGGTTGTTGATGGTGACGGCCTCCGCCCCGGCGTACCAGAGCGCGTTGACGATCTTCTGCAGGTCCCGGTCGTAGATCTTGCCGTCGCTGTTCTCGGCCTTCGGCTTGCCGGTCACCGGGTCCTTGGCGCTCTCGGCGTCACCCACGGTGACCACGATCCCGTCGCCCCGGACCCGGCCGAGCCCGGTGACCGCCTCGAGGTCGCGCAGGTACTTCGCGTCGCCGCCGGCCTCGCGGAACGCCTGGTCGCGCATGCCCGACACCTCGTCGCGGAGCTTCTCCGCGTCGGTCTCGAGCCGGTCGGCCGTGGCCTGGTCGCGCTTGACGTCGGCGACGAGCTTGTCGCGGGCCTGGGTGGTGGCGGGGGTGTCGGCGACGACCTTCAGGTACGCGACGGCCAGCAGGAAACCGATCGCGGCCAGGGCCAGCACCCGGCCGGCCACGCCGAGCGGGGTGTCGCGGCGGCCCTTCTCGGCGGCGTCCGCGTACCCCGGGTCCATCGAGTTGTTGAAGATCTCGGTGAGCAGGTCGCCGCCGAACTGCTGGCCCGGGGGCGCGGCCCGGGGCGGTTCGACCGGGGCGGCGGCCCGGGACGCGGCGATGTCGCGGCCGGACGGGGCCGGGTCGGCGGGGCTCATGCCCCGACCTCGGCGCGGGCCGCCCGGATCAGGCCGGCGATCTGCCAGAAGTAGAAGGCGGCGGCGAGCCAGTACAGCGCGAGGCCCCACAGGGCGGTCGCCCAGCCGGCCGCGTACGCCCAGGTGTGGGTCGTACCCGTCGTGGCGGCGGCCAGCAGCAGGGTCGGGAACGCCATCAGCAGCACGAACGTCGCGGTCTTGCCGACGTAGTGCACGGGCAACGGCGGGTAGCCGTACCGCCGGATCGCGAGCTGGCCGACGCCGAGGACGACCTCGCGGGCCAGCAGGCCGGCGGTGAACTGCCACGGCACGACGTCACGGACGGTGAGCGCGATCAGGGTCGCCAGGATGTACAGCCGGTCGGCCACCGGGTCGAGGAGCTGACCGAGGCGGCTGACCTGGCCCATCCGGCGGGCCACGTACCCGTCGAGCCAGTCCGTCGAGCCGCCGACCGCGAGGACCACGACCGCCGCGATGTCGTGGCGGTCCGGGCCGAGGAGCAGCCAGAGGAAGACGGGCACGCCGAGCAGCCGGAGGAAGGTGATGCCGTTGGCCAGGGTGAACGGACGCCACGGAACAGCACCGTGCTCCTGCGCCATGAGCCCTCCCCCGATGTCCGTCGGCCAGTCACCCCAGACTCTAGCCGGCCACGGGGCGCACGCTCCACGGCCTGGACGGTCATTCCCCCTGATAGGTACCGAAACTCCAGTAAACACCCTCGGGGTCGCGGACCGTGAAGCCCCGCGAGCCGTACTCCTCCTCCTTCAGCTCCCGGACCACGGTCGCCCCGGCGGCCAGGGCCCGGTCGAACAGGGCGTCCACGTCGTCGGCCACGACGTAGACCGAGCCGGCCCCGGCGGACAGGTCGCGGATCACGCTGTCGGCGCGGACCGAGCCGAGCATGACGCCGCCCCCGGCCGGCCAGCGCAGTTCGGCGTGCCCGATCGAGTTGGGCTCGGCCCCGGGGTACCGGGCGGTCTCCACGAAGCCGAACGCCCGGACCAGGAAGTCCAGGGCGGCGGGCGCGTCGGCATAGCGCAGGCCGGGCCAGACGCGGGTGGTGGTGTCAGTCATATCCGCAGGTTAGGGCTGGTCGGCAGGCCCGGTCCCGCACTATCGGGAACTGGGCACGGGACGACCCGGCCGCCGGCCGGCGCGGTGGCGGACCGGCGGGAACCGGGGCGGATCTTCGGCGCCGTTCCCGTGCTCCGGACCCCCGTGATCCCGCACAATCGGGAGAAAGGACACCAGCACGGGGGTACGCATGGATCTCGACAGACTGACCGACCCCGTGGTGCGCGGCGTGGTCGAGGCGATGGTCGAGGGCGACCGGGACGCGTTCCTGGCGGCCTTCGCGCCCGGGGCCGAACTCACCGACGACGGCCAGCCCCAGTCCCTGGCCGCGTGGGCGGACCGGGAGATCTTCCGCTTCCACGGGCGGCTGCACGTGGACCGCGAGGAGGGCGGCGGACGGCACCTGACGGGGACGTTCCACTCGGACCAGTGGGACATGCCCACGTTCTGGCACTTCCAGCTGACGGACGGGCGGATCAGCCGGCTGGACGTGGGGGCGCTCTGACCGGGCGGGGCGGACCGCGCCGCGCCGAGCGGGCTCCCCGCCGGCCGGGGGTCCGGAGAACACGTCGCGCGGACCGGACCTCCCGCCGGCCGGAGTCCGGAGGAATTGTCAGACCCTGATGTCACCCTGGGCGCATGGCTGAGAACGCAGCACTCGCCGCCGATGCCGAAGACGTCGGCCGCACCCTGCCGCTCCGCGACGTCCGGATGCGCCTGCCGCACCTGGCCGCGCTCGCCCGGGCCGCCGGGCAGGTGACGGTCATCGTGGACGACCGCACGAACCAGCCGCTCGCGGCGCTCGTGCCGCTGGCGGTCGCGCGGGCGGCGGCCGTCCCCCGCGCGGACGACCGGCGGATCCCGGAGCTGGAGCGGCGGGTCGCCGTCGCCGAGGAGAGCGCCCGGACGGCGGCCGAGCACGCCCGGGCCGCCACCGGACAGGTGCGGGCGGCGGCCGAGGAGCTGCGGACCGTCCGGGAGTTGGCGGCGGCGGCGGGTGCCGACGTGCACGCGGCCCGGGAGCAGGCGCGCGTCACCGCCGAGCGGGCGGCGGCGAGTTCCGCCGGGTGGGCCCGGCGGTGCGAGACCCTGCGGGCCGACCTGCGGCGGCAGCACGGGGCCGAGCTGTCGGCGGCCCGCCGGGAGCTGGCCCGGGCCTGGGCGGAGCTGCACCGGGTGTGCCCGCCGGGGGCGGACCGCGAGGTGGACCGGTTGCGCGCGGCCCAGCACGACTTCCTCGACGACGTGGCCTGAGCGCCGGGGCCGGCCGGGTGCGCGCGCCGCAGGGTGGCAGGGCGGGCACGGCCTGCTGCGGTCCGTCCGGTCGGGCGTGGCACGCAGGGTCGCTGGCGCCGGTGTCCGTGACCGGCTGGTTGGACGCGGCCGGGTGCGCGCCGCAGGCGGGCACGGCCTGACCCGGTCCGTCCGGCCGGGCGTGGCACACAGGGTCGCCGGCACCGGGGGCACGTGACCGGCTAGCCGGACGTGGCCAGGAGCGCGGCGTAACAGAGGACGAGGCCGTTGCCCAGGATGTACGTCCAGCGCCGGGCCCTCGGACCCAGCCGGGCACCCGCCGTCGCCCCCACCATGGCCAGCCCCACCTGCCAGACCAGCGACGCGAGCAGCACCCCCGCCACGAACGCGCCGAGCAGCGCCCCGCCGCCGATCCGACCCCGGAGGGCCGCGGCGAGGGCCACGAAGTACACCATCGTGGTGGGGTTGACCGCGGTCAGGCCGACGAACCGGAGGAAGATCCGCGAGGCCGGCGGCTCCGGGGCCGGTCCGCTCTCGGGGCGGCGCAGCGCCAGCAGGCCACGGACGGCCACCACCGCCAGGACCAGGGCCGCGCACCACCGGACCGGGCGCTCGTGTCCGGCGAGTACCCCGCTGACCACCGAGCCGGCGAGGACCGCGCCCGCCGCGAACGCCCCGTCCACGCAGGCCACGGCCGCCGCCGCCGCGAGGCCGCGCCGCCAACCGAGCATGCCCTCCTTCAGCAGCAGTACCCCGACCCCGCCCAGGGGCACCGCCACACCCAACCCGGCGGCTCCGCCCGCCACCGCCATCGACCACCATGCGCTCATGGCCCCACTATCGGGCGGGCCACCGCCGGAGTGCTCGCGGATATCGGCGGATCCTGCGAGAATCGCGGTGTGGACGCCACAGACCGCGAGATCCTCGACGCCCTGCAGGAGAATGCGCGGATCTCCTACCACGATCTGGGTCGCCGGGTCGGGCGGAGCGCCAACGCGGTGGCCGACCGGGTGCGCAAGATGCGGCGTACCGGCCTGATCCGGGGTTTCACCACCCTGGTCGACCGGGCCGCAGTCACGGACTCCGGGCTGGTCATCCTCATCGACGCGCGACTGCGGCCGGAGACGACGGCCGAGAGGTTCGAGCACGCGGTGGTGCGGCTGCCCGGGGTCACCGAGGTCATCCACGTCACCGGGGACAGCGACTACCTGATCCGGGCCAGGGTGCCCGACACGGCCACCCTGGACGCGCTGATCCGGGCGCTGAAGGACACCGCGGGGGTGGCGCACACGAGTACCCGTCTGGCGTTGCGGGTCGTTCTGGACTGAACGCCGGCGGAGCGGCACCCGGCGCGGCCGAGCGGCGGACGAGAACCCGGTGATCCGCCCGGCGCCGCGCCGACGGCCCCCGGGCCGATCCGTGGGCGGCGGCAGTGTCCACAGGGGTCGCCGATCGCGGGGCGGAAACAGAGCGGTTTCGGGGGTACTGTCGGGCGAATGCTGCTCGACCATGTCAGCGTCCGCTACGCGCGCTCCGGCCCCTGGGTCCTCGACGGCGTCTCGGTCACCGCGCGCCCCGGTGAGGCCGTCGTCGTCCTCGGCCGCAACGGCGCCGGCAAGTCCACCCTGCTCACCGTGTGCGCCGGGGTGCTCCGTCCCGACCGGGGCCGGGTCGCCGACCGGCCGCCCGTCGTCGGCTGGGTCCCCGAACGCTTCCCCGCCGCCCAACCGTTCACCGCCCGGGAGTACCTCGTCGGCGCGGGCCGGATCCGGGGACTCGGCGCGGACGCGGCGGGGCGGGCCGTCGCGCACTGGGCGGAGCGGCTGCATCTCGGCGCGTTCCTGGACGTGCGGCTCGGCCAGCTGTCCAAGGGGTCCGCGCAGAAGGTCGGGCTGGCCCAGGCGCTGCTCGTGCCGCCGGGGCTGCTGGTCCTCGACGAACCCTGGGAGGGCCTGGACGCGGTGGTGCGCGCCGAGATCCCCCTGATCGTCGGCGAGGTCGCCGGGGCCGGCGGGATCGTGCTGGTCAGCGACCACCGGGGCGAGATCGCCCGGCTCGCCGTCGCCCAGCGCTGGACGGTCCGCGACCAGGGGGTGCACCCCGACGGGGACGATCCGGCGCGGTGCGTGATCGAGATCGAGGTGCCCGCCGCCGACGCGGCCGGTACGGTGTCCGCCCTGCGCGCCCAGGGCCACGACGTTCTGGGGGTACGACCGCGATGATCCCGCTGATCCGCACCAGACTCACCGGGTACGTGCGCAGCCAGGTCGCCCTCGGCCCCCTGCTCGGCGCGCTCGTCGTCTACGGCCTGATCTACAGCGGCGGGGCGGCCCCGGCGGCGAACTCGTTCGGGGCGTCCGCGCTGGCGCTGTTCGGGCTGCTCGCCTGGCAGACCAAGGCCCTGCTGGACGTCGAACCGGACGGGCAGCGGTACCTGACCAGGATCGCGGTCGGCGCGCGCCGGGAGGGGGCGGCCGGGCTGCTCGCGGCGCTGGGGGCCGGGCTGGCACTCATCCCGCCGCTGCTCGCCGCGCCCCTGGTCCTCGGGCTGGTCACGCTGCCCGACGGGCTCGGGCCGGCGATCGGCGTGGGCCTGTGGACGCACCTGTTGGCGGTGCCGCCGGCCGTGGCGCTCGGGGCGTGGGCGAGCCGGGCGGTGACCCGCAGCGTCGGACTGGGCGTCCTGGTCCTGGTCGGCGGGGTGACGCTCGCGCTGATCCTCGGCCGGAACGGGTCACCGGTGGCGTTCCTGGTGCCGCCGGTGATGGCCGCCGCCCGGGACGCGGCCCACGGTGCCGGGCCGGGCACGGTCGGGGTGACGCTCGGTCACATGGTGGCGTGGACGGCGGTGGCCGTGGCGGGGTACGCGCGGGCCCGGGTCCGCAACGCGTAGCCGGCACGGAATCCCCCGGGATGCTGTGCCGGCGCGCGCTACGGTCTCCTGATGACCTGGTTGAACGACACCCGCGCCTCGTACGACACCATCGCGGCGAACTATGCCGACGAGACCCGCGACCTGCTCGACCGGCTGCTGTACGTGCGCGCGGGGGTCGTGCTGTTCGCGGAGCTGGTGCGCGCGACCGGCGGCGGGCCGGTCGCCGACATCGGCTGCGGGCCGGGGCACACCACGGCGTTGCTGCGGGAGCTGGGCGCGGACGCGTTCGGGATCGACCTGTCCCCCGAGATGGTCGGGATCGCCCGCCGCGAGCACCCGGACGCACGGTTCGAGGTCGGATCGATGACCGACCTCGACCTCGGCGACGACGCCCTCGCCGGGGTGCTCGCGTGGTGGTCGCTGATCCACATCCCGGACGAGGCGGTGCCGGGCGTGCTCGGCGGGTTCCACCGTGTTCTGCGGCCGGGCGGGGTGCTGGCCGTGGGCTTCCACGTCGGTGACACCGCGGCCGGGCGGGACGACCCGACCCGGCACGCGGACGTGCACTACCGCACACCGTCCCGGGTGGCCGACTGGCTCCGGGATGCGGGGTTCACCGTGGAGGCGCAACACCTGCTGCGGCCGGACGACCCGACCCCCGGGGCGATCCTGTTCGCACGCCGACCCGGGGTCAGCACCGCGGCGTGAGGACGCTCAGTTCAGCGGGACGCCGTGGCCCCGGAGCCAGCCGATCGGGTCGGTGGTCGACGCGTTGTCGCGGCCGCCGCCCAGGTGCACCTCGAAGTGCAGGTGCGGGCCCGAGCTGTTGCCGCTGGTGCCGACGTGGCCGAGGACCTGGCCGGCTGCCACCTGGTCGCCGACCTTCACCTCGGGCCTGCGGAGCATGTGGCAGTAGCGGGTGAGGACCCCGTCGGCGTGTTCGACGTCGACGTACCAGCCGCAGCCGCTGACCGCGACCGAGCCGTCCACGTCGCAGCCGTAGTCGCGGCCGCCCTGGGTCGCGTCGCACGCGGCGGTGCGCACGATCCCGGCCGCGGCGACCCGGATCTGCGCGCCCCGGGCCGCGCCGAGGTCGACGCCGTGGTGGTCGGGGCGGGAAGGCTGTAGGTAGCCCGAGGTGATCGCGGCGTTGACGGGGGCGACCCACGCGCCGGTGGCGCACTCGACACCGGCCAGGCCGAGCACCAGCTGCGCGGCGGCGGCCTCGTGCCGGGCGTAGGCGTCCGGGTACGCGCTGCGCTGCACCGTCTGGGCGGCGACCGTGACCTGCATGTCCTGCCAGCCGGGCACCTTGAGCAGGGCGCGGAAGAACTTCTCCGCCGCGTACTCCGGGGTCATGACCTGGCTCGGGGTGCCCCAGCCCGTGGCGGGACGCTGCTGGAACAGGCCCAGGGAGTCGTGGTCGTAGCCGACGCCCTGGTTGGCCATCGTCAGCGACTCGGGGTAGGCGACGTTGGCCAGGTTGCGCAGCGACGACTCCTGCATCGCGGTAGCAACCCCGATGACCAGGCCCTTTTCGGGTACGCCGAGCCGGCGCCCCACGGCCACGATCGTCGCCGCGTTCGCCGACTGGGCCGGGGACAGCCCCTGCCGGGAGCCGGCCGGGGCCGCCGCCAGACACAGGGTGAACGGCACGGCCGTGAGGACCGGCGCGGGCTGCCGGCCGGCCTCGACCCGCAGCAGCTCGACCTTCTTGTCGGCGGCGATCCGGGTGTCCTCGGCCGACTTCGCGGCGGCGGCACTGAGCAGCGCCTTGTCCTTGGCGGCGGCCAGCGCGGCCTCGTCGGCGGTGAGCTTGTCCTCGGCCGTCTTCAGCTTCGCGGCCAGTTCGTTCGTCCGGCTCACCGACGTGTCGGGCGCGAACTGCCGCAGGTCCTGGTAACCGGCGCCCTTGTACAGGCGGGTGACCTCGTCGTTGAACGCGGTCCGGAGCTGGTCGCGGGCGGTGCGGCTCTCGGTGACCGTCGTCTCGGCGGCGGTGACGGCGGCCGCGTCGGCGGCGGCGATCTGGGCGGCGGCGGTCGCGGCGGTCTTCGCCTCGTCGGCGGCCCGGACGGCGGCCTCCAGGGCGAGCTGCGCGGCGGTGGTGTCCTGGGCCAGGGGCGGCTGGGCCGGCACGAGCGGGGCGGGGCGCGGGGCCGGGGGCTTCGGCGGGACCGGGTCCGGCTCACTCGGCGTGGTCGGGCCGGGCCTGGTCGGGCTGGGCTGCGGGGTCGGGCGTGCCGACTCGGACGGGGTCGGCGCCGGGCCGGGGGTCCCGGAGGGGGTGGGGCCCGAGGGCGTGGGGCGGGGCGTGCCGGACGGCGTGGGGCCCGGGGTGCCCGACGGGGAGGGGCTGGGGCCGGGAGTCGGGCCGGCGGTCGGGCTCGGTACCGGTGTGGGGCTCGGGGTGTTCGCGGGCTGCCCGGTCGTGGGGGGTGCGGTCGGGACGCCCGAGCCCGGTGGTGTGGGGTTCGGGGACGGTTGCGGCGCGTCCGGGGTGGGGGTCGGAGCGGGGGCCGCCGGAGTCGGGTCGGTCGCGGCCGGGGTCTCCACGGCGGGGGCCGGGGTCGGCTGCGGGGCCGGGTCGGCGGTGGCGGGGTCCGTGGCGACGGGCGCCGGATCGACGGTCTGCGGCTGGCTCGGCTCCGGTGCGGCCGGCTGCTCGGCCGGAGCCGGGTCGTCGGCGGGCCGCGGCTCGACGGGAGCCGGGGTGGCCGCGTCGCCGACCGCCGGATCCGCCCAGCCGGGGGTGGGGGCCAGACCGATTGCGAGTGCGAGCGTGGTCGCCACCCCGAGGGTCCATCGCCGGACGCTCGCCCGGGGACCGCTTCTCTCCGCCATGCCGGTGTCCTCGCAGCTACATCAGCAGGTGCTAGCAAACGTCCATCTCACCGTAGAGGGGGCGCGACGGGCACGGCAATGCCTGTAATCGACTCAAATCAACAACAAAACGAAGTTGATTTGTCCGATTGCTCATCGGCGTCACGGTCGGTTCACCCATGGTGTTCTCAGTGTGACGCACAGCACAGGATCAGGCGGGCCGACCGACGACCTGGACCGCCCGGCCCTCCCGGGAGGCCCGCACGGCAGGGAGGGCCGCCGGTTGGGTGGGGTACGGGCCGAGGGTCACCGATCTGTCCCCGGCCCGACCGGCCAGCTCCAACCGGTCCACTCCCCGACTCGCCGCCGCGACGGCCGACCAGGAGCCCGACGGGGCCCGCCACCAGGTGACGGCGGCCAGGTCGGGGACCCGGCGGGTGCACAGGGCGGTGTCGGTGGCGGTGTCGACGGGGCGGACCTCGGTGCCGCTGAGCAGCAGGACCGTGATCGCGCTGCCGCCGGACGCGTCGTCCCCGCGCAGGCACAGCCACCGGCCGGTCCGGCCCTCGGGCAGCGGGGTCACGGCGAACTCCCAGAGCGTGAGGGTCCGGTACCGGGCGCCGGCCGGCAACCGGCAGCCCGCCTGCGCCCAGGCCGCCACCGCCCCGGGGCTGTCCAGTTCGTGCGGCCGGGCGACCGGGTTGGGCAGCTCCGAGGGCAGGTACATGGCGTGGGCCGGGGCCACTCCGCCCCCGTCGGTGACGGTGAGCGCGGTGGCGGTCGGGGACGTGGCGGTCAGCCGGAGCAGGGGGCCCCGGCCGCACGGGCCGACGTCGGACACCTTGGCCGTGACGCCCCCGGTGACCGGGACCGGGCGGCGTTCCCCGGTGGCCGTGAGCTGCTCGACCTTGGAGATCCAGGGCGCGACCGCGTACCGGCCGGGGGTCAGGGTCAGCGCGCTGGAGCCGTACACGTCGTCGTCGCCGACCGGGCTCACGTCCAGCGCCCCGGTGCCGGCCGTGTACCGGGCCAGCCGGGAGCCGTCGGTCAGGACCACCACGGCGGTGCCGTCCACGTTCCCGGCGTACAGCAGCTGGGCGGCGCCGACCTGCCAGCGGGTGACGGCCTCGGCGACCAGGGAGGTGTCGGCCCGCCGGTCCCCCGTCGCCGGCCACACCACGAGCCGGGGCCGGCCCGCGCCCTGCCAGGCGGTGTCGGCGGCCCGGCGGACGGTCGGGGCGACCGGTTCGGTGGGCCGGACGACGGCCTCGGTCCGCACGGCCCGGTCCGGGACGAGGAAGCCGGACGCGGCCAGCAGGACGGCCACCCCGCCGAGGACGACCAGCGGGGCGCGCCGGGCCCGGCGGACCTGCGACGGGGCGGGCGCGGACAGCCGGGCGACGGCCGGGTTCATCGCCATGCCGTCGAGTACCCGTCGCTGTTCCTCCCGGTCGAGGTCCAGGGTGTCGGCGAGCGCGCGGGCTTCGGCGAGCACCCGGTCGACGTCGGGCACCCCGGCCGCGGTGAGGATCTCGTCGGCGGCCACGTCCTCGGCGGTGAGCAGCAGGTACCCGGCGCGCACCGCCGGCTCCGCCTCCGCGAGCCGGACGTCGACCGTGGCGTGCTCGATGCCGCCGATGAACGCGGTGGCCCGGGGGCGGGTCAGGCGCAGACCCCGGGCGCGGCGGCCCCCGACGGCGGTGCGCACGACCCGGGTGAGGAGGGCGGCGTACACCTCCTCGACGGTGCCCGCCGACGAGCGCCAGCGGTGCGCGGGGGCGGCGGCGGTGGCCACCCGGTGGGCACGGTCCCAGCGGGCGGCGTGGTTGCGCTGACCCGCGTCGATGACGTACGCGGCCCGCACCAGCCTGGTGTACCGCTCCACGAACACCGTGTCCCACCGCACCCGTGTACTCCCTCCGCCGCCAGCCCGACCATCACGGACAACGAGGCACCACCGGGACGGGCACGGGACCCCGGCGAGTGTGGCGCGTATTCGGTCGGCGTTCACCCGTGCTTCGGCGGCGCGTCGCCGGGGGCGCGTTGACTCCGCCCAGGTAGGACGAAGACACCCCTGGAGGAGCTGTGGCCGATCGTCGGCAGGTACTGCGCATGGGAGCGTTGGCGGCCGGTGCCGCCCTCGCGGCCCCGGTTCTGGCGTCGGAGGTGGCGTCCGCCGCCCCCGGCAAGCCGTCGAACCGGCCCCTCGTGATCGGCCACCGGGGCGCGTCGGGATACCGCCCGGAACACACCCTGGCCTCCTACGAGCTGGCCGCCCGGCTCGGCGCGGACTTCATCGAGCCCGACCTGGTGTCCACCTCGGACGGCGTGCTGGTCGCGCGGCACGAGAACGAGATCTCCGGCACCACGGACGTCGCGACCCGGCCCGAGTTCGCCGCCCGCAAGCGGACCAAGGTGATCGACGGGGTGACCGTCACCGGCTGGTTCACCGAGGACCTGACCCTGGCGGAGCTGAGGACGCTGCGCGCCGTGGAGCGGCTGCCCGCCGTCCGGCAGCGCAACACGATCTACAACGGCCTGTTCCAGGTACCGACGTTCCAGGAGGTCCTGGACCTGCAGGACCGGCTGTGCAAGGAGCTGCGCCGCGAGATCGGCGTGTACCCGGAGACCAAGCACCCCAGCTACTTCCGCTCGATCGGCTTGGACCTGGAGAAGCCGCTCGCCGAGGCGCTCCGGCACAACGGGCTGAACAAGCCGACCGCGCCGGTGTTCGTGCAGTCCTTCGAGGCGGGGAACCTGCGGGACCTGCACGACGTGCACAGGATCCGTACCCGTCTAGTGTTCCTGGCCGGTGCGGCGGGCGGCCCGTTCGGCGACGCCCGGACGTACTCCAGCTACCTGTCGCCCGAGGGCCTCCAGGAGCTGAGCCGGTTCGTGTCGGGCATCGGACCGGACAAGAACCGGGTCATCCCGCGCAACGCCGACGGCACGCTCGGCACGCCGACCTCGCTGGTCGCCGACGCGCACGCCGCCGGGATCGTGGTGCACCCCTACACGTTCCGGGCGGAGAACCAGTTCCTGCCGGCCGACTACCGCACGGGCACCGACCCGAACGCCTACGGGCGGGCGATCGACGAGCAGGTCGCGTTCCACAACGCCGGGGTGGACGGGCTGTTCACGGACATGCCGGACATCGGGGTACTGGCCCGGGACCTCGCGGGGCGCTGAGCGCGCGACCCATCTCCGCAGCGCCGGTTCCGCGCTGGACGGCGGCAGCTCCCCCGAGTTGCCGCCGTCCGGCGTCTCAGCCCACCCGGCGCAGCAGTCCCCCGTACAACGTCAGGCCCGGGCCGAACGCCGCCGCCACCACGGTCGACGCGCCCGCCGCGCGCAACGCCTCCAGCACCAGCAGCACCGTCACCGACGAGCAGTTGCCGTGCTCGCGCAGCACCCCCCGGGACGCGTCCAGCGCGCCCGCCGGCAGCCCCAGCCCCTTCGCGGCGGCGGCGAGGATGCCCGGCCCGCCGGGATGCAGCGCCCAGCCGTCCACGTCGGACCTGTCCAGCCCCCGGGCGCCGAGCAGCTCGTCGACCAGGGGCGCGATGTGCTCCTCCAGGACGTCGGGCACCCGGGGCGACAGGCCCATCCGGAACCCGTGGTCGGTGACCTCCCAGGTCATGTGGTCGGCGGTGGCCGGGTCGGTACGGGCGGCGAAGCCCTCGATCGCGTACCCCCGGCCGCCGGGCGTGACCACCACGGCCGCGGCGCCGTCGCTGAACAGGGCGTGCGAGACGATCTGGTCGACCTGGGTGGTGGGCGGCTGGACGTGCACGCTGGTCAGTTCGGCGCACAGCAGGACGGCCGGCCGGCCCGAGGCGGCCACGTAGTCGGAGACGGACGCCAGGCCCGGCAGCGCCGCGTAGCAGCCCATGTGCCCGATCGTCAGGCGGCGCAGCCCCGGGTCGAGGTCCAGGTCCCGGGCGAGCAGGATGTCCAGCCCCGGCGTCGTGTACCCGGTGCACGTGGCCACCGCCAGCAGCCCCAGGTCCCCGGGTTCCACGCCCGCGTCGGCGAGCGCGGCCACCACGGCGGATTTGCCGAGCGGGACGACCTCCGCCGCGTACCGCCGCATCCGTTCGCCCGTCGAGGCGCCCGAGAAGTCCTCGCCGATCGGGTTGAGCACGGTGTGCCGCTGGTCGACCCCGGCGTTGGCGAACATCCGCTTCGCCAGGGCCGAGCCGTTGAAGTGCCGGTGGAAGTAGCCGTGCCAGAGGTCCTCCTGGCTGGTGGCCGGCGGCAGGGCGACGCCGAGGCCGGCGACCGTGGGGATCACCATCGGCCCGGGTTCGGGTCGCCGCCGAGCGCCACGACGCCCAGCCAGTCGGCGCACACGTCGGAGGTGGCCGGTTGCAGGGAGCCGCACCGGGCGTCGCGGTACAGCCGTTCCAGGGGGTGGCCGCGCCGGGTGGCCGAGGTGCCGGCGGCCTCCAGCATCGAGGCGGCGACCTCGGCGGCTGTCGTGCCCGCGAGGAGCTTGGCGCGCCACACCCAGACGTTGGTCGCGTCGTCGCCGGGGGCGGCGTCCACCCGGCGGGCGGCCTCGGTGACGACGAGCGCGGCGGCGGCCACGGCGGCGTCGGCCCGGCCGATCCGGGCGCGCACGGCCGGTAGTTCGTGCAGGTTGCGCTCCACCAGGTGCGCCACGGCCGCGTCGATGGCCGCGCGGGCCACGCCCACGTAGACGGCCGCGTAGGAGGCGACCAGCCACTGGGGCATCAGCTGGGCGGCGAGCAGGGCCAGGCCCTCCAGGCCGCCGAGCAGCGCGTCCTCGCCGACCACGACGTCGAGGTGCAGGTCGTGGCTGCCGGTGGCCCGCATGCCGAGCGAGTCCCAGGTCTCCTCCACCCGCAGGCCCTCGCCCGCCGGCACCAGGAACTGCGACACCTCCTCGCCGTCGCGGGCCGCCACGAGATAGGCGTCGGCGTGACCGGCCCCGGAGACGAAGGTCTTCGACCCGGTGATCCGGAAACCCCCCTCCACTCTGGTGTACGAGGTGGTGAGCTTCGACAGCCGCGAACCCGCGCCCCGTTCGCTCATCGCCACCGCGTACAGCGCGCCCCCGGCCGCGCCCGCCAGGATCCGGTCCCGGGCCTCGAAGTAGGACTCGGGCGCGCCCAGGGCCCTGACCAGGGAGTCCGGGGTGTGCGCGAGCGCGCCGGTGACCGAGGCATGCATGTTGAACACCAGCGCCGTGGCCCCGTTGCCCCGGGCCAGTTCGGTCGCCACCGCCGCGTACTCCGCGAAGCCCGCACCCAGGCCGCCGAGCCGGGCCGGCACCATCAGGCCGAGCAGCCCGGCGGCGCGCAGGTCCGCGAAGTCGGCGGCCGGGAACGCCCCGGACGCGTCGTGCTGGGCGGCCCGGGGCGCGAACCCCCGGGCCAGCCGTTCGGCGGTACGGACGAGATCGGTCACGACTTGACTCCTCTTCCCTGGTACAAGACGGCGGTCGTGAAGGTGGGGACCATGGGCACCGGGCCGGGGTCCCCGGCGGCGCGGCGGACGAGCCCGGCGACGGACGGCCGGATGCCGCGCACCTCCAGCTCGACGCCGTGCGCGGCGCACAGCGCGACCAGGCGGGCCGGGTCGACGAGCAGCGCCGGGTCGTGCACGCCCCGCGGCGCGCCGCCGACCCGTTCGGCGAGGGTGATCGCGACCAGCCGGCACAGCGCCGTGTCGGCGAGGGTGTCGAGGACCAGCGTCCCGCCGGGGCGCAGCGCCCGGCACGCCTCGGCGACGGTGGCCGGCAGGTCGGTGACGTGTTCGAGGATCTCCCCCGCGCTCACCACGTCGGCGGACCCGGATCGGACCGGTAGGCGGGACACGTCCGCGCGGACCGGCGCCATCCCGTGCCGGCCGGCGTGGTCCAGGGCGCTGGACACCAGGTCGAAGCCCACGTGCCGGTAGCCCTTGCCGGCCACGTGCGGGGCGAGCAGGCCGCCGCCGCAGCCCAGGTCGAGGAGCACCGCCCCGGGCCGGGTCGCGGGCGGGACCAGCCGGGCCCTGGCGGCGGCGAGCCAGTGCAGCATGGCGAACACCCCGGCGGGTTTCCACCACTCGTCGGCGAGGTCGTCGTACATTCCGAGGTCGTTCGGGGGGCGACGCACCCGTCCAGAGTGGCACGCGGGGGGCCCGGGGCCCACACTATCGGGTGTGTCTCCCCTGATCCGTGCCTGCCATCCTGAGCCCACCCTCGCCGTCACGCTGGTCACGGCCCTGCTCGGGGTGAACGTCGGGCTCGGCTGGGCGGGGGTGGCGGCCGTCGCCGTGGCGATGCTGGCCAGCCAGCTGTCCGTGGGCTGGGGCAACGACTGGCTCGACGCCGACCGGGACGCCCGGGTCGGTCGGACCGACAAGCCCGTCGCGGCCGGCCAGGTGTCCCGGCGGACCGTCGGGATGGCGGCGCTGGTCGCGGGGCTGGCGACCGTACCCCTCGCGTTGCTGTCGGGGTGGCGGGCGGCGGCCGTGCTGACCCTGGCGCTGGTGTCGGCGTGGCTGTACAACGTGCCCCTCAAGCGGACCGTGTTCTCCCCGGTGCCCTACCTGGTGTCGTTCGCGGCACTGCCCGCGTTCGTGGTGCTCGCCGGGTCCGGCACGCCGCCGTGGTGGCTGATGACGGCCGGCGGGCTGCTCGGGTTCGGCGCGCACTTCGCCAACGCGCTGCCCGACCTGGCCGACGACGTGGCCACCGGGGTCCGGGGGCTGCCGCACCGGATCGGGGCGCCGGCCAGCCGGGTACTCGCCGCCGTCGGGCTGTTCGCGGCCTCGGCGGTGCTGGCGTTCGGGCCGCCCGGGCCGCCGACGTGGTTCGGCCTCGCGGTGACCGGCACCGCCGCCGTGGTCCTGTCCCTCGGGTTGTACGCCGGGCGGGTCCCCGGGTCCCGCGCGGCCTTCCGGGCGGTACTGGCCGTGGCGCTCGCGGACGTGCTGCTGCTCCTGGTGTCGTAGCGTGCCGGGATGCCTCCTCTTCGTGGTGTTTCGCGGGTCAATTTCCGGTAGGTGTCCCCGCGTCCGGTCCCGGCGCCGCACGCACTAGCATCTTCGCCATTGACTCGTCCCGATTGGAGCGATGGTCGTGCCCCTCGCCGCCGACACCGTCCGGGAACTCCTCGGCCCGCTGTACCCGGAACCGGCCGAACTGATCGTCGGCGCGCTGTCGTTCGGGCTGCTGTGCTGGGTGCTGCTGCGCTGGGTCCTGCCCCCGGTCGCGCACATCGCCGAGATCCGGGAGCTGGTCATCGAGGGCGAGTTCGCCTCCGCCGCGCAGACCCGGGCGGAAGCCGACGGGGTGCGCCGGGAACGCGACCGGGTGCTCGCCGACGCCCGGTCCGAGGCGCGGCAGATCCGGGGGTACGCGGCGGCCCTGGCGTGCGCCGAGCGGGACCGGGTGCTGGCCGGCGCGGTGGTCGAACGGGACCGGGTGCTCGCGGAGGGCGGGGAGCGGCTGCGGCGGGAGTACGAGGCCGTGCGGCGGGAGCTGCTCGATGTCCAGCTGCCCCGGATCGCGGCGGAGCTGGCGGCCCGGGTGATCGGGGAGCCTGTGCCGGTGCCCGGGGTGGCGGCGGCGCCCGTGCCGGAGCAGCGCCACCTGTCGGACGCACCGACCCGGGCGGGCGGGACGCCGTACCCCTCCGATCGGGGTTGATCCGGATCTGGCCCCGGATGGCTACCTGCGAGTAGCTTGGCGGGGTGACGGACAACTGGATGATCTACGGCGCCAACGGATACACCGGCGAGCTCATCGCCCGGCTCGCCGTCGCGCGGGGCGAACGCCCGGTCCTCGCGGGACGCTCCGCCGAACCCGTGGCCCGACTCGCCCGCGAACTGGGCCTCGACCACGTCGCCTTCGACCTGGCCGACGCCGCCGCGCACCTCGGTGCCGTCGCGGTCGTCGCGCACTGCGCGGGCCCGTTCCACGCCACGGCCGCGCCGATGGTCGACGCGTGCCTGGCCACCGGGACGCACTACCTGGACATCACCGGCGAGATCGCGGTGTTCGAGGCGCTGCACGCCCGGCACGCCGAGGCCGTCGCCGCCGGGGTGGCGCTGCTGCCCGGCGCCGGCTTCGACGTGGTGCCCACCGACTGCCTCGCGGCCATGCTGCACGCCCGGCTGCCCGGCGCGACCAGCCTGGAACTGGCGTTCGTGGCCGGCGGCGGCTTCAGTCGCGGCACGGCGCGCACCGCGCTGTCCGGGGGCGGGGTCATGTGGCGGCGGGTCGAGGGCAGGCTCGTGCCCGTCACCGGCGGCGCGGTCACCCGGTCCGTGCCGCTGCCGTCCGGTACCCGGACCCTGTCGGCCATCCCGTGGGGCGACCTGGCGACGGCGTACCGGAGCACCGGGATCCCGAACATCACCACCTACACGGCGCTGCCCGGGGCGGCCGGGGTCGGGCCCGCGCTGCTGAAACTGCCCTGGGCCCGGTCCGTCGCCGACCGGCTCGTGCGGACCACGATGACCGGGCCCTCGGCGGCGACCCGGGCCCGGACCCGCACCGAGGTGTGGGGCGAGGTCCGCGACCCGGACGGCCGGACGGCGACGGACACGCTGGTCACGCCCAACGCGTACGACCTGACGGCGGACGCGGTGCTGCGCGCGGTGCCCCGGATGGCGGGACTGGCGGCCGGGTTCCACACGCCGGCTACGGCGTTCGGGGCGGGGTTCGTGCTGGAACTCGACGGGGTGACGCTCGGCTCGGCCACCACCGCCTGACAGCCGGCGAGCCGCGCCCGTGCCCGCTCGTGGCACGGGTGCGGCTCCAGATCAGCCCAGACCGGTGACCGGCAACCCGACCAGACCCCGCATCAGCACCCCCGGCCGCCACAGCAGCTCCGACGGTGCGACGGCCAGCCGCAGGTCCCCGAACCGGGCCAGCAGCGCGCCGAGCGCGATCCGCGCCTCCAGCCGGGCCAGCGGCGCGCCCAGGCAGTAGTGGATGCCGTGCCCGAACGCCAGGTGCGCGTTGTCCCGGCGCGCCGGGTCGAACTCCCCGGCGTCCGCGAACCGGCGGTCGTCCCGGTTGCCGGCCAGCAGCCCGATCAGGACCGCGTCGCCGGCCGGGATCGTCGTACCCCCCAGCTCGACGTCGGCCACGGCGACCCGGAACGTGGCGGTCTCCACCGGGCTCTCGTACCGCAGGAACTCCTCGATCGCGCCCGGCAGCAGCTCCGGGTCGGCCCGCAGCGCCTCCCAGCGTTCGCGCCGCGACAACAGCACGTGGACGGCGTTGCCGAGCAGGTTGACCGTCGTCTCGTGCCCGGCGATGAGCAGCAGGAAGACGGTGGACGTCAACTCGTTCTCGGTGAGCGCGTCGCCCTCCTCGCGCACACCGATCAGGGCCGAGACCAGGTCGTCGGCCGGCTCGACCCGCTTGCGGGCCAGCATCTCGCGCAGGTAGGCGAGCATCGACGCGAACGCCCACGGCAGCCGGTCGCCGGACATCACGCCCGCCACGATGGTGTCCGACCACTCCCGGAACGAGTCGCGGTCCTCGGCCGGCACGCCGAGCAGCTCACAGATCACCTGGATCGGCAGCGGGAACGCGAACGCGTCGATCAGGTCCACCTCGTCCTTGCCGGCCATCGCGTCGAGCAGCTCCGCCGTGATCTCCTCCACCCTCGGCCGGAGCAGCTCCACCCGGCGGTGGGTGAACGCCGCCGACACCAGGCGGCGCAGCCGGGTGTGGTCCGGCGGGTCGGCCGTGAGCATGTGGGTGCTCATCGCCGCGATGACCTCCGGGTCCATGAAGGCGTTCGGGCCGGTGGGGGTGAGCAGGCCGCCCTTGCCCAGCCTCGGGTCGGACAGGGCCTGGCGGGCGTCGTCGTAGCGGGTGACCAGCCAGGCCTGGTTCCCGCCCGGGAGTGTCACGCGGTGCACGGGCTCGTCGGCGCGGAGTCTCGCGTACACCGGATGGGGGTCGGCCTGGAAAGCGGGCGTGAACAGCTCGGCATTGGCAGTCGTCACGGACAACTCCTCCCCTTTGATGATCAACCCATGCTACCCGGATATCCGTCCTTCATGGATAGTGCCGGACAGCAACCCCGAAGAGCGCATTTCTCCGGGTACCGGGTCGACCCGGGTGCCGGGTGGGCGATCTACCCGCGTCGAGGGCGCCTCGGGCGGGTGGGGGCGGAGGCGGCGCGGCGGCCGTTGGCGCCCGACGTCGCGGGGGCGGCCGCCCGGGTGGGGGTCGTGGTCGCGTCCCAGTGCGGCGGGCGGGTCAGGGCCGGCGGAAGTGTCGTGCCGAGGTCGCCCCGGGCCGCGTTCACCTGGAACTGGGTCAGGAACAGGCTCGCGGACAGGTCGGCGCCGCGCAGGTCCGCGCCCCGGAGGTCGGCACCGATCAGGTCCGCGTTCGCCAGGTCGGCGCCCCGGAGGTCCGCGCCGATCAGGAGCGTGCCCCGCAGGTGGGCGCCGCGCAGGTCGGTAGTCCGGAGGTCCGCTCCGACCAGGTCCGCGCCCCGACGGTCGAGACGTCTGCCGGGTACGCCCGCGCGGACCAGTTCGCTCGCCCGGAGCAGCAGGACGTTGACGGCGCCGCGGTGCGCGTCGACATCGACCGCCACGAGGGCGTCGGCGTCGCTGGCCGCGAGCCGCTCCGTGCGGTCGAGGGCCCGGCGCAGGTCCGCGTGCACGGGGCGCGCGGCGGGCCGGGCGAGCGCCTCGGTCAGGTACCAGAGGAGTTCGTGCAGGTGGCGCATCACCGTGAAGCCGGCGAACATCCGCTCCCGGGTCCCGGGGCGCTCCCGCCAGTCGTGGCCGCCGAACGTGACCTGGGCGATCCGCTGGCCCGCGCCGAAGCAGTCGTACACCGTGCAGCCCGGGAAGCCCCGGTCCCGCAGTCGGGTGTGGATGCCGCACCGGAAGTCCTGCTGGAGGTTCGGGCACGGCTGACCGGCGCGCTTGTCGATCGCGAAGTCCGCCGACGCGGCGAACGCCGGGACGACACAGCACAACCCGAAGCAGTTCGCGCAGTCGGCGCGCAGGTTCAGGAGGCTCCGTCCGGCCGGGTCGGCGGGCGTGAGCTGGGCTTCCTCGGACACCGGCGGATTCTACCGGGACGTCCCGGAGCGCCCTGTCCGGGACGGCCGGGCAGCCGGGTGGCGTCCCGGGGAGGCAGGGCGTGGGCCCGGCGGGCGCGGTCAGGCGGCGTGCACCGTGATCGTCGTCCAGGCGCCGACGTGGATCCGGTCGCCGTCCGAGAGGGGTACGGGCGAGTTCTCCGCGACCGGGTCCTCGGCGCCGTTGAGCCGGGTGCCGTTCGTCGAGCCCGGGTCGACCAGTTCCCAGCCGTCGGCGGTGGCCACCAGGAGCGCGTGCACGTGGGACACCCCGGTGTCCTCGGGCGGCCCGGTCAGGTCGATGTCGGGGACGATCCCCCGGGAGCGGGAACGGCGGCCGATCAGGAGCTGGCCGCCGGTGAGGGCGAAGCGGCGCTCCGGGCAGTACACCGGGAAGGGCACTTCCTCGGAGTCGTCGTCGGCGCGGTCCGCGACGGCCTGGTGGTAGGCGCGGTCCGCCGTGACGGTGACGCTCCACTGGCCGGGTGCCAGGGGCTGGGGCGTTGGGCCCTGGGGGGACGCCGTGGGCCGGGCGCGGGGCGGGGTGCCGCTGGCGGTGAAGTCGTAGCCGCAGGTCTCGCAGAACCGGCCGGTACGGGGGTCGCCGCACTCGGGGCAGGGCGCGTCGCCGGCACCGGACGGGGT
Source organism: Longispora urticae (assembly GCF_053902585.1). Taxonomy (NCBI): domain Bacteria; kingdom Bacillati; phylum Actinomycetota; class Actinomycetes; order Micromonosporales; family Micromonosporaceae; genus Longispora; species Longispora urticae. The sequence goes on from NZ_JAQZSH010000028.1 coordinate 122,587, forward strand.
GGCGGTCGAACCTGCAGCCGGTGACGGGTCCGGCCCCGGGGAGAGACCCGGTCCCCCGCCGCCAGCCGCACCGGCAGACGGTGCGTGGCCCGCCGCTGACGCCCCGGCCGGCATCGGGCCAGAGGAACCGGACGACGACTGGCCCGGGGAAGCCGCCTGGCCCGACGGGCCGGCCGCGGAACCGGCAGCGGACGACGGGGACACGCCGCCCTGGGGAGCGCCCGACGGAGACCGCACAGCGCCCCCGATCAGGGCCCCGCACACGTCGCAGTAGTCGGCGTCGGCGGACTCGTGGCCGTTCGGGCAGGTCGGCATCGGTACCCCCGTCAGTTCTTCTTGTTCGTGCGCACGGTGCGGGTCGACCCGACGTCGAGGGTCATCTCGTCCTCGGCGCTGACCTTGGGCTTGAGTTTGACCGTGCCGGTGTCGGCGTCGAGGACATCCACGACCTTCTTCAGCAGCTTCGACGTCGCCTCGTTGCCGGTCTCGGCGGCCAGCTTCACGGCCTTGCCCAGCTTGGAGGTCGCGGTGTCGGTATCGCCGGCGCGGCGGGCCTCCAGGCCCTCCTGGATGGCGTCGGCCAGTTCGGCCTGGCCGGTGTAGTGCGCGACGGACGGGTGCAGGCGGGTGGACAGGACCAGGTCGTCGGTCCACACGGCGCGGACCAGGCCCTGGCCGAGGATCTGTTCGGTGCCGTCGGCGGCCACCTCGACCAGGCGGATCCGGCCGGCCAGGATCTCCTCCCCCACCGCTCCCGCGTTGATCTCGACGCACACGTGGTAGTCGCGGCGCTCCGAGCCCCAGGAGCCCGTCGGGTAGTCGCCGATCTGGCCGCTGACGTCGATCCTGCCGCCGGTCAGGTCGCGGACCTCCGGGGCGACGAGCTTGACGAACTTCACGGTCGCGCCCTGCGGGGTCCACAGCCGCAGCCGGATGTCGCCGTGCGCCTTGCCCATCGCGTGCGTCATCAGGGCCTGGAAGTCCGCCTTGAGGTGGGCGGGGTCGGCGACGATGTCGAACGAGCCGAGCAGCGCCGTGGTGATCCTGCGCAGCTCGTCGACGACCCAGTTGGTGCCGATGCCCCGGGCGTCGCACACGAACACACCCGCGCAGGCGTCGAGGGCGTGCTGCAGGTCGACGGCCGGCTCGCTCTCGTTCTTGCCGTCGGTGAGCAGGATGACGTGCCGGATGGCGTCGGTGTGCGGGAGGAACAGTTCGCGGGCGAGGGTCAGCCAGCTGCCGATCGCGGTGCCCCCGCCGGGTTTGACGCCCTGGACGGCCTTCTTCGCCTCGTCGCGGGTGGTGGCGTTCGCCGGGACCAGGCCACGGACGCGCGGGTAGACGATCTGCGCGGACGAGGAGCCGGCGATGACGGCGAACAGGGTGCCGTCGCGCAGGGCGTCGATGGCCGCGCGGGTGGCCTCCTTCGCCGCCTTGATCTTCGTCGGCGGGTACTCCATCGAGCCCGACCGGTCGATCACGATGATCTCGGCCGCCCGGGGCGCCACGCCCGTGGCCGCCTGGCCCGTGGAGGTGACCGTCGCGATGGCGTCGACGGTGCTCGCGCCGTCCGACAGGTACTCGTTCTGGTCGACCTCGACCTGGAACTCGGTCATGACGGGTCCTCCTCGGGGGGCGTCGGGACGGGCAGCAGCACCACGGTGATGTTGTCGTGGCCGCCGGCAGCGAGCGCGTGCCCGACGAGGGCCCGGGCGCGGTCCACGGCGGGGCCGGTCAGGTCGGCGTACCGGGCGGCCAGGGCCTCGGCCGTCGGCAGGTAGTTCCACAGGCCATCGCTGCACAGCAGGAGGGTCCCGGGGCCGGTCGGGCGGCGGGTGACGACGCGCGCGCCGACCGGGCCGGCGTCCGCGCCGAGCCAGCGGGTGATGGCGTGCGCGCGGCGGTCGGCGTTGGCCTGTTCGGCCGTCATCAGGCCGTGCGCGACCATCTCGACGGCCCAGGAGTCGTCCGTGGTGAGGAGTTCGGGGTCGCCGTCGGCGGGGAGCCAGTACGCGCGGCTGTCGCCGATCCAGCCGACCGTGTACGTGCCGCCCCGGACGAGGGCGGACACGTAGGTGCAGGCGGGGGCGGACTCGGGGGTGCCGAGGGCGGCGACGGCGGCGGCGGCCAGTCGGGCGGCGTCGCGGGTGGCGGTCTCGGCGACCGGGTCGGCCCCGGTGGGCCCGGAGCCGTCTCCGGCCGGCGGAGTCTCGTCTCCGGGAGAGGTGGAGTCCCCGGCGCGCGGCACCGGGATCTCGGCGGACCCGGTACGCGTGCCGAACCCGGCGGCCAGCACCGCCACGGCCGTGTCGCACGCCAGCCGGGACGCCTCCTGCGGCCGGGGCGACACCGACACCCCGTCGCACACCACGGCCACGACGCCGCCGTCGGTGCGCAGCACGGCCATCGCGTCCTCGTTGCGGTGGTGCCGCAGCCCCCGGTCGGTCACGCCGGCCACATCCCCGAGGTCCACCTCGGAGTGGTCCCCGGGGCCGGGCTGGCGCGCGCCGCACGCGGTGCAGTACCCGTCGTCGTCCACGGTGCCGACGCCGCAGCGCGCGCAGGCCGGGGCGGGCTTCAGGGAACGGCCGCAGGCCTCGCAGAACCCGTCGCCGGCGCCCACCGGCTCGGCGCAGGCCGGGCAGCTCAGCACGGCGGTCACACCCACGTCCGCGGGCGGACGCCGTTGGCCTGGTCGACGAGGGCCACCCGGGTGCCGGGGTCGGTGGCGAGCCGGGCCAGGGTGCGGTACGCGCCCTCGAGGCCGGTGCGCAGTTCCGTCTCGGTGAGCCCCGTGCCGAGCAGCCGGGCCCGGGGCGGCGCGTCCCCGCCGGGGCGCCCCTCGGAGTGCCAGGCGAGCGCGGCGGTGAGCAGGTCGACGGCGATCCTGCCCCGCCGTTCGGCGTCCACGGTCAGCGCCTCCAGGCGGGCGCCGGCGGACAGGAGTTCGGCGGCGGACAGTTCGGCGGCCGGGCGGCTGGACACGTGCGCGCTGATCGCGGTGAGCTGGGCGGCCAGGTGGTGGCTGGACGTGTGCGGGACGGCGTCGAGGGCCTCGCGGGCGGCCACGTGCCGGCCGGCGGCGACCCGGACCCGGGCCAGGCCGAACGCGGCGCCGACGTAGGAGCGGTCGGTGCGCCAGACGAGTTCGTAGTACCGGTCGGCGGTGGGCAGGTCGCCGGCGCACTCGGCGGTGGTGGCGAGCGCGAGTTTCGGGGCGGCCTCGCCGGGCAGGGCGTCGTAGACGGCGTCGAACAGGGTGGCTGCCCCCGCGGTGTCGCCGGCGGTGAGGGCGGCGATGCCCCGGTACCAGCCGACCCGCCAGTCGAGCGCCTCGTCGGCCGGCACGCCGTCGAGTTCGGCGGTGGCGGCCGGCACGTCGCCGGTGGCCAGCAGGGCGCGGACCCGGCGCAGCGTCACCTCGAGGGTGGTCCGGGGCGCGGCGGCCAGCAGGGCGAGCAGCTCGGCCGGGTCGGTGACGGTGATGCTGGCCAGGAAGCCGGCGGCCGGGTCGGTGCCGTCGACCAGGGGCACGGGCAGGCACGCGGCGGCCTCGGCCGGGTCCGGGTCGGCCGGGGCGACCCGCTGCTCCGGGCCGAACAGGGTGGACACGGCCGGGCGGGGCTGGCCGTCGCGGCTGGCGAGCAGCTCCCGCAGTACCCCCGTGAGTTGTTCCGCCATGTCGGCGGCCGTGGCGAACCGCAGGTCCGGGGTGAGGTGGGTGGCCCGGCGCAGGAAGCGGTGGAACGACTCGGCGTCGGCCAGTTCCGGGGTCGCCGACACCGGGGGCAGCGAGTCGGACCGGCTGGTCGCGTAGCCCTGGAAGTTGAGGCTGAGCACGGCCAGGGTGCGGCCGACGGTGTACAGGTCGGAGCTGACCGACGGGCCCTCGTCGGCGATCTCGGGCGCCTGGTAGCCGACGGTGCCGTAGATGGCGCTGTCCAGGTCGTCGATCTGGCGCACGCCACCGAGGTCGATGAGTTTGAGCTGCTCCTCGGTCTGGATGACGTTGTCGGGCTTGAAGTCGCAGAACAGCAGGCCGCGCTGGTGCAGGTAGCCGAGCGCGGGCAGGATCTCCAGCATGTAGGCGATGGCCCGCTCCGCCGGCAGCGGCCCCTGGTGCCCGCCGGCCGCGCGCTCGTCGAGGAGGATGTCGCGCAGGGACCTGCCGCCGACGTACTCCATCACGGTGTAGCCGACGTTCTCCCCCGACTTCGCGTCCGTGTGCTGCACGAAGTTGTAGATCTTCACGATGTTGGGGTGGTCGACCTCGGCGAGGAACCGGCGCTCGGCGACGGCGGCGGCCATCGCGTCGGCGTCGCCCGAGTCGAGCAGGCCCTTGAGCACCCGCCACGCGTCGCTGACGTTGCGGTCCCGGGCGAGGTAGATCCAGCCCAGGCCGCCGTGCGCGATCGGGCCGAGCACCTCGTACTGGCCGCCGAGCAGCTCGCCCCGGCGCAGTTTCGGGGTGAACGAGTACGCGTGGCCGCAGTTCTTGCAGAAGCCCTCGGTGCGCCCCGGCCGACCGCCCGCCGCCCGGCCGACGGGTTCGGAGCACCGGCTGCAGTACCGTTTGCGTTCGGGGACCTCGGCGGTGTCGAGGACGGCGCTGGCCGGGTCCCGGTACGGCACGGGCGGGATGTCGATCAGGCCCGCGCCGAGCCGGCCGCGCCCGACGGTCCGGCCGGACGTGCGGCCCGAACCGGGCTTGCGGGAGCCGCGCGCGGAGCTGAGCCCGAGGGTCGCGGGCGCGGTGGGGGTCGAGACGGGGGCGGACGCGGGGGCCGTCCCGTAGGCGTGCCCGGCGACGTCGCAGTAGCCGTCCTCGACGGTGCCGCCGCAGCCGGGCCGGTCGCAGATCGTCATCGGGTGCCTCCGTAGTCTCGGGCGAGGACCGCCCGTTGGTACCGGGTGACCGCCGCCGCCGCGGCCTCCAGGTCGCAGGGCGCCGTCCAGAGCAGCACCCTGGCCTCCTCGTGCCGGCCGGCCAGTTCGGCGTCCTCGGCGAGCCCGAGCCGGTGCGCCTTGGCCCGGTACGCGGCGAGCCGGCCCCGCAGTTCGGTGCGCCGGTCGAGCAGGCCCGTCAGTTCGGCCCGGCGGGCGGCGACGGCGGCCCCGGCGACCCGCAGCGCGCCGGTCACCCGGTCGGCCTCCTCGGCGAGCAGCGCCCACTTGCCGCGCTGGCCGAGGAGCCGGAGCGCGTCGAGCCGGGCCCGCAGCGGGCCGGTCACCCGGGGCGGGTCCGGTACCGGCGGGGCGCAGATCTTCTCCACGGCCGTCGCGTGTTCCCCCGCGGCGTCGGCCTCCCGGGCGGCCAGCTCGGCGAGGGCCGCCTCCAGGCGTTCGACCAGGGTCTCCAGCTCGTCGCGGCTGCGGGCGGCCCGCTCCAGCCCCGCGTGCGTACTCGTGACCCGGGCGGCCAGCCGGTCCAGGGTCGAACGGTCCGGCCCCTCGGGGGTGACGAACGCCAGCGGGTCGGCCAGCAGGTTCGCGCGCAGCGCCTCCAGGTCGCGTTCCAGCGCCGGGTCCACGACCGAGCCCAGGTCCGCGGCGAGCCGGTGGGTGGAGGCCAGCCGGTCGGCGAGGGCGGTGAGCTGCGGGTTCAGTTCCGTCCACACGAAGTCGACGGCCGCGACGAGGCCCGAGGCGGCCGCGAACGACTGTTCCATCCGGCCGACCGCCTCGGCCAGGCTCAGCTCCTCGATCACGGCCGTCGGGCCGGCGAGGCTGCGCTGGCCGAGGGGCACGTCCGGGCCGACCAGCCACACCGAGCGGCCCAGGAGCAGGGTGGCCAGTTCGGCGAGGTCGTCGGCGTTCGGCCGGCCCCGGCGGGCGCGGACCTCCCGGGCGTGGTGCAGGACGCCCTGGTAGGCCTCGTACAGCCGCCAGAGCTGGTCGAGGCCGGCCCGGGCGACGGCCCAGCGGCGCGCCGTCTGGCCGGACAGGACGACGACGTCGAGCATCCGGCGGGTGGGGTGCGCGTCGAGTTCGAGCAGGGTCGCGGAGATCCGGTCGTGTTCGGCGGTCAACCGGCCGAGCGCCTCGTCGGCCTGGTCGGCGGGGAACGGTCGGGTCACGGCAGGTACTTCGCGGGGGGCGGGGGCTGCGGTCCCATCCGGGTCTCCAGCCAGCGCCGGTAGCTGGCGGCCCATTCCCCGTTGGCCTTCGTCTTCTCCAGCAGGGCGTTGACGAACCGGACCAGGTCGGGGTTGGACTTGCTGATCGCCATGCCGTGCGGTTCCTCGGTGAACGCCTTCCCGACGATCTCGGTGTTCGGGTCCTGGGCGACCAGGCCGGCGAGGATGCCGGCGTCGGTGGAGATGGCGTCGATCTGGCCCTGCTGGAGCATGACGAGGCAGTCGGTCCAGTTGTCCACGGCGACGAGGACCGGCTTGGCGGGCAGCACGGCGAGTTCCGCGATCGAGGTGGTGCCCTTCGAGGCGCAGACCCGCTTGCCGCCGAGGTCCGCGGGGCCCTTGATGCCGGAGCCCTTCTGGACCATGACCTGCTGGCCGTCCTCGTAGTACACGGTGGTGAAGTGGACCTGCTGGAGCCGGCCGCAGGTGATCGTCATCGTGTTCGCCACGATGTCCACCTCGCCGGAGGTGATCACCGGGATGCGCTGCGCCTGGGTGATCACCTTGTAGGTGATGGCGTTCGGGTCGCCGAAGATGGCCTGGGCGACCGCGCGGAGCATCTCGACGTCGAAGCCCTCGAGCTGGCCGGTGGCCGGGTTGCGGTAGCCGAACAGGAAGGCGTTCTGGTCGACGCCGACGATGAGCCGACCCCGGTCCTGGATCCGGCGCATGCTCGACCCGGCCGGCATCTGCCCCGGCGCGGGCAGGGGGCCGTCGGGGCGCAGGCTGGCCCGGGGGTCGCACTCCGGCACGGCGCCCGGCGCGACGGGGCTCGGCAGGGCCGCGGGGCCCTCGACGACGCCGACCGGTCGGGGCGGCACCGCCGACGGCAGCGGGGTGGCCTCCGGCGCGGACACCGAGCAGCCCGCGAGCCCGAGCACGAGAGCGACAAGAAGGAAGGACTTTTTCATCGGTACTCCTTGAGCCGCTGGCCGACGCCCCACGCCGCGGCGGCCGCCCCGAGCGCGCACAGCAGCCCGAAGCCGATCCCCGCCCCGGCGACCGCGCCGCGCGCCGAGGCCGCGTTGCTGGTGAACGCCCGCTGACCGCTGGCGATGGCCGCGGCGAGGCTCTCGTCGAGCGCCGTGAACGCGGTGGCCGCCGACGTCGGTTCGGACCCGATGGCCAGCCGGACGGCGGCCGGGTAGTCCCCGGCATCGTCGAGTTCGCGGACCTTCTTGTGGATCGCCAGCCAGCTCTCGAACCGGGTCCGCGCCCCGTGCAGGATCGTGTCCACCTCGTCGTGCCGGACGGTCAGCACCTTGTGGAACAGCCCCTTCTCGCCGGTGAGCCGGCCCGTCTCCTGCTGGAAGCGGTCCTCGAACTCCTTGCCCGTGCCCCGGGCGACCAGGGTGAGGCTCTCGTCCGCCCGGGCCCGCAGCACGATCAACCGGATCTCGGAGGCCGCGGCCACCCGGTCGGAGCCCTCGGCGCGGGCGCCGGACATCGCGAACGCCTCGGCGCCGAGGCCGACCAGGGCCCAGCCCAGGGCCAGCATGACGGCGAGGCTCGCCGCGACGAGGCCCGGGTTGAGGATCCGTCGGGTGCGCCGGGTCAGGTCCCGTTGGGCCAGGACGAGCCCCGCACCGACGACGAGCGCCACGAGCAGCAGCCACCACGGGAACGCGGTGGCCCGGTCGGCGTCGGCGGCGGCCCGGGCGTTCTGGGCCTGGTAGCCGCGGTTCACGGCGGGCAGCATGCTGTTCTGCATCAGCCCGGAGGCCTCCCGCAGGTACGCCGCGCCGACCGGCTGGCCCTGGCGGTTGTTCGTCCGGGCCGTCTCGACCAGTCCGGTGTAGACCGGGATGTTCCGGGCGACCTCGGCGAACCCGGCCGCGTCCGCGCCGCCCACCTCCGTGGCGTGGCTCAGGCTGGCCATGGCCCGCGCGATGTCCGCGTCGTACCGTTTGCGGAGCTCGGCGGGTTCGACGCCACCGGAGAGGAACCCGCTGGCGGCGGTCGCGTCGGCGTCGGCCAGGGAGCGGTAGAGCTCCTGCGCGTCGAGGGACAGCGGCTCGCTGCGGGTGGCCAGGTCACGGGCGGCGGTGGCCCGGTTGTCGAGGGTGACCCCGCCCACCAGGCCCAGGAGCAGGAGTCCCGCGACGGTCAGCGCCCCGAGGGACCGGAGCCGGGAGGGGCTGTGCGCCGCGACGGTCCGGGCCCGTTCGAGCACAGTGGGCATGCACCATCCTCCTTGGTCGGCACAGGAGGGCACGCCAGCATCGCCCTTCCCCGTGTCAGGCAGTGTCCCCGACCTCCTGACCGTGGTCAATACCCGTGCCGACCTTCCGACGGGTACCTTGCCGCGGGGCCGGGCCGGGGCCGTACCCGTCGGGCCCGGTGTCGTGTTGGACTGTCACGCATGACCGACGACATCGTGGACAGCCCCGTCGAGTGGGTGGCCGAGCACGTCCGGCGTTACGCGGACACCGACGGCCGGGACGGCGGCGAGCTGCACGGCAACGACATCCTGTTGCTGACCACCCGGGGCCGACGGACCGGCACCCGCCGGCGCACCGCGCTCATCTACGGCCGCGACGGCGACAGCCACCTGCTGGTCGCCTCCGACGGCGGCTCCCCCAGGCACCCCGCCTGGTACCTCAACCTCGCCGCCGATCCGGCCGCGGAGCTGCAGGTCGGGGCGGAGCGGTTCGCGGGCACGGCGCGCACGGCGGCCGGGGCGGAGCGGGCCCGGCTGTGGCGGCTGATGGCGGAGCGGTTCCCCCGGTACGACGAGTACCAGGAGGTCGCCGGGCGCGAGATCCCGTTGGTGGTCGTCGAGCGGGCCTGACGCATTGACTGGTGTCCATTGTGGAGATACTGTGACCCCGAATTAGTAAGGATTCCTAAACGATCGCGGGAGCCGCAGATGACCACGAGAAGATGGACCTCCGCCGTCGCGCTCAGCGCGGCCCTGACCGCCGGGCTGCTCGCCGGGACGGGCGGCTCCGCGTCGGCCACCCCCAGCGGCTGCTCCTACACCCTCGACCTGGCCAACCGCACCGCCTCCAGCTACTGCTCCGGCGGCACGGGCCAACACCGCATCTGGGTACTGGAGAAGCACTTCCTCGCCGAGGTCGGCTACATCCCGGTCTGGGGCCCGTGGGTGGCGCCCGGCGAGGTGTCGTTCACCCGCATCCCGCAGCACACGGTCGTGGACATCCGGGTCCAGTTCCAGTAGCCCCCGGCTTCCCACCCCGGGCCCCATGTCGTCCGGGTCGCCCGGCCCGGCGGCCCGGACCCCCGCCCCGTCCGGCAGAATCCAGCGGGTGGCCGGCAGAGGAACACCCGCGACCGCGCTGCTCGCGCGGCGGAAACTGACCCATGTGGTGCACGAGTACCCGCACGACCCCGGGGCGGCGTCGTTCGGCGCGGAGGCCGTCGAGGCGCTCGGCGTCGAGGCCGGGCGGGTGTTCAAGACCCTCGTCACCGACGTGGACGGCGCGCTGACCGTGGCCGTCGTGCCGGTCACCGGCAGCCTCGACCTCAAGGGGCTCGCGGCGGCCGTCGGCGGCAAGCGGGCCGCGATGGCCGACCCGGTGCTCGCCGAACGGACCACCGGGTACGTGCGGGGCGGGATCAGCCCCCTCGGGCAGCGCAAACGGCTGCCGACGGTCGTGGACAGCTCCGCCGGGGACTTCGCCACGGTGTACGTGTCCGCCGGGCGCCGGGGGCTGGAGATCGAGCTGTCGCCGGCCGACCTGGTCGCGCTGACCGACGCGGTACTCGCGCCGATCGCGGCACCCTAGGCCGGGCCGGGTCCCCGGTCGCGGGCGGCTCCGGTGCACGGGGCGGTCCGACCGGGGCCGGGCGGGTCCGGGCGCCGGGCCGGTTCAGGCCGGGGCCGGGTACCAGGCGTCGATGTCGCAGCCCGACTCCGCCGGCTTCACCGTCAACCGGCCCCCGGTGGCGTCCACCCGCTCGGCCAGCTCCGCGACGAACCCCGCCCCGGCCGGCGCGCCCAGGATGTGCACCCGCAGGTGCCGGCTGCCGTAGACGACGGTGGCGGCCGCGCCGTTCGCGGAGCCGTCCACGGTGAGCGCCGCCTCGACCAGCCGGTACGCCGACACGTCGACCTCCACCGGCAGCCGGCGCGGCTCGCCCTCGACCGCGAGCTGCACCCCGCGCCGGGCGCACAGCCCCGGCAGCGCGGCGGCGGTCGGGGCCGGGCTGCCGTCGACGCCCTCGGGGCCGGACCGCAGCACGCCGAGCAGTTCGCGCATCGCGCCCAGGGCGGCCCGGGCCTCGGCGACCACCTCGGACAGCGCGGCCGGTTCGCCGGTGCCGGCCCGCTCGACGACCCGGGTGGTGTGGGTGAACACGGAGCCGCGCAGGCCGTGCGCGATCCGGTCGCGTTCCTCGCGGGCCGCCCCGACGACGGCCTCGGTGGCCGCGTCCAGGGAGGCGGTGTCCCGGCGGAGCGCGCGCCGCCGGCGCCGGCCGACGTAGTGGCCGGGCAGCCAGGCGAACAGGAGCAGGAACCCGGAGAGCGTGAGCCCGCCGATCAGGCAGAAGAAGATCAGCTGGGACAGGCTCTCGGACACGGGGTCCATCTGGTGGCCCACGGCGCAGATCGCCAGGGCGACACCGTAGCCGCCGGCGGGGGCGGCCAGCCAGGTCAGCCAGCCGCGCCGGGCGTACGCGCCGACGGCGTAGACGACGAGGCCCTCGGTCAGGACGGCCATCAGGAACAGCCAGAACCCGCGCGCGGGCAGCGCCCCCGACAGCAGCAGCCCCGCCCACAGGCCGTCGACGGCGAGGACGGCGGCGAGGGCGAGCCACGGTTCGGTGCGCCGCCACAGCAGGGGCAGGGCGTGCAGGGCCAGGACGACGGTGAGCATCACGGGGCCGGCCATCCCCGGGTCGAACGGGTCGCCCTCGGGGTCCGACGTCGCGCCGTACGCGAGCAGGGTCGGCCACGCGAAGGCCAGTACCGCGAGGAAGCCGTCCACCACCTGCGCGTCGCCGACCCGCCGCCACCAGGACACGTCCGCGTCCTTCGGCCGGATCCCGTCGGAGTACGGCAGGACGGCCCGGACCCGCCAGCCGCGCCCGCCCGGGATGGGGCCGGCCTGGAGTTCGCCGCCGAGTTCGCGGGCGCGTTCGCGCATGCCGGACACGCCCCGGCCGGAGCCGAGCCCGGCGGCCGGTTGCGCGCCGCCCCGGCCGTCGTCGTCCACGGTGATCTCGACCAGGCCCCGCCGGTACGCGAGCCGGATCCGGACGGCGGCCCCGCCCGCGTACCGCAGCGCGTTGGTCAGCGCCTCCTGCACGATCCGGTGCCCGGCGGCGGACACGTCGGCGGGCACCACGCCCCGTTCGCCGTCGACCTCCAGGGTGACCGGGTGGCCGAGCCGGGCGAATCCGGCCGCCATGTCGCCCACGGCCCGCAGGGTCGACGGTTCCCCGTCGGTGCCGGCCGGTTCGACGTCCATCACGTCCACGAGGCGGCGCAGCGACTCCAGGGTCTCCTGGCCGGTGGCGGCGGCGAACGACAGCACCTGGGCGACGAGTTCGGGTTGGCGGTCGGCGAGCCGTTCGGCGGCCTGGGCGTGCACGACGATGCCGCTGAGGTGGTGGGCGGACACGTCGTGCAGCTCACGGGCGAGGCGCTGGCGTTCCTCGGCGGCCGCGTACGCGTGGTCGGCGCGGGCGGCGTCCAGCCGGTCGGCGACGGCCTCCTGGCGGGCCCGCCACCGGCGGCGCACCCGACCGAGGGCCCAGGCCAGCGAGTAGGAGGAGGCGCTGAACAGCACGCCGATCGCGCCGATCGTGCCGCCCCGGAGGATCAGGAGCTGGGTGACCGTCTGGGCGGCGAGGGTGGCGGCGGCCGCGAACGCCGAGGTGCGCGCGGGGCGGTGCACGGCCACGGAGTACAGCGCGATGACGTCGACGCCCGCCATGAGGATCAGGTGCTGGTCGCCGAGCTCGGTCGACGCGGGCGGGGTGGCGGCCGAGGCGACCATCAGGGTCACGAGCACGACGACGAGGGTGGGCACGGGGGCGGTGCGGCGGAACACCAGCGCGCCGAGCCCGATCAGCACGGCCAGGCCCGCGACGACGGCCTCGGTGCCGTCCACGTGCACGCCGGCCAGCCAGGGACCTACCGGCCACACCGCGAACTGGAGGCACCCAATCACTATGGGTAACCAGATGTCCCGGGTCGGTGGCCGCACACACGTACGGTACCGACCGGAACCAAATCGGGCTGTCGGAAACCCACCCCGGTGAGCCTCGCCACCCGAAACGGTGACGGTCGGTGACCGGGGGCCGCTGCGACCCGCCGGCCGGCCGTCACCGTCCGTCGATGTTCCGGAGCGGCCCGGAGGGGGCTGACCGGCCCGGTCCGCCACCGGACCGCACGTCAGGCCGCCGCCCGCAGCTCCCGCCACGACTCCCGCCGCGCCCGCTGCCGCCCCGGATCCGCCACCGGCGCGGCGGCCAGCAGCCGCTGGGTGTAGGGATGCTCCGGCGCCGACAACACCCGCGACGCCGACCCCTGCTCCACGAGCACCCCCCGGTGCATCACCGCCACCCGGTCGGCGAGCCGCTCCACCACGGCCAGGTCGTGGCTGATGAACAGGCACGCGAACCCCAGTTCGGCCTGGAGCTCGCGGAACAGGTCCAGCACCTGGGCCTGCACGGACACGTCGAGCGCGCTGGTGGGTTCGTCGGCCACCAGCAGCGCCGGGTCCAGGGCCAGCGCCCGGGCCAGGCCGACCCGTTGGCGCTGGCCGCCGGACAGCTCGTGCGGGTAGCGGTCCCGGAGGTTGGGTGACAGCCGGACGGCGTCCAGCAGGTCGTCGACCCGGTTGGCGAGCTCGGCGCCGGCCAGTACCCGGTGGAGTCTGATCGGTTCTCCGACGCTCTCGGCGACCGTGGCGCGCGGGTTCAGGGAGGACACCGGGTCCTGGAAGACGACGCCGATCCGCCGGCGCACCTCCTTCAGGTCCCGGCGGCCGAGCCGGGCGATGTCCGCGCCGAGGACCGACACGACGCCGCCGGTCGGCCGGAGCAGGCCGGTGACCGTGCCGGCGACGGTGCTCTTGCCCGAGCCGGACTCGCCCACCAGGCCGAGCACCTCGCCCGGGCCGACGATCAGGCTCACCTGGTCGACGGCGCGGACCCCGCCCCGGTAGACCACGGTCAGGTCCCGGACGTCGAGGACCGGGGGCGCGGCGGGCGGGGCGGTCCGGGAGCCGCCGCCGCCCAGGGAGACCACGGAGTCCAACAGCCGCTTCGTGTACGGGTCCCCCGGCGCCCCGAACACGTCGCGCACGTCGCCCTGCTCGACGACCCGCCCGTCGAGCATGACGAGCACCCGGTCGGCCAGGTCGGCGACGACGCCCATGTCGTGGGTGATGAGCAGGATGGCCGTGCCGAGCCGGTCGCGCAGGTCGCGGAGCAGTTCGAGGATCTCGGCCTGCACCGTGACGTCGAGGGCGGTGGTCGGCTCGTCGGCGACCAGCAGGATCGGGTCGTTGGCGATGGCCATGGCGATCACGACGCGTTGCAGCTGGCCGCCGGACAGTTCGTGGGGGTAGGACCGCAGGGTGCGGCGCGGTTCGGGCAGGCCGACGAGGTCGAGCAGTTCGGCGGCCCGGCGGCGGGCGGCGCGCCGGGTCACCTCCCGGTGGGTGCGGACGGCCTCGACGAGCTGGTCGCCGACGGTGAACACCGGGTTGAGCGCCGTCATGGGCTCCTGGAAGACCATGCCGACGTCGTCGCCCCGCACCGCCCGGAGCTGGGCGGGGGTCCGGGTGTAGAGGTCCACGCCGTCGAGCAGCGCCCGGCCGGTCACCGTTGCCGTGCCAGGCAGCAGCCCGAGCAGGGACAACGCGGTGACGGTCTTGCCGGAGCCGGACTCGCCGACCACGGCGAGCACCTCGCGCGGCGCGAGGGTGAAACTGACGTCGACCGCCGCGCGCACGTCCCCGAAGGACACCGAGACGTTCTCGACGGCGAGCAGCGGGACACCGCCGCCGGGCCCTGTGGCCGGGGCCGGGCCCGGCGGCGGGTACGTCACTGCGCGATCCCGACCTGGAGGTAGTTCGGGTACGCCGGGAAGTCGGCGATGTAGAAGTTCGCCACCTTCGAGCCGTGCAGGAACGAGTTGCGGGTGTAGATCAGCGGCACGACGGGCGAGTCCTTCGAGATCAGCCTGTCGATCTCGACCCACTTCTTCCCGGCCTCCGCCGGGTCCACGGTGCTCTGCGCCTCGGCGATCAGCTTGTCCACCTCCGGGTTGGAGTACCGGGAGATGTTGTAGCCGCCGTCGCCGATCTCCGAGGTGGAGAACAAGGGCTGGATGTTCGCGCTGGGGCTCGGGTAGTCCGGCTGCCACGAGCTGAGCGCCAGGTCGTAGTCGGCGGTCGGGCCGGTGGTCGCCGCGGCGAACGCCTCCCCGTCGAGGGTCTTGATGGTCACCTTGATCCCGGCCCGGGCCAGCGACGCCTGGATGGACTGGGCCTTCTCCGGGAAGTTGTTGCCGGTGGACGCGACCAGGGTGAGGTTGTCCAGACCGTTGGGCTGGCCCGCCTCCGTCAGCAGCTGCTTCGCCTTCGTCGGGTCGCCGGTCGGCGGGGCCGGGTACAGGTCGAACTGCTGGCGGCCCGCGATGCCCGGGGTGATCAGGGTGGTGGCGGTGTCCCCGGCGAGCGCGGCGCTGCCGGCGGTGGCGACCTGGTAGCTGGCCTTGTCCACCGCGTACTGGAACGCCTGCCGCACCTTCGGGTCCTTCAGCACACCCTTCTGGGTGTTGAGCGCCAGGTACGCCACGGCGCCCGTCTTCGAGGTGACCAGCCGCGACTTGGCCGACGCGTTGCCCTGGATCTGGGCGAGCTGCGCCGGGGACACGAACGAGGAGCCGAACGCGGCCCGGTCGTCGCCGGAGTCCTCGATCAGCCGCTTGGAGATGACCGAGGTCTGCTGGCCGAGCTGGAACACGATCTCGTTGGGCAGGCCCGCGCGCACCGTGTCGGTGTCCTTCGACCAGTGCTGGTTGCGGGTCAGGCGCGCCTCCACGCCCTGCTGGTACTTCGTCAGCACGTACGGGCCGGACGCGACCGGGTTCTCCCCGTAGTTGGCCTCGGCGCCCTTGCCCTTGGGTACGGGCGAGAAGGCCGGGTTGCTGGCGATCCACGGCCAGTCCCCGTACGGGCGGCTGAGCGTGAACACGATGGTCCTCGCGTCCGGGGTGGCGATCGACTCCAGGTTCTTGCCCTCGAACGGTCCCCGGTACTCGCCGCCGCCGACGAGCAGCGACTTGTGGTAGCCGAGCCCGCCGGAGAAGCTCGGCGCGAACGACCGCTCCAGGCCGTGCTTGACGTCGGCGGAGGTGATCGGCGAGCCGTCGCTGAACTTCAACCCCTCCTTCAGGGTGTACGTCCAGGTCTTACCGCCGTCGCTGGGCCGGCCGGTGTCGGTGGCCAGGTCGGGCACCACCGTCGCGGGCTGGCCCTCCTTGACGTTCCAGCTGGTCAGCCGGCGGTGCACGAGGGCCAGCGAGGTGATCGCGAGGCCCTGGCTCTTGGCCGGGTCGTACGACGCCTTCGCGGAGTCCGACAGGATGTACAGCGTGCCGCCGGCCTTCGTCTCCGCCTTCGCGGCCGGGGCCGCGTCCTTCTTGTTCGCGCCGCAGGCGGCGAGCGCACCGGCGAGGCCGATCGCGGACACCAGCGCCGTGGCTCTGAGGAGGGGTTTCACTGTGCTCTCTTTCGTCAGGTGGGAAGGGTGCGGGCGGGTCTGTGGGGCCTCGGCGACGGCCGGGGAACGGTCGGTCATGTGAGCCGGGCCCGGGGGTCGAGCAGGCCGTAGACCAGGTCGACGGCGAAGTTCGCCACGACGATCAGGAAGGCGGAGAACAGGGTGCAGCCGAGCAGCAGCGGCAGGTCCAGCTCGTGCACGGCGTCGATCATCAGCGTGCCGAGGCCGGGCATCCCGAACACCCGCTCGGTGATCACCGCGCCGCCGAGCAGGCCGCCGAGGTCGATGCCGAACAGGGTGACCACGGGCAGCAGGACGTTGCGCAGCGCGTGCCGGCCGACGACCCTGCGTTCCGTGAGGCCCTTGGCCCGGGCGGTGCGGATGAAGTCCTCGCCCAGGGTCTCGATCATCTGGCCCCGGGTGAGCCGGGCGTAGATCGCGGCGTGCACGAAGGCGAGCACCAGCCAGGGCAGCACCAGGTGCCAGGCCCAGTCGACCGGGCTCTCGGCGAGCGGGACGTAGCCGTGGGTCGGGACCATGTCCAGGGTGAAGCCGAACAGCAGGATGCCGAGCAGCCCGACCAGGTACGTCGGCGCGGACACCCCGGCCAGCGCCCCGGCCATGGCGATCCGGTCCACCGGGCCGCCCCGCTTCAGCGCCGACAGCACGCCCGTGGCCACGCCGAGCAGCAGCCACGCGACGGCCGCGCCGACCGCGATCGACACGGTCACCGGGAACCGGTCGCCGATCAGGTCGACGACGGGGGCGTTCTGCTGGAACGAGTACCCGAAGCAGGGGGCCGGGCACTCGATCGCCGAGCCGCCGGTTCCGAAGGTGCGGCCGGCCAGGATCCCGGTGAGGAAGTCGCCGAACTGCTGCCACCACGGCTTGCCGAAGCCCATGAAGTCCCGGGCGATCGCCAGGTTCTCCGGCGTGCACGGCCGGCCGCAGGACAGCTGGGCCGGGTCGGAGGGCAGCAGGTAGAACACGGCGTACGTCACGAAGGTGACCACGAGGAGCACGAGGAGCATGCCGCCGAGCCGGGCGGCGAGGAAGCGGATCACTTCCGGACCCCCGTCTTCGGGTCGAAGGCGTCGCGCAGGCCGTCGCCGAGCAGGTTGAGGGCCAGGGTGGCCAGGAACAGGGCCGCGCCGGGGAAGACCAGGTACATCGGGTCGGTGCCCACCCAGTCGATCGCGCCGCTGATGGACCGGCCCCAGCTCGGGGTGGGCGGCGGGATGCCGACCCCGAGGAACGACAGCGCCGCCTCGGTGCCGATCTTGCCCGGGATGGACAGGGTGGCCACCACGATGATCGGCACCCACAGGTTCGGCAGCAGCTGGTGGCGCAGCACGTGCCACGGGCCGGCCCCCATCGCCCGGGACGCGGCCACGAACCGGCGCGCCTTCAGGGTCAGGGTCTGGGCGCGCACGATCCGGGCGATCCGGGCCCAGCCGAACGAACCCATCAGGAGGATCAGCAGCAGCGGGCGCGGGAAGCCGGCGGGCGCGATGGCGCTCAGGGCGATCATGAACACGAGGTACGGGAAGCCGAAGATCACGTCCGCGATCCAGCTGACCACCCGGTCGACCCAGCCGCCCAGGTAGCCGGCGAGCGCGCCGATCACGACGCCGAGCAGCACCGACACGGCGGTGGCCGCGAAGCCGATCAGCAGGGAGGTGCGGGCCCCGTGCGCGACGATGGCGAACAGGTCGCGGCCGGTGAGCGGTTCGACGCCGAACCAGTGCTCGCCGCTGATCCCGCCGAACGCGCCGGCCGGTCCCCCGGTGGCCGGGTCGAGCGCCGCACTGTCGAACGTGTACGGATCCTGGCCCTCGAGGGCGGAGAGCGGGCCGGCGACCAGGGCGACGAGGAGCAGCGCCACGGTGGTGGCGGCGCCGAAGAGGGCGCCCCGGTCGGCGCGCAGCGCCCGCCAGAGGGTGGCGGGGACTGAACGCGGAGTAACTGTTAGGGCCACTGTTCCGTCCGGTTGAGGGGTGTTCGGGGGCTGTCGGTGACCACTCTGGGTGGCGGAAAGTTGCCACGTCAATGATCTTGTGAGGGCTCCCACAAAATTACCTACTAAACCAGTAGACTTTATAGGCGAATTCACCCTCGGCACCAGACCTGTTGACAGTGCCGGGGCCCGCCGGGAAGGGTCGGGCCATGCCAGATCCCACCCTCACCGCGCTGTACCTCGACACGCTCGGCGGCGCCGGCCTCACCCCCACCGACCTGATCCCCGCCGAGCGGGTGCACCCCGTGCTGAAGGCGTTCTACGGCGACAAGTTCATGGCCCGGCCCGTGTTCCTCGGGCACGCCGAGTACCGCCAGCTCACCGAGGACCTCGGGCGGCTCCAGGACGCGTTGGAGAGCCTGCCGGACACGCTGTTCGGCGGGGACCTGGCCGCGTTCGCCCGCGCGGTGGGGATGGTGGGCGACCAGGTCGACCTGGTGATCCGGACCCAGGCGGGGCGGCCGGTGACCCGGTTCGGGCGGGCCGACCTGTACGCGGACGCGACCGGCTTCCGGCTCATGGAGTACAACATGGGCAGCACTGTGGGGTTGATCGAGGTCAGCCTGCTCAACGACGGGATGGCCCAGCACCCGACCCTGGCCGCGTTCGCCGCCGAGCACGGCCTGTCCTATGTCGACGCCGTCGGCGAGTCCCTGGTCAGCATGCGGCAGGAGACCGGGCTGTCCGCCGACGACCGGCCGACGATGGCGCTGTGCGACTGGCCGGGCGAGTACCCGGCGAACGAGCCCGCGCTGAAACTGTGCGGGGCGTTACACGAGAGGTACGGGGTCCGCACCGTGTCCGCGCACCTCGGCATGCTGGAGTACCGCGACGGCCGGGTCTGGGTCGGCGAGGACCCGATCGACGTCATCTACCGGATCTTCATGCTCGAACACGCGGTGCTGCCCGGGGCGCGCGAGCTGATGACCCCGCTGCTCGACGCCGCCGACCGGGGCGAGGTGAAGATCTTCACCCCGATCGGCTGCGAGGTGTACGGCTCCAAGGCCGCCCTGGCCCTGCTGTCCGACGAGGCGCACCGGCACCTGTTCGACGCGGACACCCTGGCCGCCCTCGACCGGCTGCTGCCGTGGACCCGGATCACCCGGCCCGGCGAGGTCACCCTGGAGGACGGTTCCCGGGTCGACCTGGAGGCGTACGCGCTCGCGCACCGCGAGGACCTGGTCCTCAAGCCGGTGCTGCTGCACAGCGGCCACGGCGTCGTCCTCGGCCGCGACACGGAACCGGGGACGTGGGCCGAGCTGGTCGCGTCGTCGATGGACGGCGGGGCGGTCCTGCAACGGCTGCTGCGCCCGGTGCCGGAGCTGGTGCCGACCGCGACCGGCGAGCTCGTGCCGTACACGGTCAACTACGGGGTGTTCCGGATGCCGTCCGCCCCCGAGGGGTACGGCGGCACGGCGCTGCGGGTGGCGCCGGAATCGAAGAACATCGGGGTGCTGAGCATCTACGCGGACCCGTCGTGCCTGCTGGGGGCGGTGCTGCACGCGACCGGGGAGTAGGGGGCGCGGGCAGCCGTCAGCGGCTCCGGAGGCCTCGCAGACCCCGGCTGACGAGGTAGAGGCCGGCGGCGGCGACGACCGGGCCGACGACCGCCCACAGGACGACGCCGGTCATGGCGCTGCCCTCCAGATAGCCCAGGCCCTGGAGGGTCCAGACGGCCCCGACCAGGACGAGCAGCGCGCCGACGAGGAGCGGGACCCAGTTCTTCATGCTGCCACTGTCCCGACCGCCCGGCCCCGGGTCAAGCACCGGGGCCCGACGCCGGTGACCGCCGGCGCGGGCCCCGTCCGCCCGTCCCGGCGGCTAGGGCCGCGAGGTGAGGTACCCGCCCATGGTGCGGAAGTAGTCGGCCGCCTTGTGCTCGACGCCGTCGGCGGTGCGGACCCGCAGTACCCGCAGACCCTTGTTCCTGCCGAACCGGGCGTCGGCCCCGGCGACCACGACCACGCCGTCGCCCTCACGGAAGAAGATCCGTCCGGGGGTACCGCCGTAGACGCCCTCGGAGACGTCGGCCTCCAGGATCTCCAGCCGCACCCCCCGGTGGTACGCGAACGCCGCCGGGTACGGGTCGCACTGCGCGCGGACCAGCCGGTCGAGCTCGGCGGCCGACCAGCCCCAGTCGATCCGCAGGTCCTCGTCGGCGCGCTTGTGGAAGAAGCTGGCCTTCGAGCGGTCCTGCGGCACCCAGTCGGTCTTCCCGGACGCGATCAGGTCGAGCCCGTCGACCGTGATCGGCCCGAACAGCGCGAGGGTCTTGTGGAAAAGGTCCGCGGTGGTGTCGCGGTCGCCGACGGGCACGGCGCGCTGGAGCACGATGTCGCCCGCGTCGAGGGTCGGGTCCATCATGTGCGCGGTGACCCCGACCTCCTTCTCGCCGTTGATCAGGGCCCAGATCAGCGGCGAGAACCCCGCGTAAGCGGGAAGTAGGGAATCGTGCACGTTGAGCGTGCCGAACCGGGGCAGTTCGAAGACCGTCGGCGGGATCCAGGTCCGCCAGTTCGTGGCGACGATGACGTCCGGGGCGGCGGCCCGCAGTGCTTCGAGGAGTTCCGCGTCGTCGGGCCGTTCGCGGATCAGTACCGGCACGCCGTGCTCCGTTGCCAGGTCAGCGACCGAATCGGACCAGATCCGCTCGTAGGCGTGGTCGCTGGCGGGGTGCGTGACGACGAGTACGACCTCGTGATCGGACTCCAGCAACGCCTGCAGTGTGCGGTGGCCCCACGTTTGGTACCCGAACATAACAACCCGCATGGGGGCTTCCTCCTCGGACGGTTGACTGTCACGGCTAGTTAAGCAAGGCTTACCTAGGTAAGCAACGCCTAACCTATCTAGCTACCCCGTAGCGCGTGGAAGTTAGGCTAGGCTAACCTAGCTCCAGCCGAGCGATAGGACTGGTTATGCCACAGGTGACGCCTCATGACGACGTACCGACATATGACCTGGTAGGGGTTGGCTTCGGACCGTCCAACCTGGCATTGGCAGTGGCCGTCACCGAGCACAACGCCCGATCGGGCGAAGCCGCCACCGCCGTGTTCCTGGAGCGGCAGCCGCAGTTCGGCTGGCACCGGGGGATGCTGCTGGACGACGCGACGATGCAGGTCTCCTTCCTCAAGGACCTCGTGACCCTGCGTGACCCCACGAGCCAGTTCACCTTCCTGTGCTACCTCCGGGACCGGGAACGGCTGGTCGATTTCGTCAACCACAAGAGCCTTTACCCTCTTCGCGTCGAGTTCCACGACTACCTGGAGTGGGCGGCGGCGAAGGTCGACGACCTCGTCCTCTACGGACACGACGTGGTGAGTGTCACTCCGGTCACCGACGGCGACACCATCGTCTACTTCGACGTGACCGCGACCGGCCCGCAGGGCACCAGCGTCTACCGGGCCCGCAACCTCGTGCTCGCCACCGGCCTGCAGCCGTCGCTGCCCGCCGGGGTCGCCGGGTCCGAGCGGGTCTGGCACACCAGCGAGCTGCTGCACCGGGTCGGCGAGCTGTCCGCGGACTCCCCCTACCGGTTCGTCGTGGTCGGTGCCGGCCAGAGCGCCGCCGAGGTCACCGCGTTCCTGCACGAGCGGTTCCCGCACGCCGAGGTGTGCGCCGTCTTCTCCCGGTACGGCTACAGCCCCGCCGACGACAGCTCCTTCGCGAACCGGATCTTCGACCCGGCGGCCGTGGGCGAGTTCTTCGACGCGCCCGGCGACGTCAAACGCATGATCGACGGGTACCACGCGAACACCAACTACTCCGTCGTGGACGGTGACCTGATCGACGCGCTGTACGCCCGTTTCTACCGGGAGAAGGTGCTCGGCACCCCCCGGCTGAAGATGTACAACGTCTCCCGGCTCACCGGCGTCGCCGAGACCGCCACCGGGGTCACCGCCGACATCTCGCTGCTGATGTCCGGCGAACGGGTCGCGCTCGACGCCGACGTCGTGGTGTGCGCGACCGGGTACCAGCCCGCCGACCCGCTGGGCCTGCTGGGCGACGCCGCCCGGTACTGCGCCCGCGACGAGCTCGGCCGGCCGCAGGTCTCCCGCGACTACCGCGCCGTCACCTCCCCCGAGGTCGAGCCCGGCGTGTACCTGCAGGGCGGCACCGAGCACACCCACGGCATCACCTCCTCGCTGCTGTCGAACACCGCCGTGCGGTCCGGGGAGATCCTCCAGTCGATCCTCGACCGCCGCGCCCGGCTGGCCACCCGCCCGGCGCTGACCGCGCCCGCGCTGTCCTCCTAGACCCCGTTCCGGCGCGTCCCCCCGATCCCGCGGCTTCCCCTGGCCGCGTGCTCCCGCCTGACCGAGAGAAAGAGAAGCCCTTGAAGAAGTACCTGCCGGTGGCCCTGGCCGCCCTGGTGGCGGCCTCGCTGCTGTCCGCCTGCGGTGGTTCTGCCAAGGAGAGCGGGTCGTCCGCGACCCCCTCCGGTACCGGGGGCACGTTCCCGGTGACCGTCGAGCACAAGTACGGCAAGACCGAGGTCAAGAAGGAACCCGTCCGGGTCGTCACGCTGGGGCTGAGCGACCAGGACACCGTCCTGGCCCTCGGGATCAAGCCCGTCGGGGTCGTCGACTGGTTCAAGGAGAGCCCGTACGGCAAGTGGCCGTGGGCCAAGCCGCTGTGGGGCGACACCGTGCCCACCATCGTCGGCGAGCGCGACGACTACCAGGTCGAGAAGATCCTCACCCTCAAGCCGGACCTGATCATCGCCCAGTACAGCGGGATGAAGAAGGACCAGTACGAGACGCTGTCGAAGATCGCGCCCGTGGTGGCCCAGTCCGCCAAGCACGACGACTACGCCGCGCCGTGGCAGGAGATGACCCGCAACATCGGTAGGGCGCTCGGCCGCGAGACCAGGGTCAACGAGCTGATCACCGGGATCGAGAAGCGGTTCGCCGACGTCCGCAAGGCGCACCCGGAGTTCGCGAAGCAGACCGCGGTGGTGGCCGAGAGCTACGAGCCCGGCAAGTACTCGGTGTTCTCCCCCACCGACCCGAAGACCCTGTTCCTCAAGGAGATGGGCTTCCAGCACTCCGAGGCCGTCGGCAAGCTGGCCGGCACGCAGAGCTTCGCCGACATCGGCACCGAGCGGCTCGACCTGCTCGACGTGGACCGGCTGCTCTGGGTGATCGACGACCCGGACGCCGAGAAGCGGATCAAGGAGGACCCGGTGTACGCGAAGCTCAAGGTCGTCACGGCGGGCAGGGCCGTGTTCGTGCCGTACACCGAGCCGCCGGCGGGGGCCGCGCTGGCCTTCAACACCGTGCTGAGCATCCCGTACGGCATCGACCAGCTCGTGCCCCTCCTGACGAATTAGCACCACTCCCCCTCTTGAGCACCAACGGAAAGGCGACACGGCAATGGAACTGACCCGCGCTCAGGAGGGGATCTGGTACGCCAGCCAGCTCGGACACGGCTCGGCGTACCAGCTCGGCGGGTATGTCGAGGTCGGCGGCGACGTCGACCTCGACCGGTTGGTCTCCGCCGTGCGCGGGGCCGTCGGGGCGGCCGGGTGCCTGCACGTGTCGTTCACCGAGGTGAACGGCCGGCCCCGCCAGGAGCCGGTGGCCGCGACCGTGGACGTGCCGGTGCACCGGTGCACGGCGGACGACGCGCTGCACCGGATGCGGGCGGACCTGACCACCGCCACGGACCTGACCGGGCACGCGCTGTTCGCGCTGGAGGACGGGCGGGTGTGGTGGTTCCAGCGATACCACCATCTCGTGATGGACCCCGACGGCGCGGCGGCCGTGACCCGGGCGGCCGCGGCACGGTACGAAGGCACGACCGGGGCCCCCGGGTGGGGGCCCCGGTCGCTGCTCGACGCCGAGGCGGCCTACGACCCGGCCGACGACCGGGCCTGGTGGGCCGAGCGGCTGGCCGGGCTGCCGGAGCCGACCCGGCTCGTGGAACCCGCCTCCTCCGACGCCCCGCGGCTCGCCCTCCGCCGGACCGTCGACCGGGTCGCCGACCCCGCGCGGGTGATCGCGGCCGTGGCCGCCTACACCCACCGGGTCACCGGCGCGCGCGACCTCGTGCTGGGCCTGCCCGTGTCGGCGCGGCTCGACCCGTCGACCCGCGACGTGCCCGGCATGGTGTCCAACGTGCTGCCGCTGCGGGTCGCGGTCCGGCCGGACACCCGCACCACCGACCTGGTCGCCGAGGTCGCGGCGGCGGTCGGGAACCTGACCGCGCACTCGCGGTACCGGGCCGAGGAGCTGTGCCGGGACCTGCGGGTACCGGGCGGGATCCGCGAACTCGTCGGGCCGGCCGTCACCGTCGTACCCGGCAGCGGGCCGTGGCCGCTCGTGGACCTGTCCCGGGGCCCGGTCAACGACCTCTCCTTCTTCGTGTACCCCGACCGCCTCGTCCTCGCCGCCGACCCCGCCGCGTGCACCCCCGACGAGCTGGCCGACCACGAACGCCGCTTCCTCGCCGTCCTCGACGCGTTCGACACCTCCCGGCCCGTGGGCACCGTCGACCTGCTGTCGCACGACGAGTGCGCGCGGGTGCTGGGTGAGTTCGCGACCGACGAGGTGCCGGTCGCCGATCTGACCTGGCCCGCCGCGTTCGAGGAGCAGGCGCGCCGGGACCCGGGGGCCGTGGCCCTGGTGTGCGGGGCGGAGCGGCTCACGTACGGGGAGCTCGACGCCGCCGCGAACCGGGTCGCCCGGCTGCTGCGGTCCCGGGGCGTCGGCGCCGAGGATGTCGTGGCCGTCGCCGTGCCCCGGTCCGTGGGGCTGGTCGTCGCGCTGCTGGGCGTCATGAAGGCCGGGGCCGCGTACCTGCCGCTGGATCTCGACCACCCGGCCGACCGGCTGGACTACATGGTCACCGACGCCGCCGCGCGCCTGGTGCTGACCGTGCCGGAGCTGGCCGGGGACGTGCCGGCGGTCCGGGCCCGGGACCACGTGGCCGTCCCGTCCGCGTTGCTCCACGAGGCCGACGGGTTCGACGGCTCCCCGCTGGACGTGCCGGTCGCGCTGCACCAGGCGGCGTACGTCATCTACACCTCCGGCTCCACCGGCCGGCCCAAGGGCGTCGTCTGCTCCCACGACGGGATCGGCAGCCTGGTGGCCACCGCGACCGCCCGGATCGGCATCGACCGGACCAGCCGGGTCATCCAGTTCGCGTCCGTGGGCTTCGACGTGACCGTGTGGGACCTCGTGATGTCGCTGTGCGTCGGCGGCCGGGCGATCATCGTGCCCGCCGAGCGCCGGGTGGCCGGCGAGGCGCTGACCTCCTATGTCGCCGAGCACCGGGCCACGCACATGATCCTGCCGCCGTCGCTGGTCGCGGCGCTGCCGGAGGACTGCGCGCTGCCGGACGGGTCCGTCCTGATCGTCGGTACGGAGACCGTGCCGTCGGAGCTGATCGCGCGGTGGGCGCGCCGGCTGACCGTGGTGGCCGCGTACGGGCTGACCGAGGCGACCGTGAACTCGACGCTGTGGGCGGCCGAGCAGGACTGGGTCGGCCCGGTGCCGATCGGCCGGCCCGACCCGAACACCCGGTGCTACGTGCTCGACTCGGCGCTGCGGCCGGTGCCGGTGGGCGTCGTCGGCGAGCTGTACGTGGGCGGCCGGGGGCTGGCCCGGGGTTACCTCGGGCGGCCGGGGCTGACGTCGGAGCGGTTCGTGGCCGACCCGTACGCGGGGCCCGGCGCGCGGATGTACCGGACCGGCGACCGGGCCCGGTGGCGCGCCGACGGCAACCTCGACTTCCTCGGCCGCTCCGACGGGCAGCTGAAGATCCGCGGCTACCGGATCGAGCCGGGCGAGATCGAGAGCGTGCTGATGGCCTACCCCGGGATCGGGCAGGCCGCGGTGACCGTGCGCGAGGACCAGCCGGGCGTCAAACGCCTCGTCGGGTACGCCGTGGGCGACGTCGACCCCGTGGCGCTGCGGGCACACCTGGCGGACACGCTGCCGGAGTACATGGTGCCGGCCGTCGTGCTGCTCGCCGGGCCGCTGCCGCTCACCCCGAACGGCAAGCTCGACCGGGCCGCGCTGCCCGCCCCAGACTGGGCCGCGATGACCGGGGACGACGCCCCGACCGGGCCGGCCGAGGAGACCCTGGCGGCCCTGTTCGCGGAGACGCTGGGGCTGCCCCGGGTCGGCGTACACGACAATTTCTTCGCTCTGGGTGGCGACAGCATCGTGGCGATCCAGCTGGTCAGCCGGGCCCGGCGCGCCGGCCTGGTGCTCAGCCCCCGCGACGTGTTCGAACGCCGCACAGTGGCCCGGCTCGCCGCCGTCGCCGCCGACACCCGGACCGTGGTGTCCGACGACGGGGTGGGTCTGGTGGCCGCGACCCCGATCATCCACTGGCTGCGCGAACTGGGCGGCGACATCGGCGCCTTCCACCAGTCCATGCTGCTCACCGTGCCGGCGGGCTTCGACGGGATCGGCGCGGCGCTGCGGTCCCTCGCCGACCGGCACGACCTGCTGCGGTCCCGGCTGCGGCGCGACGAGGGCTGGGCCCTGGAGGTCGCGCCGGCGGGCACCGTGGACGTGCCGCTGGCCACCGTGGCCGGCCCGGTCACCGAGGAGGCCACCCGGGCGGCGGTCGGCCGGCTGGACCCCGACGCCGGGATCATGGTCCAGGCCGTCTGGTTCCCCGACGCCGACCGGCTGTTCCTCGCGCTGCACCACCTCGTCGTCGACGGCGTGACGTGGCGGATCCTGTGCTCCGACCTCGCGGACCTGGCCACGGGTGTGACCCCGCCGCCGGTGGGCACCTCGTTCCGGCGCTGGTCGGAGGTGCTGCACGCGGAGTCCTCAGCCCGGGCAGCCGAACAGGACTGGTGGGCCGGGGTGTTCGAGGGCGGCGTGCCGGCCCCGGGCCTGCGGGAACTCGACGCCGGCCGCGACACCGCCGGCACCGCCCGGCACCTGACCGTCACGCTGCCGTCCGGGCTGACCGCGCCGCTGCTGACCAGCGTGCCGGCCAACTACCACGGCGCCGTCAACGACGTGCTGCTCACCGCGCTGACCGTCGCGTGGTCGAAGTGGCAGAACTCCCCGCTGGTACTGGACCTGGAGTCCCACGGCCGCGAGGAGTCCCTCGGGTCCGCCGACCTGTCGGGCACCCTCGGCTGGTTCACCAGCATCTTCCCCGTCCGGCTGGACCCGGGGACCGTCGACTGGGACGCGTTCCTCGCCGGCGGCCCGGTCGTCGGCGAGGTGCTGCGCCGGGTCAAGGAGCAGCTCCGCGCCGTCCCGGGCGACGGGATCGGGTACGGGCTGCTGCGGCACCTCAACCCGGACACCCGCGCCGAGGTGGGCGCCCTGCCCGTCCCGCCGCTGCTGTTCAACTACCTGGGCCGGTTCGCGATCGGCGAGGCCGTGGCGTGGGACGCGGCCCCCGAGGCCGAGCCGATGGGCGACGCGTTCGACCCGGCCATGCCCCTCGGGCACCTCCTCGAGGTGAACTGCGCGGCCCGCGACGTCGACAGCGAGCCGACCCTGACCGCCACCTGGACCTGGCCGGCCGGCGTGTTCGCCGACGGGGACGTAGCCGCGTTCGCCGAGCTGTGGTTCGCCGCCCTCGGCGCGCTCGCCCGGCACGCCGGCACCGGACACAGCCCCTCGGACTTCCCGCTGCTCGCGCTGACCCAGGACGAGGTCGACGGGTACGAGGCCGCCGTGCCCGACCTCGCCGACGTGCTCCCCGTGACCGCGCTGCAGGAGGGCCTGTACTTCCACGCCCTGTTCGACGCGTCCGCCGCCGACCTGTACGTGCCCCAGCAGCACCTCGACCTCGCCGGCCCGCTCGACCCCGCCGCCCTGCGCCGCTCCGCCCAGGACCTGCTGGACCGGCACGCCCCGCTGCGCGCCGGGTTCCGGCAGCGCGCCGACGGGCAGGTCGTGCAGCTGATCGCCGGCCGGGTCGAGGTGGACTGGCGGGAGGCGGTCGGGGACCCCGACGTGCTCGCCGCCGGGGAACGGGCCCGCCGGTTCGACCTGGCCGCCGCGCCGCTGGTCCGGTTCCTGCTCGTGCCGACCGGCCCCGAGCGGCACCGGCTCGTGATCACCCTGCACCACCTGGTGTCCGACGGCTGGTCGGAGCCGCTGATCGTCCGGGAACTCCTCGCGCGGTACGCGCCCGACGGGAACCCGGCACGGTTGGGGGCCGCCCCCTCGTACCGGGAATATCTGGAGTTTCTCGCCGGTCGCGACCGGGACGCGGCCCGACAGGCCTGGACTGCGGCCCTGGGTCAGCTCGACGGGCCCTGCCTGCTGGTCGCCCCCGGTGCCGCCGGGCACCCCGAGCAGGTCGCCGTCGCGCTGCCCGACGGGCTGACCGGCGCGTTGACCGCGCGGGCCCGCGACCTGGGCGTCACCGTGCACACCGTCGTGCAGGGCGCGTGGGGCCTGCTGCTCGGCCGGCGGACCGCGAAGGAGGACGTGGTGTTCGGCACCACCGTCTCCGGCCGGCACGCCGAGGTCGAAGGGGTGGAGTCCCTCGTCGGGGCACTGATCAACACCCTGCCCGTGCGGCTGCGCTGGTCGCTCGGGGACTCCGTCGCGACCGTGCTCACCCGGTTGCAGGAGGAGCAGTCCCGGCTGCTGGACCACCAGCACCTCGGGCTCGCCGAACTCCAGCGGATCGGCGGCGTCGGCGAACTGTTCGACACCCTCGTCGTGTCGGAGAACCTGCCCACCGGGGACCTGCCGCGCTCCGGGGACCTCGCGGTGACGGGTACCCGGAGCCTGGACGCCACCCACTACCCGCTGGCCCTGCTCGTCGGGTACGGCGACCGGCTCGACCTGCGCCTCGAACACGACCCGGGCCGGGTGTCGCCCGCCGACGCGCGGCTGCTGGCCGCGCAGCTCGTCCGGCTCCTGGTGGCGGTGGCCGCCGATGCCTCGGTGCCCGTGTCGCGGATCGACCTCGTGGACGCCGTCGTGCTGTCCGGGGACACCGTGGACGTGGCCGGGGGGACCCTGGCCGAGGCGTTCGCGGCGCAGGTCGCGCGGACGCCGGACGCGGTGGCGGTCGTGGCCGGCACGGAGCGGGTCAGGTACGCCGAACTCGACGGCCGCGCCCGCCGGCTCGCCGGGGTGCTGGTCGGACGGGGCGTGCGGCCCGAGGAGGTCGTCGCCGTCGCGGTGCCGCGTTCCGTGGACCTGGTGGTCGCGCTGCTCGCGGTGCTGCACGCCGGGGCCGCGTACCTGCCGGTGGACGCGGAGTACCCGGTGGAGCGGGTGCGGTTCATGCTCGCCGACTCCGGGGCCCGGACGGTGCTGACCACCGGGGACACCCGGTTGCCGCACGTGGACGGGGTGGTGCCGCTGCTGGTGGACGGCGCGGACGCGGTCGGCGTCGACACGGTTGGTGTGGGCACGGTTGGCGCGGAGGCGCGCGCCGAGGCCGCCGGCCTGCCCGCTCCGGGCACCGTGCGGCCCGACAACGCCGCCTACCTGATCTACACGTCCGGCTCCACCGGCACCCCCAAGGGCGTCGTCGTCAGCCACGCCGCGATCGGCAACCAGCTCGCCTGGTCCGCCGACCGGTTCCCCCTCGGGGCCGGCGACGCGATGCTGCAACTCGCCTCGCCCAGCTTCGACACCTCCGTCTGGGAACTGTTCTGGCCGCTCACCACCGGCGCCGCGGTCGTGCTGCCGGCGGCCGGCGGGCACTCCGACCCCGCGCACCTCGCCGGGCTGATCCGGGAGCACCGGGTCAGCGCCGTCACGTTCGTGCCCTCGATGGTCGAGGCGTTCCTGCGGTCCGACGACGTGACCGCCGACCCGTCCTGGGCCCGGAGCCTGCGCTGGGTGTCCAGCGGCGGCGAGGCGCTCACCGCCGACCTGGCCGCCCGGTGGCACGCGCTGACCGGTACCCGGCTGGACAACTTCTACGGGCCCACCGAGGCCGCCGTGCAGGTCACCTGGTGGGGTACCGACGGCACCGAGGAGTCCGTGGTGCCGCTCGGCGGTCCCGTGTGGAACACCCGGCTCTACGTGCTCGACGCCGGGCTGCGGCACGCGGGCGAGGGCGAGCTGTACGTCGCCGGGGACCAGGTCGCGCGCGGCTACCACGACCGGCCCGGGCTCACCGCCGACCGGTTCGTGGCTGACCCGTACGGCCCGCCCGGGGCGCGGATGTACCGCACCGGGGACGTCGTGGCGCTGGTCGACGGGGGTCTGGAGTACCGGGGGCGCACCGACCAGCACGTGAAGATCCGCGGGCACCGGGTCGAACTGGGCGAGATCGAGGCCTGCCTGATCCGGGAACCGTCCGTGGCCCAGGCCGTGGTGCTGGCCCGCACGGACGGGCCGGGGGCACTGCGGCTCGTGGCGTACGTCGTGCCCGCGCCGGGTGCCGCCGTCAGTTTCGAGGCGTTGCGGGCCGGGGTCGCCGGGGCGTTGCCCGCGCCGATGGTGCCGGCGGCGTTCGTGGTGCTCGACGCGGTGCCGCTCAGCCCGAGCGGGAAGGTGGACCGGGCGGCGCTGCCGGCCCCGGAGGTCGCGCGGGGAACGCGGCCGGTGCCGGGAGCCGGCGGCTCGACCGGTCAGGCCCGCCGGACAGCCGACGCCGCCACCGCCGCCGGAGCCGGAACCGGCGTCGGGACCGGCCCGGTCGCCGCCGACCCCGCGACCGCCGCCCTGTGCGCGGTCTTCGCCCAGGTCCTGGGCCTGCCCGACGTCGCCCCCGAGGAGGACTTCTTCGTCCTCGGCGGCGACAGCATCCTGTCCATCAGCGTCTCCAGCCACGCCCGACGAAACGGCATCGACATCAGCCCCCGAGACGTGTTCGCCCACCGCACCCCGGCCGCCCTGGCCGCCGTCGCCACCCCCGCCGCACCGCCGGCCGGCACCGGCCCGGTCGACGACGGCGTGGGCGACGTGCCGGCGCTGCCGATCGTGCACTGGCTGCGCGAGCACAGCCCCGACATCGCCGGCTACACCCTGCCGATGCTGGTCACCACCCCGGCCGGGGCCGACGCCGCGTCGATCGCCGCGACGCTGCAGGCCGTCATCGACCACCACGCGGCGCTGCGGCTGAAGCTGACCCGGATCGCGTCGGTGCTGTGGTCGCTGGACACCCGGCCCGTGGGCGCGGTCCGCGCCGAGGACGTGCTGCGCACCGTGGACGTGTCCGGGGCCGTCGCCCGGGACGCGGCCGACGCGGGCACGGCCGGAGCCCACGGCGCGACCGCCGCGGGTGGTTCCGCGTTGCGGCAGGTGGTCGCCGAGGAGTTCACCGCCGCCGTGCACCGCCTCGACCCCGACAACGGGGCCGTGCTCCAGGCCGTGTGGTGCGACGCGGGTACCGACGCGCCCGGCCGGCTGCTCCTCGCCGTACACCACCTGGCGGTCGACGGGGTGTCCTGGCGGATCCTGTTCGAGGACCTGGCCTCGGCATGGCACGGCGAGCAGCTGCCGCCCGTGGCCACCTCGCTGCGCACCTTCGCCAAGGCCGTCGCCGACGAGGCCCAGCAGCCCGCCCGGCTGAACGAACTCACGCACTGGGCCGCGACCCTGGCCCCCGGCGCGGACCTGGTCCCCGGCGGCGTGGTCGGCGGCACCGCCCGGCAGCGCGTCACCCGGCTGACCGCCGCCGAGACCGCCCCGCTGCTGACGACCGTCCCGGCGGCGGCGCACGCGGACGTCACCGACGTGCTCCTCGCGGGGCTGCGACTCGCCGTGGACTCCCCCACCGACCTGCTCGTGGACGTCGAACGGCACGGCCGGGAGGACCTCGGCGCGCGCCTGGACCTGTCCCGCACGGTCGGCTGGTTCACCAGCGTGCAGCCGGTCCGGCTGGCCCCGGGCGAGGGCTGGGACGTGGTCAAGAACGTCAAGGAGCAGCTCCGGGCGGTGCCGGACGGCGGGTTCGGGCACGGGCTGCTGCGGTACCTCAACGCGCAGGTCGCCCCGATCCTGGCCCGGATGGCCGCGCCCCAGGTGCTGTTCAACTACTTCGGCCGGTTCCCCGCCGCGACCGGCGCGGACTGGACCCCGGCGGCCGAGCTCCCCGAGCAGGTCAACGGCGGGATCGCGCCCTCGCACCTGCTCCAGGTGGACGCGGTGTGCGAGGAGACTCCGGACGGTCCCCGGCTGAAGGTCACCTGGACCTGGTCGGAGGGCGGGCTGTCCGAGGCGGACGTCGCCGCGCTCGGCGACCGGTGGGCGGAGGCGCTGCGCGGCCTGGCGGCCGGGGAGTCGACCGGGCTGACCCCGTCGGACCTCACGGTGCTCGCGCTGTCCCAGGAGGACATCGTCCGGGTCGAGGCGGCGGCGGGCGGGCCGGTGTCCGACATCTGGCCGCTGTCCCCGCTCCAGGAGGGCCTGTACTTCCACTCCAGCTACGACGCCGGCGCGATCGACCTGTACACCGCGCAGGACTTCTTCGATCTGGGCCGGGTCGACCTGGACCGGCTCCGGGTGGCCGGCCGGGCGCTGCTGGCCCGCAACCCGAGCGTGCGGGCCGGGTTCACCAGCGACGGGCTGCCCTCGCCGGTGCAGTTCGTGGCCGCCGCGCCCGAGCTGCCGATCGTCGAGGTGGACCTGTCGGCGCTGGACCCGGACTCGCGGGACGCCCGGGTCGCCGAGCTGATGGCCGCCGACCGGACCCGCCGGTTCGACCTGGACCGGCCGCCGCTGTGCCGGCTGCTCCTGCTCCGGCTCGGCGACCACGACCGGCTGGTGGTCAGCCACCACCTGATCCTGTGGGACGGCTGGTCGGAAGGGCTGTTCCTCCAGGAGCTGTTCTCGTTGTACGAGACGGGCGGCGCGGGCGGCGAGACCCCCGGCTCGTACCGCGACTATCTCGCCTGGCTCGCCGGCCAGGACGTGGCGGCCTCCGCCGACGCGTGGCGCGACGCGCTCGCCGGCCTGGAGGAGCCGACGCTGGTCGGTCCGGCCGGCCGGGACCGCGAACCCGTCATCCCGCGGCGGCACGAGGCGGTGCTGTCCGAGCGGCTCAGCGACCGGGTCCGCGAGGAGGCCCGGCGCGCCGGGGTCACCCTCAACGCGGTGCTCAACGCGGCCTGGGCCCTGGCGCTGTCCAACCAGGTCGGCCGCGACGACGTCGTGTTCGGTACCACGGTGGCGGGCCGGCCGGCGGACGTACCCGGCGTGGAGTCCGTGATCGGGTTGTTCCTGAACACCGTGCCGGTCCGGGTCGCGCTGGACCCGCGCGAGACGGTCGCGGCCCTGCTCCGCCGGATCCAGGACGACCGGGGCCGGCTGATGGCGCACGAGCACGTGGGGCTCGGCGTGATCCAGCGCGGCGCGGGCCACGCCCAGCTGTTCGACACCCTGTACGTGCTGCAGAACTTCTCCGGCGGGGACGACGACCTGGCCGGCCTCAAGGAACGGCACGGCATCGTGTCCTCCGGCAGCGTGGACGCCACCCACTACCCGGTGGTGCTGGTGATCGCCCCGCAGGACAAGCTCCTGGTCCGGCTCGACTACCGGGCCGACCTGATCTCGCCGGCCGCCGCCGGGGCGCTGCTGGAGCGGTTCACCACCCTCGTGGAACGCCTGGTCGAGGACACGTCCGTGCTGGTCGGGGCCCTCGATGTGGTGCCGGCCGCCGAGCGCGCCCGGCTGGAGCTGGACTGGGACGTCAGCCGCCGCCCGCTGGACGGGAGTACGGTCGCGGACCTGCTGGCCGAGCAGGTGGCCCGCACCCCCGACGAGACCGCGCTGGTGTTCGGCGCGCAGGCGTGGACGTACGCGGAACTCGACGCGCGGATCAACCGGCTGGCCCGGCTGATGGTGGCCGCGGGGGCCGGCCCCGAGCGGGTGGTGGCCCTGGCGCTGCCGAGGTCGGCGGACATGGTCGCGGCGCTGTTCGCGGTCCTGCGCACCGGGGCGGCGTACCTGCCGCTGGACCTGGACTACCCGGCCGACCGGCTGGCGTTCATGCTCGACGACGCCGCCCCGCTGTGCGTGGTGTCCACGGTGGCCGTGGCGGCGACGCTGCCCGCGACCGGGGTGCCTGCGCTGCTGCTGGACGACCCGGCGACGGCCGCCCGGCTCGACGCGCTGCCGGCGGAGGCCCTCGGGCTGACGTTCAGCCTGGAGCACCCGGCGTACGTCATCTACACATCCGGGTCGACCGGGCGGCCGAAGGGCGTCGTGACCCCGTACCGGGGGCTGACGAACATGCAGCTCAACCACCGGGAGGCCATCTTCGACCCGGTGGTGGCGGGCGCGGGCCGGCGGCTGCGGATCGCGCACACCGTGTCGTTCTCCTTCGACATGTCGTGGGAGGAGCTCCTGTGGCTCGTGGAGGGCCACGAGGTGCACGTGTGTGACGAGGAGCTGCGCCGCGACGCGGAGGCCCTGGTGGCCTACTGCGACGCGTACCGGATCGACGTCATCAACGTGACCCCCACCTACGCCCACCACCTGATCGAGGAGGGCCTGCTCGCCGACGGGCACCACCGGCCGGCGCTCGTGCTGCTCGGCGGCGAGGCGGTGTCCGACGCGGTGTGGTCCGCGCTGCGCGACGCCGAGGGCACGCTCGGGTACAACCTGTACGGGCCGACCGAGTACACCATCAACACGCTCGGCGGGGGCACCACGGACAGCGACACCCCCACGATCGGCCGGGCAATCTGGAACACCCGCGCCTACGTGCTGGACAGCTGCCTGCGGCCCGTACCGGTGGGCGCGCCCGGCGAGCTGTACGTCGGCGGCGTCGGCCTGGCCCGGGGCTACCACGCCCGTGCGGGGCTGACGGCGGACCGGTTCGTCGCCGACCCGTTCGGCGCGCCCGGCGCCCGGATGTACCGGACCGGTGACCTGGTCCGGCAGCGCCCGGACGGCAACCTGGACTTCCTGGGCCGCACCGACGACCAGGTGAAGATCCGCGGCTACCGGATCGAGCTGGGCGAGGTCGAGGCCGCGATCGAGGCGCACCCCGACGTCACGCACGCCGCCGTCGTGGTCCTCGACAAACGCCTCGTCGGGTACGTGGTGGGCGACGCCCCGGACCTGCGGGAGTACCTGAAGGCGAAGCTGCCCGTCTACATGGTCCCGGCGGCCCTCGTCGTCGTGGACCGGCTGCCGCTGACCGTGAACGGCAAGCTCGACATCCGGGCCCTGCCCGCGCCGGACGCCACCCCGACCGCCCCGAGCCGCGCCCCGGCCACCGAGGCCGAACGCGTCCTGTGCGCCCTGTACGCCGACGTGCTCGGTGTCGCCGCCGTGGGCGTGGACGACAGCTTCTTCGACCTCGGCGGGCACTCGCTGCTCGCGACCCGCCTGGTCAGCCG
The DNA here is from genome assembly GCF_053902585.1 of Longispora urticae. Classification (NCBI taxonomy): domain Bacteria; kingdom Bacillati; phylum Actinomycetota; class Actinomycetes; order Micromonosporales; family Micromonosporaceae; genus Longispora; species Longispora urticae. Next base: position 157,694 of record NZ_JAQZSH010000028.1, read on the forward strand.
GGCCCGGACCGCGCTGTCGGCGGAGCTGTCCATCCGGGACCTGTTCGAGGCGCCGACCGTCGCGGACCTGGTGCGCCGGATCGGGGTGTCCGACCGGGCGCCGCTCGTCCGCCAGGACCGGCCGGAGCGGCTGCCGTTGTCGTTCGCGCAGCAGCGGCTGTGGCTGGTGCAGCAGCTGGACGGGGACTCCTCGGCGTACAACTTCCCGATCGCGTTCACCGTGCGCGGGGCGCTGGACCTCGGCGCGCTGCGGGCCGCGTTCACCGATGTGGCGGAGCGGCACGAGGCGCTGCGGACCGTGTTCGGCGAGCACGAGGGGCAGCCGTACCAGCGGGTGCTCGCCGCGGACGTACCCTTCGAGGTGGTCGCCGATCTCGATCTGGCCGCCGCGATCGACCGGCCGTTCGACCTGGGCACGGAGATCCCGCTGCGGGTCACCGTGTCGGAGACGGCGCCGGACGAGCACCTGGTCGTGGTCCTGCTGCACCACGTCACCACCGACGAGTGGTCCGACGGGCCGTTCCTGACGGACCTGGCGGAAGCCTACGCGGCCCGGCTGGCCGGCGGCGCCCCCGGCTGGGAGCCGCTGCCGGTGCAGTACGCGGACTACACGCTCTGGCAGCACGCCCTCGACACGACCGGGCAGCTCGACTACTGGCGTACCGCGCTCGCCGGCCTGCCCGAGGAGCTGGAACTGCCCACCGACCGGCCCCGGCCGGCCGTCCCCGACTTCCGGGGCGGCTCCGAACGGATCGCGTTCACCCCGGAGCTGGCCGCGGGGGTGCGCCGGCTGGCCCAGGAGCACAACGCCAGCGGGTTCATGGTCTTCCAGGCCGCCGTCGCCGCGCTGCTGTCCCGGCTCGGCTGCGGCACGGACATCCCGGTCGGGGTGCCGGTCGCCGGCCGGACCGACGCGGCCCTCGACGACCTGGTCGGGTTCTTCGTCAACACCCTCGTGCTGCGCGCGGACACCTCCGGGGACCCGACGTTCGCGCGGCTCGTCGACCGGGTGCGGGAGGCCAACCTCGCCGCGTTCGACCACCAGGACGTGCCGTTCGAGGCCGTCGTGGAGGCGTGCAACCCGGTGCGTTCGCTGTCGCGGAACCCGTTGTTCCAGGTCATGGTCACCTACCGCAATCCGGTCGGGGACGACTTCGCGCTCGCGGGGCTGGACACGGAGTTCGTGGACTTCGAGACGGGTACCGCCAAGTTCGACCTGGCCTTCACGTTCTCCGACGGGGGCGCCTACCTGGAGTACCGGCTGGACCTGTTCGACCCCGCGACGGTGACCCGGATCGGCCACCGGCTGGTCCGCCTCCTCGACGCGGCCCTCGCCGACCCGACCCTGACCGTCAGCCGGCTCGACGTCCTCGACCCGGACGAGCGCCACAGGGTGCTGGAGGGCTTCAACGACAACGTCCGCCCCGTCACCGAACTGTCGATGATCGCGGCTTTCGAGGCCCGCTCGGCCGTGTCCCCCGACTCCGTGGCCGTCGTGGACCGGCACCGGTCGGTCACCTACGCCCAGCTCGACGAGCGGGCCACGGCCGTCGCCCGGCTGCTCGCCGCGCGGGGCGTCGGCCGCGAGGACGTCGTCGCGCTCGCCCTGCCCCGGTCCGCGGACCTGGTCGCGGCCGTGCTCGGCACCCTCAAGCTGGGCGCGGCGTTCCTGCCGCTGGACCTCGCGCACCCGGCCGACCGGCTGTCCTACATGCTCACCGACTCCCGGGCCCGGCTCGTCGTCGCGGACCCCGCCACGGTCCTGCCGGACGTGGTCCCCCGGTTGGCGCTGGACGAACCGTCGAACACGCTTCCGCTGCCGGCCGCCCCGGCCGGGATCGAGCACGCCGCCTACGTGATCTACACGTCCGGCTCCACCGGCCGGCCCAAGGGCGTCGTCCTCACCCACGAGGGCATCGGCAGCCTCGTGGCCACCGCCGCGCACCGGATGGGCGTCGGCCCCGACAGCCGGGTGCTCCAGTTCGCCTCGATCGGGTTCGACGTGTTCGTGTTCGAGCTGGCCATGGCGCTGTGCGTCGGCGGCCGGCTGGTCTGCGTGCCCGACGACGCCCGGGTGCCCGGCCCGGCGCTCACCGAGTTCGTCAACGACCGGCGGATCACGCACATGATCCTGCCGCCGTCGCTGGTCTCGGCCCTGCCGGCCGACTGCGAGCTGCCCAAGGACGCCGTCGTGCTGGTGGGTACGGAGACCGTGCCCCCGGACCTCGTCGGCCGCTGGGCGGAACGGCTCCGGCTCTTCGGCGCGTACGGGCTCACCGAGGCGACCGTGAACTCGACCCTGTGGGACGCGGTACCCGGCTGGTCCGGGGCCGTTCCGATCGGCGTGCCCGACCCGAACACCCGGTGCTACGTGCTCGACTCCGCGCTCCGGCCCGTGCCGGTCGGCGTGGTCGGCGAGCTGTACGTCGGCGGCCGGGGCCTGGCGCGCGGCTACCTGGGCAAGCCCGGGCTGACCGCCGAGCGGTTCGTGGCCGACCCGTTCGCGGCACCCGGCTCAGGGGCCCGGATGTACCGGACCGGCGACCGGGCCCGGTGGCGGGCCGACGGCAACCTCGACTTCCTCGGCCGGGTCGACGACCAGGTCAAGATCCGGGGCTTCCGGATCGAACTCGGCGAGGTCGAGGCCGCCCTCGCCCGGCACCCCGGCGTGGCCCAGGCGGCCGTGCTGGCGCACAGGGACGGGGACATCGCGCGGCTCGTGGGCTACGTGGTGCCCGCCGGTTCCGCCGTGGACCCCGCCGAGGTGCGGGCCACGGCCGCCGCCGCGCTGCCCGACTACATGGTGCCCGCCACCGTGCTCGTCCTCGACGGGCCGCTGCCGCTCACCCCGAACGGCAAGCTCGACCGGCGCCGGCTGCCCGTCCCCGACTGGGCCGGGCTCACCGGCGACGCCCGGCCCGCCACCCGCGAGCAGGAGGTGGTGGCAGGGGTGTTCGGCGACGTCCTGGGCCTGGCCGACGTGGGCGCGCACGACAACTTCTTCGCGCTCGGCGGGCACTCCATGGCGGCCATGCGGCTCGTCGGGAAGATCCGGGCCGCGTTCGGGGTGGACATCGCGATCCGGGACGTGTTCGACGCCCCGACCGTCGCGGGCGTCGCCGGACTGCTGGCCACGGCGGCGGCCGGTCGCGCCCCGCTGCGGCCCCGCCCCCTGCCCGGGACGGTGCCCATCGCCCCGGCCCAGCGTCGGCAGTGGACCGGGCTCGACGCGGCCCCGGACATCGCCCTCGCCCTGCGCCCGCCGGCCCCGCTGGACCTCGCGGCCCTGACGGCGGCGGTGCGCGACCTGGTGGAACGCCACCCGGCGCTGCGGACCCGGGTCGTCGACGGGGCCCTGGTGCCGTGCGGGGAGCGGCCCGCGCTGGAGGTGCTGCCCCCGGGCGGCGACCTCGACGGCCGGCTCGTGGCGCTCGGCTCCGAGTGGGCCCAGCCGGGTTTCCGGGTCCGGCTGCTCACCGACGGGGCCGGCGAGCAGGCACTCCTGCTCACGGCGTCGTACCTGTTCGTGGACGAGTGGTCCGTCGTGCCGCTGATCGGGGACCTGACCAGCGCGTACGAGGCCCGGCTCGCCGGCGGGGCACCCGACTGGGCCCCGCTCCCGGTCACCTACGCCGACTACGCCCTCTGGGCGCACGAGGTGCTCGGCGACCCGGCGGACCCGCGCAGCCTGGCCGCCCGGCAGCTCGGCTACTGGCGGGAGGCGCTGCGCGGCGTACCCGCCGAGGTGGCTCTACCCGCCGACCGGCCGCGACCGGCGGCACCCACCGGGGGCGGCGACGTCGTCGGCCTCACCCTCGACGTGGACCTGCACCGGGGCGTGGACGCGCTGGCCCGCACGACGGGGACCAGCATGTTCATGGTGCTGCAGGCGGCGCTCGCGGCCCTGCTCACCGCGCACGGGGCCGGCGGAGACCTGCCGATCGGCACCCTCGCCGCCGGCCGGACCGAGGACGCCCTCGCCGGGCTCGTCGGCTGCTTCGTCAACACCCTGGTCCTGCGCACCGACACGGCCGGCGACCCGAGCTTCACCGAACTGCTCGGCCGGGTCCGCGAGACCGACCTGCGGGCGTTCGACCACCAGGACGTCCCGATCGGGGACGTGCTGGCCGCCGCCGGGCTCGACCCGGCGCACCCCCGGGTGATGGTCGTGCACCACGAGGAGGCCACCCTGTCCGACGGCCTCGGCGACCTCGACGAGGTGCCGACCGGCGCGGCCGCCGCCGACCTGACGCTCAGCTTCTACGAGCCCCGGGGCGACACGCCCGTGCACTGCGACCTGATCTACGCCACCGACCTGTTCGACCGCGGCACCGCCGAGCGGCTCGCCACGGACCTGCTCGCCGTCCTCGGCGCGGCGGTCACCGACCCGGATCGTCCCCTGTCCAGCATCACCAGCAGCGAGGAGCACACCCGATGAGCACGAACCCGTTCGAGGACCGCGACGGCCGGTTCCTGGTCCTGACCAACCTCGAGGACCAGCACTCCCTGTGGCCGGCCTTCATCCCGGCGCCGGCGGGCTGGACGACGGTGTTCGGCGACGCCACCCGTGAGGAGTGCCTGGAGTACGTCGAGGCGCACTGGACGGACCTGCGACCGCGCTCGCTGCGGGAGCAGATGGCCGGCTGAACCACCGGGGTTCCACGGGGCCGGGGCGTCCACGGACGCCCCGGCCCCCTCGTGTCATCCATACCCGAACGGCATCCAGGGCTTCATGGATCTCCTTTCCGCCGCGCCTTTGTGGACGACGGCGTCATTGCCGGGATATACATCGAAGTGATGTTGAACCGTCCCGAAGGAGCCGACGATGCGGATCACGGTCTCACCGGACTCATGCTGCGGATCCGGACAGTGCGCGCTGCGGCTGCCCGAGATCTTCGACCAGGACGAGGTGGACGGCACCGTCGTGCTGCTGGTGGAGCGGCCCCCCGAGCAGTTCCGGGCCGCCCTCCGCGAGGCGGTGCTGACATGCCCCTCCGGAGCCATCGAGCTCGTGGAGGAATGACCGAAGGAGGAGCCGCGATGACCGACACCGTGAACCTGCTGCCCACCACCCGGACCGCCCCGCTCGACCCGCCGCCGGAACTCCTCGCCCTGCACACCGACGAGGGTCCCGTCAGCCGGCTGGACTTCCCCAACGGGAGGCGCGGCTGGCTCGTCACCGGCTTCGACGAGGTCCGGGCCGGTCTGATCGACCCGCGCCTCAGCGCCCGGGACCGGCTCGCCCTCAACCCGATCCGCAAACTCGAACTGACCGACGAGCAGTGGGAACAGGCCAACCGGCCCAACCTGCTCAACACGGACCCGCCGGACCACACCCGGCTGCGCCGGATGCTCACCGGCCTGTTCACCGTCCGCCGGATGCGGGCCCTGACGCCCAGGATCGAGGAGATCGTCGCCGAGCACCTCGACGCGATGGCCGCCGCCCCCGGGCCGGTCGACCTGGTCACCGCCCTCGCGCTGCCCGTGCCGTCGCTGGTCATCTGCGAACTCCTCGGCGTGCCGTACGGGGACCGGGAGACGTTCCAGGGGCTGACCGCGACCCTGTTGCGGATCGACTCCACCGGTGAGCAGGTCGCGGCGGCGGGCGACGGGCTCCGGGAGTACATGACGGGGCTCGTGCGGGCCAAGCGGGAGAACCCCGACGAGGGGCTGCTCAGCGAGCTGCTCCAGAACGAGGAGACCCTCACCGACCAGGAGGCGGCCGGCACCGGCCTGCTGCTGCTGATCGCCGGGCACGAGACGACGGCGAACATGATCGGTCTGGGCACGTACACGCTGCTCAACGAGCCGGAGCGGTGGGCGGAGCTGCGCGCGCGTCCGGAACTCGTCGAGCAGGCGGTCGAGGAACTGCTGCGGTACCTGACGATCGTGCACTTCGGGCTCCCCCGCACGGCGACCGAGGACCTGGTGCTCGGCGGGCGGCAGATCTCGGCCGGGGACCCGGTGCTGCTGCACCTGTCGGCGGCCAACCGGGACCCCGCCCAGTTCGACGGGCCGGAGTTCCTGGACTTCCACCGCGAGTCCGTCCGGCACATCGCCTTCGGGTACGGGGTGCACCAGTGTCTCGGCCAGCAGCTCGCCCGCAACGAGATGGCCGTCGTGTTCCGCCGACTGGTGGAGCGTTTCCCGGATCTGCGCCTGGCGGTGCCGGCCGGGGAGGTGCCGATGCGGACGGACATGGCGATCTACGGGGTGCACCACCTGCCGGTGGAGGTGGGGTAGTCGAGTTCCGCCGCCGCGTCCCGGTTCCGGCCGGGGCGCGGCGGCGGTGTGTGCGGGCGCGGTGCCGGCTGTGGCGCCCTGCCAGCAGGGTGCTGGTGCCGGTGCTGCTGCCGGCCGTCGTGCCCGGCTGACATGGTGCCGGTGCTGCTGCCGGCCGTCGTGCCCGGCTGACATGGTGCCGGTGCTGCTGCCGGCCGTCGTGCCCGGCTGACATGGTGCCGGTGCTGCTGCCGGCCGTCGTGCCCGGCTGACATGGTGCTGGTGCCGGTCGGGCGCGCGGCACGGTGCCGCCCCTGGGGCCGGGCGGGAGCGTCACCGCGCGAGCAGCCCCGCGCCCGCCAGGTAGCCCACGATCCGGTCCAGGTAGGCCGTGTCGGCGACCGGGCAGGTCACCCCGAGGCGGGCCAGCGTCGCCCGGGTCCGCGCCGAGCGCACGACGGGAACCTGGTCCCGGGGCGTCGCCCGCAGCACGTACGCGCCCATCCCCCACAGCGCGAGCATCGTGAACGCCGCGGTCTCGGCCACCCGGTCCCGCAGGGTCGCGTGCCAGTGGGGCACGGGCTGGGACGCCGGGGCGTAGCCGTGCGCGCGGAGCCGGGCGAAGATGCTGTCCATGGACAGGTGCTCGGGCTCGTTGAGGTGGTACGACCGTCCGACGGTGTCCGGCCGCGTGGACAGGGCCACGATCGCGCGGGCCACGTAGTCGACCGGGGCGGTGGGCATGGCGGTGCCGCAGTCCGGGGCGATCCCGAGGACGGCGGCGGCCCGGATCGTCCGGGTGATCAGGTCGGAGGCGGAGGACTCGCCGGTCACCTGGTCGCCGGTGATGAACGCGGGCCGGTAGATCACGTACGGCACCCCGCTGGCCCGCACGAGCTCCTCCCCGTCGTACTTGGTGCGGGTGTAGCCGACCGCGCCGGCCATCCCGGGGACGAGCACGGTGTCCTCGTCGACCTCGGGGTGCCCGACGTTCGGGGCGTCGATGAACACGCCGGCCGAGGACACGTGGTGCAGGGTGACCCCGGCCCGGGCGGTCAGCTCGACAATGGCCCGGGTGCCCTCCACGTTGCAGGGCGCGAGCCGTTCGTAGTCGGCGGAGAGGTTGACCGTCGCGCCGCAGTGGTAGACCGCCGACGCCGAGGAGGCCAGCCGGTCGTAGGCGGGGCCGTCCAGGCCGAGCCGGGGGGCGCGGAGGTCGGCGCGGACGGTGACGACCCGGTCGAGGTCCGTGACGCCCCGGTGGGCCAGGTAGGCGGCGAGCCGGCGGCGGGCGCCCTCGTCCGTGCGGCCCCGGACCAGGCAGTGCACCTCGGCGTCGGTGCGGGCGAGCAGCTCGGCGCACAGGTAGCCGCCGAGGAAACCGGTGGCCCCGGTTAGCAGGACAATATTGGACATACGCCTTATTGTAGGGGGATGACTTCGACCTTTCAGGACACGAAACTCGACAAGGCCTTCGGGCACCTCGACGTCGACGGCAACGGCGTCGTCGAGCACGCCGACGTCCTCGCCCTCGGCAGCCGGTTGTTCGCCGGCTTCGGCGAGGCCCCGACCAGCCCGAAGGGCCAGCAGGTCCTCAACGGACTGGAGACCTTCTGGCAGACGCTGCTGTCGGCGACCGACCTCGACGGCGACCGGCGGATCTCCCCGGCGGAGTGGCGGACCGGGATGGCCAACGCGTTCATCCACGACCGCGCGGGCTTCGACGCGGGGCTGCGGCCGGCCGCCGAGGCCGTGATGCGGCTCGCCGACACCGACGGGGACGGGGTGGTCGGCCTCGCCGAGTTCCACACCCTGCAGGCCGCGTTCGGCACGCCGGCCGAGCAGGTCGCGCCGAGCTTCGCGCGGCTGGACGCCGACGGCAGCGGCACGCTGTCCGTCGACGAGCTGGTCGCGGCCACCCGGGTGTACTACACGGGCGCGGACGAGGACGCCGCCGGGAACTGGTTCTTCGGCCAGGTCTGAGCGGGACCGGACCGGGCTCGGATCCGGGCGGGCCACGACGAACGCGGCGGCCGGCCCGGATCAACCGTCGGCCCGGCGCACAGGACCGGCCCCACACCTGCGGCCAGCGCGACCAGCTCGGCGTCGGGCCCGCGCGGCGTCGGCCTCAGGCGCCCTGCCGGGTGTCCGACCACGCCTCCCACAGCGACGCGTACCGACCACCGGCCGCGACCAGTTCCGCGTGTGTCCCCGTCTCCACCACCGTGCCGGCCGCCATCACCACGACCCGATCGGCGGCCGCCGCCTGGGTGAGCCGGTGGGCGACGACGAGCGCGGTCCGGCCCTCCAGTGCCCGGTTCGCCGCCGCCTCCAGGACCCGGGAGCCGGCGCTGCCCGCGTCGGCGGTCGCCTCGTCCAGGATCGCGATCGGCGGGTCGGCGAGGACCAGCCGGGCCAGGGCGACCTGCTGGGCCTGCGTGACGGTGAGCCGGTGCCCCTCGTCCCCGACGAGGGTGTCCAGGCCCTCGGGCAGCGCGTCCACCCAGGTCAGTGCGCCGACCTTCTCCAAGGCGTCGCGCAGGTCGGACTCGGCGGCCCCGGGCCGGGCGAGGCGCAGGTCCTCGGCGAGCGGGCCGGCGAAGACGTGCACCTCCTGGCTGATCAGCGCCACGGTCCGGCGGGTCGCCTCCGGGCCGAGGGCGTCGAGGCTGCTGCCGCCGAGCAGGATCTCGCCGCCGTCGGGCCGGTGCACGCCCGCGACGAGCTTGGCGAGGGTGGTCTTGCCGGCCCCGCTGGCCCCGACGAGCGCGACCCGTTCGCCGGGGGCGAGGGTGAGGTCGACGCCGTGCAGGACGGGATGGCCGGGCAGGTAGCCGTGCCGGAGTCCGACGACCTTCACCGAGGAGTCGGCGGCCGTGCCGGGGCGGGCGGGCTCGGCGGCGACGGGCAGGTCCGCGACGCCGACCAGCCGCGACAGGCTCGCGGTGGCCGACTGCGCGTCGTCGACGAGGGCGAGGGCGGAGTTGATCGGGTTGAAGAGGCTGTGGAAGTACAGGGCGGCGGCGGTGGCCGTCCCCAGGGTGACCGTGTCGTTGCCGACCAGCACGAAGCCGGCGATCAGCACCCCGGCGAGGCCGATGTACTCGGCCAGGTTCAGCCGGGCGTAGAACCGGGTCAGGAGCCGGATGCCGCGCAGGGTGAGGTCCACCGTGGTCTGGGAGCGGCCGCGGACCCGGTCCACGTGCTCGTCGGCGAGCCGGAACGCCCGCACGGTGCGCGCGCCGCCCACCGTGTCGAGGAGCTGCTGTTGGAGGGTGCCGGCGGCGACCCGCTGCTGGGCGTACAGCGGGATGGCCCGCCGGCTGTACCAGCGGACGGTGTGCAGCTGGACCGGCACGGCGAGGAGGACGACGAGCAGGAACCGCCAGTCGAGTACGGCGAGCCCGACGAGGGTCAGGACGATGGTGAGCAGGGCGCTGGCGAACTCGGGCAGCGCCTGGCGCACGGCGCGGGCGATGACGGACACGTCGGTGGTGACCCGGGCGCTGAGGTCGCCGGAGCCGGCCCGTTCGACCTGGTCGAGCGGCAGGTGCAGGGCCCGGGCGACGAACCGTTCGCGGAGGGCGGCGAGCATGCTCTCCCCGAGCCGGGCGACGAGCGAGCCGCCGATGCCGGTGGCCACGCCCCGGCCGAGGGCGGCGACGACGAGCAGCAGCACGGGGACCGTGATCGCGCCGGCCGGCCGGTGGTCGACGACGAGGTCGACGATCCGGCCGAGCAGGGGCGCGGTGAGCAGGCCGACGGCGGTGCCGGTGACCATGACGGCCAGCGCGCCGAGGGCGAGGCCTCGGAACGGCCGGAGCAGTTCGGCGACGGCCGCCCGGGTCCGGGGGCCGTCGGCGGTGGGGAGCAGGACGCGGTCCGGGGACGCCTCGGTCATGGGGTGCTCCTCCAGCGGTGTGGCCGTCACGCGAGGACCGTCGCGCGGTAGCCGGGGTGGTCGCGGACCAGGTCGGGGTGGGTGCCCTCGGCCGTGACGGTCCCGTCGTGCAGGACGACGACCCGGTCGGTGACCGCGAGCAGGGCGGGGCTGGTCGTGACGAGGATGGTGGTCCGGCCCCGGCGCAGTTCCCGGACCCCGGCGGCGATCCGGGCCTCGGTGACGGTGTCGACGGCGGTGGTCGGGTCGTGCACCACCAGGACGGGCGGGTCGGCGGCGAGCGCCCGGGCGAGGGCGACCCGTTGGCGCTGCCCGCCGGACAGCGACCGGCCGCGTTCGGTGACGACGGTGTCCAGGCCCTGCGGCAGGGCCCCGGCGACCTCGTCGGCGAGGGAGGCGCCCAGCGCGGCGTCGACGGAGCCGGCGCCCCGCACGTTGTCCAGGACGCTGCCCTCGAACAGGTCGGCGTCGTGCGCGGCGACCAGGATCGCGGTCCGCACTCCGGCCGGGTCGAGTTCGGACAGCGCGCGGCCGTCGAGTTCGACGGTGCCGGAGTACGGGTCGACGTCGCGGCCCAGGCAGTCCAGCAGCGCGCTGGCGGCGAGCGGGTCGGCGGCGACCACGCCGAGGAACTCACCGGGCGCGACGTCGAGGTGCAGGTCGCGGAGCGCGGCGTGCTGGACGGACCGGAACCGGACCCCGCCCCGCACCGGGGTGCGCGGCGTGTCGGTGCCGTCGGCGGCGGTGTGCGGGGCGGCCAGGACGGTCGCGATCCGGGCGGCCGAGGCCCGGCCCTGGGCGAACTCCCCGTTGACCCACGCGAACGTCTCGAACGGGGTGAGCAGGAACAGCGCGAGGCCGACGGCGGCGACGAGCCCGCCGATGCTGATGTCGCCCTCGGCGGCGAGCCGGCCGCCGACGAGCGCGACGGCGGCGATGAACACGCCGGTCAGGGTGACGATGGCCCCGTTGTTCCAGGCCTGGGCGCGGGCGGCGCGCAGGGTGGCCGCGAGGGAGTCGCGGCTCGTCGCCCGGTACCGGGACACGGCCACCGCCTCGGCCCCGATCCCCTTGAGTACCCGCAGGCCGGCGACGAGGTCGGCGGCGATCCCGGAGGCGTGCGCGGCGCGGTCCTGTTCGACGTCGCTGCGCCGTTCCAGGGGGCGGCCGATCAGGTGGGCGAGGAACAGCAGCGGCGGGGTGCCGAGCAGGACGAGCAGTCCGAGGGGTACGGAGACCCGGAGCAGCGCCACCGCGCCCGTGGTGATGCCGAGCAGCGCCGCGATGCCCCAGACCAGGGCCCCGTTGACGGCGCCGACCCGCTGCGCGTCGCTCGTGGCGAGGGTGACCAGCGCGCCGGACAGCCGGCCGGTGTCGGCACCGCCCCGGGGGTGCAGGACGCGTTCGGTGACGGACACCCGCAGGACGTGGGCGGCCTGTTCGTTGGCGCGTTCGGCGGACCGGGCGCTGAGCCGGAAGCTGGTGGACAGCGCGGCGAACACCACGCCCAGGACGGCGAGCCACGCCCAGAGCTGCCAGCTGTTCCCGGTGGCCACCGCGCGGTCGATGACGACGCCGATCAGGACCGGGACCATGACCTCGCCGGCCTGGTGCGCGGCGGCGAGCACCGCACCGAGGGCGATGTGCCGCGCCTGGCCTCTGATCGAGCGCCGTAAGAGTTGGCCTGCGCTCACGCCCCACCCCCTTTTTGGAAAAGCTTAGGCTAACCTAATGGCGTGACTGCCCCCCTCGCACCTGCCCTCCGTGCGGTCGGTCTGCTGGTCGCGGTCTGCTTCCTGGGTACGTTGTGCCTGCTCAGCCTCTGGGTCGGCTCCCGGCACCTGGCCGTCGGTACCACCTGGGACCTGCTCTGGGACCCCGACGACTCCACCGAGGCGGCCATCGTGCACGGCGTGCGCGTCCCCCGCACCGTGCTCGCCGTCGCCGTCGGGGCGGCGCTCGGCCTGTCCGGAGCCCTGATGCAGGCCCTGACCCGCAACCCGCTCGCCGATCCCGGCCTGCTCGGCGTCAACATGGGCTCGGCGACGGCCGTGGTGGTCGCGATCGCGTTCCTGCAGATCACCTCCGTCGCCGGCTACGTCTGGTTCGCGTTCGCCGGCGCCGCGCTGGCGACCGTGCTGGTGTACGGGCTCGGCTCGGCCGGCCGGTCCGGGGCCACCCCCGAACGCCTGGTCCTCGCCGGGGCGGCCGTCACCGCCGCGCTGGGCGCGTTCAACATGGCGGTCCTGCTGCTCTTTCCGGCCGCGTTCAACAAGTTCCGGTTCTGGGACGTCGGCTCGCTGACCGGCCGCAAGATGGACCTGGTGTACACGGTCGGCCCGTTCCTCTTCTTCGGCACGGTGCTGGCGCTCGGCCTGGCCCGGTCCCTCAACGCGCTCAGCCTCGGCGACGACGCGGGCCGGGCGCTGGGCGCGAAGGTCGGCCGGACCCGGGTCCTCGGCGCGGTGTCCGTCACCCTGCTGTGCGGGGCGGCCACGGCCACCGCCGGCCCGATCGGGTTCGTCGGCCTCACGGTGCCGCACGTCGCCCGGATGATCGTGGGCGCCGACCAGCGCTGGGTGCTCGCGTACTCGATGGTCCTGGCCCCCGTCCTGCTGCTCGGCGCGGACATCGTCGGCCGGGTGGTGATCGCGCCCGGCGAGTTGCAGGTGGGCATCGTGACCGCCCTGATCGGCGGGCCGGTGTTCCTGGCCCTGTGCCGGCGGCGGAAGCTGGCCCGGCTGTGAAGGCGCTGCGTACGCCGGGCGACCGGCTGTCCGTGCGGTACGCGCCCCGGGCGGCGGCCGTGTGCCTGGTCCTCGGGTCGGTCACCGTCGCGGTCGCCGTGCTGGCGCTGACCACCGGGGACTACCCGCTGACCGTGCCGGAGGTCGTCTCCGTGCTCGTCGGGCGGGGCGACACGGTCACGGACCTCGTCGTCGGCACGCTGCGGCTGCCCCGGGTCCTCGCGGGCCTGCTGGTGGGCGCCGCGCTCGGGGTGAGCGGCGCGCTGTTCCAGAGCCTGACCCGCAACCCGCTCGGCAGCCCCGACATCGTGGGCTTCACGACCGGCTCGGCGACCGGCGCGCTGGTGGTGATCCTGCTGCTCGGCGGCGACCCGTCGGCGGTGGCGGTCGGGGCCGTGCTCGGCGGGCTGGCCACCGCCGTGGTGGTGTACCTGCTCGCGGTCCGGGGCGGCATGCAGGGCACCCGGCTGATCCTGATGGGGATCGGGGTGAGCGCGATGCTGCTGTCCGTCAACGCGTACCTGATCACCCGGGCCTCCTGGCAGGACGCGCTCGCCGCCCAGTCCTGGCTGATCGGCAGCCTCAACGGGCGGCAGTGGGACGAGGTCGTGCCCCTGGCCGCCGCGGTGGCGGTGCTGCTGCCCGTGGCGCTGTACCAGGGGCGGCGGCTGGCCCTCCTGGAGATGGGCGACGACGCGGCGCACGCGCTCGGCGTACCGGTGCGGCGGACCCGGCTGGCGCTCGTCGCGGTCGGGGTGGCCCTGGCGGCCGTGGCCACGGCGGCGGCCGGCCCGATCGGGTTCGTCGCGCTCGCGGCCCCGCAGATCGCCCGCCGGCTGACCCGGTCGACGGGCACGGCGCTGTTCGCGGCGGGCCTGACGGGCGCGCTGCTGCTGGCGGGGTGCGACCTGGCCACCCAGCGGCTCGCGCCCACCCTGCCGGTCGGCATCGCCACCGGCGCGGTCGGCGGCTGCTACCTGGCCTGGCTCCTGGCCCACTCCTGGCGGAAGGCGACCCGATGACCCGGCTGTACGCGCAGAACCTGACGCTCGCCTACGAGCAGCGCACCGTCGCCACCGGGCTCGGCGTGGAGATCCCGGACGGGTCGTTCACCGTGATCGTCGGGCCCAACGCGTGCGGCAAGTCCACGCTGCTGCGGGCCCTGGCGCGGATGCTCAAACCGAAGACCGGCGGGGTGTACCTGGACGGGGCGCTGATCTCCTCGTACCCGTCGAAAGAAGTGGCCCGTAGGCTCGGTCTGCTGCCCCAGTCGTCCACCGCCCCCGACGGGATCACGGTGGCCGACCTGGTGGCCCGGGGCCGCTACCCGCACCAGCGGCTGCTGCGCCAGTGGTCCCGCGAGGACGAGGCGGCCGTCGCCGAGGCCCTGTACCGCACGCACACGGCCGAGCTGGCCGACCGCTACGTCGACGAGCTGTCCGGCGGGCAGCGGCAGCGGGTGTGGCTGGCCATGGTCCTCGCCCAGCGCACCGGCATCCTGCTGCTGGACGAGCCGACCACGTTCCTGGACATCGCGCACCAGCACGAGGTGCTCGACCTGTGCGCCGACCTGCACGAACGTGAGGGACACACCCTGGTCGCGGTGCTGCACGAGCTCAACCAGGCCGCCCGGTACGCCACGCACCTGGTCGCGATGCGCCGGGGCGGGACGATCGCGGCCCAGGGCGACCCGCGCGACGTGATCACCCCGGAGCTGGTCGCGGAGGTGTTCGGCCTGCCGTGCCGGGTGATCGAGGACCCGGAGACGGGTACCCCGCTCGTGGTGCCCCTGCGCCGGCAGCGCACCGTGGTCTGATCTCAACCATCCGACGCCCTGCTCGCGTTTACCTGGGGAGAGACCACCCACGAAAGAAGGCGGACGCGTGCGCGACGAGGGCTTCCGCGAGTTCGTGACCTCCTGTGCCCCGGCGCTGTCCCGGACCGCCTACCTGCTCACCGGCGACCACCACCTCGCCGAGGACCTGTTGCAGTCCGCGCTCGCCAACTGCCACCGGCACTGGCGGCGGATCCGGCACGACAACCCGGCCGGCTACGTCCGCCGGGCCATGCACCGCGAACACATCTCCTGGTGGAGACGCAGACGTCCACCCGAGCGCCTGCTGGGCGAGCCGGACCCGGGCCACGCCGCCCCCGGGGACCTGGCCGAGCAGGCCGCCCTGCGGCTCACGATGACCGGGGCGCTCGCCGTGCTCACCGCCCGGCAGCGGGCCGTGGTGGTGCTCCGGTTCTACGACGACCTGACCGAGGCCGAGACCGCCCGGGTGCTCGGCTGCACGGTCGGCACGGTCAAGCGGCACGGCCACGACGCGCTGGCCCGACTGCGCGCGCACCTGCCCGGGGCGTTCGCCGAGCACACGGAGGTGCCGTCATGACCGAGCAACTGCGCCGTTCGCTGCGCGAGACGGCCCAACAGGCGGAGACCTATCCGGTGTACGAGCGCGCGCTGCGCACCTCGCGCCGACGCGGCCGGGCCCGGGCGGCGGCGGCCGTGGCGGGGCTGGCCGTGCTCGCCGTGCTGCTGGTCACCGGGCTGCCGGGCGCGGTGCGGGTGGTCAGCGAGCCGGCCGCGCCCCGCCCCGGCGTGCCGTCCCTGCCGGACCGGCTGGAGGTGCCGCCCGCGTTCCACACCAAGCTGGCCGGGAACCCGCCCGGGGCGGCGTCGGTGATCTTCGGCGGCGAGCCGTTCGTGGGCTTCGACCTGCCTCGACAGTTCAACGAGGAAGGCGACCTCGCCGTGGTCGGCGCGCACGACGACGTGACCCGGGTGTGGCCGGTCCCGTACGAGGCGAGCGCGGGCGGGTCGGTGGCCCTGTCCCCGGACGGCACCAAGCTCGCCGTCGCGGGCGGCATCGACCGGCGCCGGATCTCGCTGATCATCCTCGACCTGGTCACCGGCGGGTCCAGATCCCTCGGCGACTGGGGCGGCCCCGGGCCCGCGACGCCGATCGCCTGGTCGCCGGACGGCCGCACCCTGGCCGTCTCGGCCTACCACGATCTGCACGACGAGCTGGGCCTGGTGGACGTGGCCACCGACACGTACCGCGCGGTCGGCGCACTCACCCCCGACTCCAATCCCCTGACGTTCGACTTCGCGTTCGACCCGGACGGGCGGCGGTTCGTCTACCGGGCCGACGACCAGCTGATCGTCGTCGGCCCGGACCTGAAGGAGCAGTCCCGGTTCCCGATCGCCGCGGACACGTTCCTCGCCGGCCGGGGCGCCTGGCTGCCGGACGGCTCCGCCCTGCTCACCCAGCGCCGCCAGCCGGACGGCAGCTGGCTCCTCACCGGCCGCGACCCGGCCACCGGCGCGTCGGTCCCGGGGGTGCGGTGGACGACCGGGCCGGGGCTGTCCGCCGCGCGGCTGCTGGGCTGGGGACCGGACGGCGACCCGGTGCTCGTGGCCTACGTCGCCGAGGCCGGGTACGAGCCCAACGGGCGCGGTGCCCCGTCCACCTACGACGCGGTGCGTACCGTGCGGGTCGTCGCCCTGTCCGCCTCCGGCCGGTCCCGCACCCTGCTCACCGCCGCGGACGGCATCGAGACGCTCGACGTGTCCGCCGACGTGATCGCGGGCGGGCTGGTCCGTCCGGCCGACCCGCCCAGGTTCGGGGTGCTGTCGGTGGTGGGGGCGGTCCTGCTGGCCGGGGTGGGGGCGCTGGTGGTCCTGGGGTTCGTCCGGCGGCGGGCCCGGAGACGGGCCCTCGGTGACGATGCGTCATGGCTGAACTCCTCAGAGTGAGAGGTTCGGCTCGGCTCGGCGGTCCCAGGAACGGTCCGTAGGCTGGGTCACCGTGCGTACCCCTCTGCGCCTGCTGATCCTGGCTGCCGTCCTCCTCGTCGTCGGGTGGCTGCTCCTGCCCTGGGAGTGGTCGCTGATCGACGATGGTCAGGCCCTCGGGCACGTCCGGACGATCGGGGTGCGGCAGACCGCCGAGCTGTACCGGTTCACCGACTCCAGCTGGGGCCTGTTCCGGCCGATGTTCTGGCTGTACATGGGCACGTTCTACCTGCTCCCGGTCAAGATCGCCTTCACGGTACGGATGCTGATGCTCGCCGTGGCCGTCGCCGTGCCGGCGTGGCTGGTCTGGCACCGGACCGGCAGCCGGTGGCTCGCCGCCTGGGCCGCGCTGCTGCTGACCGGGAACCCGAGCCTGCTGCGCAACCTGGCGTACCCGTCGCTGCAGGAGGGGCCCGGCGTGGCCCTCGTCGCGCTGGGGCTGCTGCCCTACCGTCGACCCTGGCCCCGGATCGTGTTCTGGCTGGCGGCCGCGTGGTTCAAGTCCCCGTTCTCGTGGCTGCTGGTCTGCTACGGGCTGCTGCTCCTCGTCCGGCCCGGGGAGCGCCGGGTCAGCGACCGGCTGCACGGGGCGGTCGCACTGGTCGCCGGGGCGGGCACGATCGTGACCGCCTACTCCTACAGCCGGGCCGGGGACTACACGAGTTCCCTGGAATTCGGGGCCGGGAAGCTGTTCGGCTCCGCGCTGGACGCCGCCCGGCAGGTGGGGCCGCCGGTGCTGGTGGTCGCACTGGGCGTGCTGGCGTTCGGCCTGCGGTACGGCTTCCGGCGCGGGGAGGCGCTGCGGTCCGCCGGCTGGCCGCTCCGCCAACGGACCGCGTCCGCGCCTCTCGGGCGGCGGACCACGTCCTGGCCGTTCGGCCAGCGGGCCGCGTCCGGGTCGGAGCTCCGGGTGACCAGCCGGTCCCGTGACGCCGGCGGATCGGTTGTCCGGTGCGCCACCGGCGGGACGGACTCCCCCGCGGTCACCGCCGGGACGGGCTCCCCGGTGGTCACCGCCGGGTCCGCGTCGCCGGAGATCGCCGCACCCGGGTCCGGGGCGGGCGCGCGCCCGCGTCCGGCTGGCCGGGACGCGGAGAACGTCGCGTGGGCGGTGCTCGGCGGCGGCGCGCTGTACCTGGCGAACCTGCTGCCCTGGAAGACCGACGAGCACTACGCCGGCCCGTTCGTCTACCTGCTCATGGCGGCCGTCGTCCTGTCGGTGACGCCGACCCGGGCCCCGCGCCGCGCCGCCCTGCTCGCCGCCGCCCTCGCGGCCCTCCTCCTCACCGGCATCGGCGCCCGGTACGTCTACCGCAACGTCGCCAACACCGCCCAGCTGGAGGCCTGCGTACTCGGCATGCCCGGCGGGCCCGTGGTCGGCTACAACCGCCAGGAAGGCGCCCCCCGGCTCACCGAGCTGACCCGGCTCCGCCGCCCCGGCTGGCCCGGCCAGGTGATCTGGGTCCCGAACGGCGCACCGGCCGAGGTGGACTACTACATCCACCAGGACCAGTACGGCCCCGGCACGGGCGCGCTGATGGCCGGCCCCGTCGTGTGCCGCACCCCACTGGCCACCGTGTACCGGACCCGGTGACGGCGCGTTCCGACCACGCCCCCGGGGCGAGGGACTAGGCTCACCCCGTGGCTAGGTACCTGGACGTGCACCCCGACAACCCGCAGGCGCGCTCGATCAGTCAGGTCGTGGACCTGATCCGGGGCGGTGGGCTGGTCGCCTACCCGACCGACTCCTGCTTCGCCTTCGGCTGCCAGATGGGGAACAAGGCCGGGCTGGACCGGATCCGCGAGATCCGCAAGCTCGACGACCGGCACCACTTCACCCTGGTGTGCAGCGACTTCGCGCAGCTCGGCCAGTTCGTGAAGATCAGCAACGCGGTGTTCCGCCTGATCAAGGCCGCGACCCCGGGCAGCTACACGTTCATCCTGCCCGCGACCCGCGAGGTGCCCCGCCGGCTGCTGCACCCGAAGAAGCAGACCGTCGGCGTCCGGATCCCCGACCACAAGGTCGTCCAGGCGCTGCTCGCCGAGCTCGGCGAGCCCCTGCTGTCGAGCACGCTGCTGCTGCCGGGCGACGACGAGCCGATGACGAACGGCTGGGACATCAAGGAGCGGCTCGACCACCAGATCGACGCGGTGATCGACTCCGGGGACTGCGGGGTCGAGCCGACGACCGTCGTGGACCTGTCCGGGGACGAGCCGGAGATCCTCCGGGTGGGCGCGGGAGATCCGACACCGTTCGAGTAGGGCGGTCGGGGTCAGGCGGGGCCGGTGACATCTTCGCGGGTGACCTGGGCTGGGCAGTGGTCGTCCGGGACCGGGCCGGTGGCCACTCGTAACCCTCTCAAGATCTTGATCTGAGGGGTACCGGCGGCGCGGAGCCGCAGGCGCGGCGGACACGGCGGGGCCCGGCCCCGGTCGGTGGACCGCGGGCCGGGCCGGGGCGCCGTCAGTTCAGCGCGGCGGCGAGCATGCCGGGCTGGTAGGAGCCGCCCGGGTTGCGCACGATCACGTTGAACCGGTTGGCCGCGTTGATGAAGGCGATCAGGCAGATCAGCGCGCCGAGCTGCTCGTCGTCGTAGTGTTCGCGCGCCTCGGCCCAGGTCGCGTCGGACACGCCGTCGTGGGCGTCGGCGAGCCGGGTGCCCTCCTCGGTCAGGGCCAGCGCGGCCCGCTCGGCCGGGGTGAACACGGTGGCCTCGCGCCACACCGCCACCATGTGGAGGCGTTGCGGGGTCTCGCCGGCGGCGTCGGCCTCCTTGGTGTGCATGTCGACGCAGAACGCGCAGCCGTTGATCTGGCTGGCCCGCAGGTTCACCAGTTCCTGGGTGGCCTTCGGCAGCGTCGACAGTCCGATGAGCATGCCGGCGTTGTGGAGCCGCTGGGCGACCTTCGTGGCGGTCGGGCTGTCGAACAGGTTGAACCGGGCTTCCATGACTTCGTCCTCACTCGTGGTGTCGCGTACCGAACGAACACAAGATGCCGGCGGGGCCGCGCCTGTGACAGCGCGGCCACGTGACGCACGACACCGGCCGCCGGTGTCACAGGGCGGTGGCGGCCGGCGTCTCGTGCGTGACAGAGTCATGATCGAACAGACGGGAGCCAGCGATGAGCGAGCAGATGGACACCGCCACCGAGGCGTTCATCGCCCACCGCAATCTGCTGTTCACGGTCGCCTACGAGATGCTCGGCTCGGCCGCCGACGCCGAGGACGTCCTGCAGGAGACGTGGCTGCGGTGGGTGGGCGTCGACCTCGACGAGGTGCGCGAACCGCGGGCGTACCTGGTCCGGATCACCACCCGCCAGGCGCTCACCCGGCTGCGCACGGTGGGCCGGCGCAAGGAGTCCTACGTCGGCACGTGGCTGCCCGAACCCCTGCTGACCGCGCCCGACGTCGCCGAGGACGTCGAGCTGGCCGAGAGCATGTCGATGGCGATGCTGCTGGTCCTGGAGACGCTCACGCCGACGGAGCGCGCGGTGTTCGTCCTCCGCGAGGTGTTCGACCTGGACTACGACGAGATCGCCGGGGCCGTCGACAAGTCCCCGGCGGCGGTCCGCCAGATCGCGCACCGGGCCCGGGCGCACGTCGCCGCGCGCCGACCGCGCGGGGTCGCCTCCCGGGCCGAGACCAGGGACGCGCTCGCGGCGTTCCAGCGGGCGATCGAGACCGGTGACCTGCAGGGCCTGCTCGACCTGCTCGCGCCGGACGTCGTGCTGCTCGGCGACGGTGGCGGCGTCGTCAAGGCCGTGCTGCGGCCCATCCAGGGCGCCGACAAGGTGGCCCGTCTGATGGCGGCGGGTCTGCCCCGGCTCGACGGCGTGGTGTCGGTCGAGGCGGTCTGGGTCAACGGTGGTCCGGGGCTGATCATCCGGCGCAACGGGGAGGTCGACGACGTCGTGGCGGTGCGGATCGACGACGGGCTGGTCAGCGGGCTCTACGTCGTGCGCAATCCGCAGAAGCTGTCGCGGGTCGAGCAGGAGACGACGCTGAGCCGGTGAGGACCGCCCCGGCCCGGCGCCGGTGCGTCCACGACCACCGAGCGGCCCGGTGCCGCCGCCGGACGGGTGGCGGCTACCGCTGCCGGAGGGCCAGGGCGTCCAGGTCCCGTTCGGCGTAGAGCCGGTGCTCCCACTCCTCGTTGAGGACGACCAGCAGGCACTCCCGCACCGGGTAGCTGCGCGGCTCCGGCCACCCGGGACCCTCCACCGGTACGGTGCGGCCGTCGAGCGACTCGGCGGTCAGGCCCCCGATGTACCGGCGCACGGTGCCCATCCGGTCCCGCCGCAGGTCGAGCACGACGTCGAGCGGCGGCCGGACGGCGCGGTCGCGCGGTACGCCCGGCGTGTCGGGCATCTCGTCCCACGGCAGGTCCAGCGGATGCCACGGCGCCGGGTCACCGAGCACGGCCCGCCCGATCCAGCAGTCGGTGGCGAACGCCAGGTGCCGCAGGGTCTCGGTGAACGACCACTCGCCGCCGACGGACTCGTGCAGGAGTTCGGGCGGCAGGGCGCGGGCCCGTTCGACGGTACCGTCCCAGAGCCGCTCGACGATGTCCCACGCCGCCCGGAAACCGGCCGGGTCGGTCGGTCGCATCGCGGCCCGCAGCGGGTCGCGCCGGTTCAGCTCGGCGTCGATCAGGGGGCCGACGTCGACGCCGTTGATCGTCAGGTTGACGATCTCGCCGTGGATGTCGACGTTGACCAGCTCGACGCCGCGCATCACGACGTCACGCACCGCGACGTTCCGGAGCTGGGCGTCCGCCAGGTCGACGGAACGCAGCCGCGCGCCGGTCAGGTCGACCCGCTCGAAGGTCGCGCCGGCCAGGGTGCTCCGTTCGAACCGCGCGCCGCGCAGGTCCTCGCCGATGAAGTCAGCCACCCGGCGACGATAACCCACCCCGCCGTCGCCCGGCGGGTCGAATGACCGGCGGCTTCCGCCGCACCCGGCGGGGTGACCGAGTTCGGCCGGTTGCGGCGGATCGTCGCACGTCAGGGGTGGGCAAGGGGCTGTGCGGCCTCTGGTACCGGCCCCGCCGCGGGCGTACTCTCACCAGCCACGAGGGCGGGAGGAACGAGGTCCGGGCGATGACGGGTGAGGTGGACGACGCCGAGTTCGAGCCGGAGCCGGTGGAGCGGCAGCCGGTGCGGGCGGTGTCGGTGCTGCTCGGGCTGCTGCTGATCGCGTGGCTGGTCGGCACGCCCGTGCTGTACCTGGAGGGCTCCCTGGTCAGCGGGTTCGAGCATCCGGACCGGTACGAGACGGCTCACGAGTTCGGGGTGCTCGTGCCGGCGCTGGGGCTCGTGACGGCGATCATCAGCCGGCAGCGCGAATGGATCCTCGCCTACGTCCTCGGCATCCTGTGCGCCGTGGTGCTCCTGGTCGGGGTGGCCACGGGTTAGGGCGCCGTCGCGAGGGCGCCGGCCATCAGGAGGGCGAGGAGTTCGCGGCGGCTGCGGACCCCCGTCTTGGTGAAGACGGCTTTGAGGTGGTCCTGGACGGTCAGCGGGCTGAGGGTGAGCCGGGCCGCGATGTCGCGGGTGGTGCGGCCCCGCGCGACGTGCAGCGCCACCGCCTGTTCCCTGCCGGTGAGCCCGTAGCTCATCAGGGCGACGGGCAGCGCCTCGGCCGGTCCCGGTGCGGCGCCGGTGTGCCACTGTCCTCGGAGGAGTCCGGCTGGGCGGGTGCCCCCGCCGGGACGTCGCGGAGTTCCGCCCACACGGCCTCCAGGGCCTCGGGCGCCGACAGTGTCCGCAGCCGGTCGGCGGTGGGCGCCAGCCGGCGGGCCACCCGCAACACGTCCGGCGCGGCCTCCTCGTGGCAGGCCTGGACGAGCCGCATGTCCCGTTCCACGGCCGCGATCAGGTGCAGGACCGCCGCCCAGGTGCCGACAGGCCCCGGCAGCGGGCCCTCGCGGACCGTCCAGCGCCGGGCGACGTGGTGGTTGAGCCCGGGGACCTCGTCCATCGCGTACCACATGGGGTCGGTGGCCGCGAACCGCACGGTGCCCACGTGGCAGAACCGCAGCGCCACCGTACACAGCAGGCAGGGTTCCAGCGTCGTGTACAGCACGTGGTCGGTGTAGTCGGCGGCCGGCAGGGTCGCCAGCGCGTTGATCTCGGCGTGCGCGATCCGGCTGCCGGCGACGAGTCCCGGGCCGGCGGAGTTCTCGTTCCAGTGGTTGCGCCCGGTCCGCACGACCGTGCCGGCCGCGTCGACGAGCACCGCGCCGACCGGCAGGCTTCCGGCCCGGAAGGACTCCCAGGCCAGGTCGAAGCAGGCCCGCCACGCCGGTTCCAGGTCCGCCCAGGCATCGATGGCGTTCGTCGGCATGCCGGCCAGCCTGACACATCAGGGGGTGCGCGCGCCGTCCCGGCCGTCGGGGTGCGACCCCGGTCAGATCTCCGTGTGCACCGCGAGGAACCCGCGCACGGCCGCGTCCCACCCGAACAGCTCCGCCCGGGCCCGCGCCGCCGCCCGCCGCTCCCCCTCGGGCCGGGCGAGCAGCTCCACGACGCCGGCGGACATGTCGTCCCCGGCCACGGCCACCCCGGCGTCGCCGACCACCCCGGGCAGCGCGCTCGACGCGCTCACCACGACCGGGGACCCGCAGGCCAGGGCCTCCAGGGCGGCGAGGCCGAACGTCTCCACCGGCCCGGGGGCGAGCACGACGTCGGCGGAGGCGAGCAGGTCGGCGAGGGTGTCGCGGTCGGCGACCCAGCCGGTGAACGTGACGGGCAGCCCGGCGGCCTCGGCCTCCAGCCGTTCGCGCAGCGGCCCGTCTCCGGCGATGACGAGGCGGGCCGGCACGCCCCGGGCCCGCAGTGCCCGCAGCGTGGTCAGGGCCCGGTGCGGCCGCTTCTCCAGGGACAGCCGGACGCAGCAGACGAGCAGCACCTCGCCGGGCTCGCGCGTTTGCCGGCGGTCGGGGCGGAACAGATCGAGATCGACGCCGAGGGGTACGCGGGCCACGTTGTCCGCACCGATCCGGTCGAACTCGCGGGTCGCCCAGTCCGTGGTGCAGATGACCCGGTCGTAGTCCCGGGCGGTCGAGCGGTTCAGGCGGCCGGCCAGCCAGCGCAGGGCCGGCCCGGGCAGCCGGGCGACGCCGAGCAGCCCGTCGAGGCTCTCGTGCGACACCATCACGGCCGGTACGCCGTGCGCGCGGGCCCACGCGCCCGTCCAGCGCAGGGTGGTGCGGTCGGACACCTCGAGCCGGTCGGGGTCGAGCCGGTCCAGGACGTCGAGGAGCGGCCGGCGGCGGAGCATCACCCGGTAGCCGCCGAGGCCGGGTACGTGCACGCCGGGCAGGGTGATGACCCGGCCCTGGGGGGTGTGCTCGTCGGCGGCGCGTTCGCCCGGGATCACCAGGACCGGTTCGTGGCCGGCGTCGGCGTAGCCCTGGCCGAGGGAGTACAGGGCGGTGCGCAGGCCGCCGGAGGTGGGCGTGACGAAGTTGGCGAGCCGGACGATCCTCACGCGGCGGTCACCGGGAGGGGCGCGGCGGGCAGCGTGCGGGCCGCGCCGACCGCCGCGTAGTGCGCGATCAGCTCGTCGGTCAGCGCGCCCCAGGTCCGGCGGGCGACGGCCTCCCGCGCGGCCAGGCCGTACGCGCGCCGGCGGGCCGGGTCGGCCACCAGGTCGGCGACGGCGGCGGTGACGGCCTCCTCGTCGGACGGCGCGACCAGGGTGCCCGTCACTCCCGGCTCGACGAGGTCGAGGGGTCCGCCGGCCGCCGGGGCCACGACGGGCAGGCCGCTGGCCAGGGCCTCCTGCACGGTCTGGCAGAACGTCTCGTGCGGTCCGGTGTGCACGGACACGTCGAGGCTGGCGTAGATCCGGGCCAGGTCGGCGCCGCGCCGGGTGCCGAGGAACACCGCGTCCGGCATCGCCCGGCGCACGGACTCCCGGGTCGGCCCGTCGCCCACGACCACGACCTTCACCCCGGGCAGCCGGGACGCGCCGGCGAGCAGGTCGACGCGCTTCTCCCGGGCGAGGCGGCCCACGTACCCGACGATGATCTCGCCACGCGGGGCCAGTTCGCGGCGCAGGGTCTCGTCGCGGTGTCCGGGATGGAAGAGTTCGGTGTCCACGCCACGCCCCCAGCGTCGCACGCGGAGCACGCCCCGCCCGGTCAGTTCGTCGGCCGTCGAGGAGGACGGCGCCAGCGTCAGGGCCGCCTGCGCGTGCACCCGGCGGACCCAGCCCCAGGCCATCGACTCGGCGAGGCCGACCCGGTACGCGCGGGCGAAGCCCGGCACATCCGTCTGGTACACGGCCACGATCGGCACCCCCAGCTCGACCGCCGCCCTGGCCCCCCACGCGCCCAGCACGAACGGGCTGGCCAGGTGCACCACGTCGGGGCGGTGCGCCCGGAGCGCCTCCAGGATCCGCCGGCTCGGCAGGCCCAGGCGCACACTCGGGTAGCCCATCATGGGCACGGAGCCGACCCGCAGTACCGGATAGGGCTCCGGGTCCTTGGCGGGCAGCAGGGCGGACGCCGGCCTCGGGGCGATGACCAAGGGACTGTGGCCCCGGGCGACCAGATGGTCTGCCACCCGGGCCACCGAGTTGGCCACGCCGTTGACGTCCGGCGAGTACGACTCTGTGATGATCGCGACTCGCATGTCCGCACCGTAGGCAATGTCACGGGTGCGCCGGGCGTCGCGCGGTTGACGAGCAGACGAAGAGATATCGAACACCTTCCCTGACACCTGGACGTCACCCGGACGTCCACCCGATCCCGTCTCCGCGTCACGCGCCACTGACAAGGTGCCTGGGTGTTGAGCCTGGTCGTCGCCGCGGTCCCGGCCGCCGAACACCGACGCTGCCGCGCGCTCGGGTTCGTCGGTTCGTCAGTGGTGGCCCTCGGCGGGTTGGCGGCCGGCGCGCTGCCGGTGCGCGACACGCTCACCCCGGTGCGCGACCTGGGCGACCTGCGCGGGTACGCCACCCTCGGCCTGGCCTGCACCTACTTCGGACTCGCGCTCCTCGTCCTGGCCTGGTGGTGGCTGGGCACGATCCGGCCGCCCGCCAAGGGCCTGCTGGTCACGTTCGCGGTGTGGGCCGGGCCGCTGGTCCTCGGGCCGCCCCTGTTCAGCCGGGACGTGTACAGCTACCTCGCCCAGGGCCAGATGGTCGGCGCGCACATCGACGTGTACCAGTACGGCCCGGCCGCGCTCGGCGGCAACCTGGCCGCGCAGGTCCCGGCGATCTGGCAGACGACCCCCACCCCGTACGGGCCGGTGTTCCTCGCGCTGGCCACCCGGGTCGCCCGGCTCGCCGACGGGCACGTCGCCGGCGGCGTCCTCGGCATGCGCGCGGTCGCCCTCCTCGGCGTCGTCCTGCTGGCCGCCTGCCTGCCCCGGCTCGCCCGGGCCTGCGGGGTCGACCCGTCCCCCGCCGTCTGGCTGGGCCTGCTCAACCCGCTGGTCCTGCTGCACCTCGTCGCCGGCGCGCACAACGACGCGGTGATGCTCGGCCTGCTCGTCGCCGGCCTGGTGCTCGCCCTGGACCGCCGGCCCCTGCTCGGCGCCGTGCTGGTCACACTCGCCGCCCTGGTCAAGGCGCCGGCCGCGCTGGGCCTGCTCGTGGTGGCCGCCATCTGGGCCGGGCAGTTCGCGGGCCGGTGGCGCTGGCCCCGGGCCATCGGGGCGGCCGGCGCGACCGGGCTGGCGACCACGGTGCTGGCCACCGGGATCGCGGGCACCGGATACGGCTGGATCGGGGCCCTGAGCACGCCCATCTCGGCCACCAACTGGTCGGTGACCAGCGCGCTCGGCCGGCTCACCGGACTCGTGCTCGACACCCACCTCGGGGTCTCCGCGTGGCGGTGGATCGGACTCGGGGCGGTCGGCGCGATCGGCGTCGTCGTGTGGCTACGGCGCGAACAGCTCGGCGTCGTGCACGCCCTCGGCCTGTGCCTGGCCGCGACGGCGGTGCTCGGGCCGGCGCTGCGGACCTGGTACCTGCTCTGGGGGCTGGTCCCGATCGCGGCGGCGGCCCCGGCGGGCGCCGTTCGCCGGTGGGCGGCGGCGGCCAGCGGACTGCTCGCCCTGGCGGTGCTGCCCGACGGGTTCGGCCCGGACCCGCAACGCCTCGCCGTGTCGCTCGCGGGCGGCGTGGTCGCCCTGGTGGCCGTGTGGTGGTGGGCGACCGGCACGGACCTGGCCGTCGGGCCCCGGCTCGACGCGGTCGGCTACCGGCTGTGGTGACCCGCCGGATCCTCCTCGTGTCGGGACTGGCCCTGGCCGTGGCCGTGTTCATCGCCCTCGCGCCCGGGCACCGGGGCTGGTTCGACGTCGGCGTCTACCACGGCACCGTGCACCACTGGCTGGCCGGCGGCGACCCGTACGAGTACCTGCGCCCGCCCACCGACCTGTACGGCTTCACCTATCCCCCGTTCGCGCTGCTGTGCATGCTGCCGATGGCCCTGCTCGGCTGGCACGCGACCGTGGCCGTCAGCGTGGCCCTGAACGTCGCGGCGTCGGCCGTGCTCCTGTGGTGGCTGGTCGACCCCGTGGCCCGCCGCCGGGGCTGGAGCCGGTGGTACGCGTTCGCGCTCGCCGGCTGCCTGCTCGCCTTCTACGGCCCGGCCCGCGACACCGTCAGCTTCGGCCAGGTCAACCTGCTGCTCCTCGTCCTCGTGCTCGCCGACTGGCGGCTGCTGTCCGGCCGGTGGGCCCGGTACGCGGGGATCGGGATCGGGCTGGCCGCCGCGGTCAAGCTCACCCCGGCCCTGTTCGTCGGGTACCTGGTGCTCACCGGGCGCTGGCGGGCCGCGGCCACGGCGGTGGCGACCTGCGCGGGTGCGACCCTGGCCGCGTTCGCGCTGCTGCCGGGGGCGTCCCGGGAGTTCTGGACCGCGACCCTGTGGGACACGTCCCGGGTCGGGAACCTCGCGTACGTGTCGAACCAGTCGGTGCAGGGCGCGCTCGCCCGGTTCGGCGCCACCGACCGGCTGCCCTGGGTGCTCGCCGTCCTGGCGGTGCTCGCCGTCTGGGCGTACCGGATCCGGCGCGCCGACCCGCTCCCCGGCTTCGCGCTGACCGGCCTGGCCGCGTGCCTGGTCAGCCCGGTCACCTGGGTGCACCACCTGGTCTGGCTGCTCCCGGCGCTGGTGGTGCTCGCCGACGCGGGCCGGTACAGACTGGCCGCCGCCGGCTACCTGCTGCTGTCCAGCAGCATGGTCTGGCTGTGGTGGGACGACGGCCGCAGCCCGCTCGGGGTGCTCGGGAGCAACGCGTTCGTCTGGATCGCCCTCGCCCTGCTGGTGGGCCTCCCGCTGCGCGACGCGCGCGACCGTACCCCCGAAAAGGTGCTTTTGCCCTCTGGGGTCTGATCCTTTCCCGGCACATTGGGCGAGTCGGCCGATTCGTGAGACTCTTGGTGAACACGGCTCGCACCGGGTTGTCGTCCACAGAACGGACGCCCTGGTCGCCCGCGTTCCGCACCGCCATCGTTCGGGTCCGCTCACCGCGGGCGCTCTCCCCGTCGTCCCGCCCCGCGCGCCGCGACGGGGGCGCACGACGCACCCGTTTTCCCCGGTTTCCGCCACCGCGGCCGCCGCGCCCACGCACCAGCCCACCGGCCGGGACGTGCCGACCCCACAGGAGACACGCCATCACCCTTTCCCCGCCCCGGTCGCACGCCCTGGACTCCCCCCGCACCCTCACCGACGTGTACGGCCCCGGCGTCGCCGTCTGCGCCCGCCCCGTGGTCGAGTCCGGCGTGCTCGCCAGCGCGCACCGGCACACCCGCGACGCGCTGTCGGCCCGCCCGCTCGCCGTCGCCGACGACACCGCCGTGATCTGCAGCGCCGGCGGCACGGACCCGGAACTCCTCGCGGCCATGCGCGACGGCGGCCTGCCCGTCGGCACCGACCTGCGCGAGTTCCGCACCGAGGCCGAGTTCGCCACCCGGGTCACCGAGGCGATGTCCGACGGCCTGCTGATCTCGATGGAGTACCCGCAGCCCACCGACCTGTGCCCCGACGCGCGGACGGTGAAGACCGCGCTCCTCGTCGGCTACCTCAACAACAAGGCCAGCATCAGTACCCTGGTCGACCCCCGGTTCCAGGCCCGGCGCAGCGTCGTCACCCGCGCCGAGCTGCTCGACGCCGCCCCGGCCGAGAAGTCCTGGGTGCTCAAGGCCGCCACGAACGCCGCGCACGGCGGCAGCCTCGACGTGTACCTGCACGAGGCCGGCACCCCCGTCGCCCTGCCCGCCTTCGCCACCGTCCTCCCCGAGTTCGTCATCGAGGAGTACCTGCGGATCAAGCGCAACTGGGGCATCCAGCTGCACACCGGCCCCGACGGCCGCGCCCGGCTGCTCGCCGTCACCGAACAGCGCATCGACGACGCCGGCATCTACGCGGGCGGCAAGTTCGGCCTCGTCAACGCCCCGCCGTTCGAACTGCTCACCGAGTGCCTGGCCATCGCCCAGCGCGCCGCCGACGTCGGCTACCGGGGCCTGTGCAGCCTCGACTGCGCCCAGTCCGAGGACGGCCAGCTCGTGGTCCTCGACCTGAACTTCCGGATCACCAGCGGCTCCATCCCGCTGCTCGCGCTCAACTCGATCCGGCCGCACGCGCTGGACCTGCCAGCCGAGTCCGCGAAACTGTCCGGTACCGGACCCATCGCCGACCTGCTGACCGCGCTGAAGCCGGCGCTCCGCCGGGGCGGCCTGCTCGTCGTCGCCGGCCACGACAGCCTGCGCACCGACGCCCCCGTCACCGCGTGCACCCTGCAGATCCTGGTGTACGGCAACGAACCCGACGAGGTCACCGCCCGGCGGGCCGCGCTGGAGGCCCAGTTCGGCCACTGACCCGGGGGCCCGCCCGCGGGCATCGCCCGTTGCCCGTACGGGCACCAGGGGTTTTACCCGATGTCCGCGCACCGTTCCTCGGTTAGGCTGATCCCGTGACGTTCCCATCCTCTGACGACTCCGCGCCCAAGCCGGAGCAGTATCCCGCCGCGCCGACCTCCGTGCCGCCGTCCTACGGCACAGCGGGCCCGGTGCCTCCGGTGAGCTCGGTGCCGCCCGCGTACGGCACGCCGCCCCCCGGACAGCCCTACGGCCAGACCCCGCCGCCCCAGCCGCAGCCCGGCTACCCCGGCGGCCCGCAGTACGGCTACCCGGTCGACCCGATGACCGGGGAGATCCTGTCCGACAAGAGCAAGCTCGTCGCCGGCCTCCTCCAGATCTTCCTGGGCGGGTTCGGGGTCGGCCGGTTCTACACCGGACACGTCAACATCGCGATCGCGCAGATCGCCGTGACCTGGCTGACCTGTGGGCTCGGCGGGCTGTGGCCGCTGATCGACGGCATCCTGATCCTCGTCAACGGCGGCACCGACGCCCAGGGGCGCAAGCTCCGCGACAACTAGTCCGCGAACGCCCGACGGGCCGGCACGCGTCTCCGAGGAGGCGCGGACCGGCCCGTCGCCGTTCGCGGCAGCGGGTCGCGTGCGTCGGCTCCGATCGGGCGCGGGTCCCATGGCGTCCGACCCGGCCGCGACGCGCCGTTCACTGTCGGCTCCGGTCGGACGGGTCCCGTGGCGGATCGCGTCGGGCGTCGGGGTGGTGCGGCGGAGGGTCGGCGCTGCATGCCGTCAGGGCCGGGGCAGGGTGTAGCGGACCTTGGGTGCGGAGCGGGCGCCCAGGCGGGCGTAGAAGCGTTGGGCGTCGGTGTTCCACTCCGGGGTCTGCCACTGCAACTCCCCGTCCGCGAGCGCCGCGACCTCGTCGAACAGCCGGCGCCCCCACCCGCCGCCCCGGTGCCCGGCCACCACGAACAGACAGTCCAGATGGGTGTACTCCGCCCCCGCCCACGTCGAGTACTCCCGGCTGAACGTGGCGTACCCGCCGAGGGCGCCGTCCCCGGCGAGCACCAGGCAGCCGAGCCGGCCCGTGCCGAACAGCGCGCCCGCCAGCCGGTCGGCGAGGTCCGGTGCGACGGGGCCGGCGCGTTCGAAGTCCGCGTGGGCCGCGCACAGGGTGGCGAGGGCGGGCAGGTCCTCCGGCAGTACCCGTCGAATGATCATGGGTTTGATCGTCGTCGGCCGCACCCGGTCGGACCAGGGGCGCCGGCGTCGGACACCGCTGAGATCGCGCCTCAGTGGCCGGTGACCCGAAGGTCGGGGACGCCCCGGACCTCGGCCACCCGGACGGCCTCGGCCCCGACCTCTTTGGTGACCCGGGCCGGCCACGGCGCGAACGGCACCACCTCGACGTCGAGGCGTTTGCGCCCGGCGAGCCTGCCGCGCCACGTGCCGGCGACCTCCCCGTCCACCAGCACCACGCCCGGGCCGCCGATCGCCTTCCACACCGCCGACTGCCGGGCCTTGTCGGGCACGAGGAGATCCCGGTCGCGGGCCTGGAGATACGGGTCCAGCGGCGGGAGCAGCCGCACCACCCGGGGCTTCGGCGCGTCGCGCAGCGCGGCCACCGCGTCCCCGGGAAGCCAGGCGCTCCTGCCGTCGACCCGCACCTCGGTGAGGTCCCCCGGCCAGGCGCCCTTGATCCGGGCCGCCGTCGTGCCGAGGAACTTCGCGGCCTCCGTCGGTGTCGCAGGGCCGAGGAGCCGCAGGTAGGTGGCCAGGACGTCGGCCGTGCCGCGCGCCTCGGACGGCACGCCCGGCCAGCCCGGCACCGGGGCGAGCGCCGTGCCGTCGGTGAGGTCGAGGCGGACCCCGGCGAACAGCCCGACCTGCTGGAACAGCGCGCCGGAGATGTGTTGCGCGCCGCAGGTGGCGCACCAGAACGTCAGGGACGCCGGGATCCGGGCACTGACCGCGGTACTCACCTCGCCCTTCGGCAAGCTCGCCCGCACCACGTCGTGCATGGCCTCGGCCGCGGCCCGGAACGCCGCGACCCCCAGCTTCGCCCCGTCCCTGATCGCGGTACTGGCGATCCGGGTCGTCGCGTCGGCGTCGCTGAGCGGCCAGAGCGCGGCGGCGAGGCGGGGCAGGTCCGCCGTGCGGTGCAGGGTCGGCGCGCCCCGGGCGGCCCAGAGCAGGGTGAGGGCGTCGGGCGCCCCGTCGGTCCGGGGCGCTCCGCCGGTGCGGGCGGACAGCGCGATCCGGGCCGAGCCGTACGGGGTGTCCTGCACGCCGAGGTCCAGCACGTCGAGGTCCCGGGGTGCTGGGATCGAGCGGTCGAACTGGTGCGCGGCCACCCGGTACGCAAGGACCTGGGCGCGCGGGACGTCGAGGGTCACCATGGTCGCTCCTCACGACAGCCCGCCGGGCGGGGCCTGTGTCACAACACCTAGAGCATCCTAGCAAGCTGGCCCGTTCGCCGGGACACGTTCCTCAGTGGCCGGTCAGAGGAGGCGGGCCGTGGCCAGCAGGCGGGTGCTCATGCCGAGGCTGCCGAACAGCCGGATCGCCGGGACGTACGACCGGTTCACGACCAGGGCCGCGGCCCCGTGCCCGGTGACGAGTTCGTGCAGCACGAACGAGCACACCGCCCGGCCGAAGCCCCGGGACCGGCCGTCGGGATGGGTGGCCAGGCCCGCGAGGAACCCGACCTGTTCGGAGCTCCACGCGTCCGCCGCGACCGCCAGGAGCCGGCCCGTCCGGTCGCGGGCCCCGGCCCACCGGCGTACGCCGGGCCCGCCCGGTCGCGCCCGGGACGACGGCCACGCGGCGTCCAGGAGCCGGGCCACGGCGTTGCCGCCGCCGTCCAACCAGGTCGCGGCGCCGACGACCCGGGGCGGGGTGGTCGTGTGCATCCAGTTGACCAGTTCCACCAGCCGCAGCCGGGCGTTGTCCCGGCAGAGGGCGGTGAGGGTCGCCGCGTCGCCGATGGGACGGAACCCGGACCCGACGTCGGCGAGCACCCCGGGGACGAGGACGGCCAGCCGCTCGGCGGGTCCGGCCAGCACCAGGCGGTCGCGGCCGAGGAGCGCGGGCACGGCGACCGCCGTGGCGTCGCGGTAGGTGAAGGTGCGGGCGGTGGGGCGGGTGGCCCACCGCAGGAGCGGATCGTCAGTAGGCATGGCGGATCCTCACGCGTCGACTACCGGTCACGGGGGCGGGAGTGCTCCGGCGATCTCGAGTGCGGTGGTGATCAGGGCGTGGGCGCGCGCGGTGAGCGCCGACACCAGGTTGCCGACCTCGTCCCCGGTGTCCCCCGCGACGGTGCGCAGGGTCTGCAGGTCCCGGTCGAGGTCGCCGAGGGAGGCGGTCAGGACCGGCGCCGCGGGGGCCCTGAGCGCGGTCGCGATCTGGTCGATGGTCAGCCCGTGGGCCTCGAGTTGGCGGATCGTGGCGATCCGGTCGGCGGCCGCGGCCTCGTACAGCCGGAAGCCGCCCGGACTGCGTCCGGCCGGCGCGAGGAGGCCGGAGGTGGTGTAGAAGTCGACGGTGCGGTTCGACACCCCGGCCTGGGCGGCCAGTTCGCCGATCTTGAGAAGGGTGTTCACCACCCTCACCTCCTCTCCGCAGTCGGGCGGACACGTCCCGTCAACCATACAGTCGCAGGTGTTAGTCTAGTGATCATGGCTGTCTTCAAGAAGATGCTCAGCAAGATCGGCGTCGGAGCACCGACGGTCGACACCGTGCTGACCAATCCCAACACCCGCCCGGGCCTGGACCTGGCAGGTCAGGTGAACATCACCGGTGGCACGGTCGATGTCGACATCGAACACGTCACCCTGAGTCTGGTCACCCGGGTCGACCGCGACGACCACTCGGGCACAGTGGAGTTCCACCGCCTGCCCGTGACCGGTCGGTTCACCCTGAGGGCCGGCGAGCGGCAGTCCGTGCCGTTCACGATGCCCGTGCCGTGGGAGACCCCGATCACCCACGTCCACGACGGGCAGCGCCTGCGCGGGATGGTGATGGGCGTGCGCACTGAGCTGGCGATCGCCGCCGCCATCGACAAGGGCGACCTCGACGAGGTGAGCGTGCACCCGCTGCCCGCGCACGAGGCGGTCCTCGCCGCGTTCGGCCGGCTCGGGTTCCGGTTCAAGAAGGCCGACCTGGAGGCCGGACACATCCGGGGCAGCCGGCAGACCCTGCCGTTCTACCAGGAGATCGAGTACTACGCCGGGCCCGCCTACGCCCACGCCCTCAACGAGGCCGAGGTCACCTTCATCACCAGCCCGGCGGGCGTGGACGTGGTGGTCGAGGTCGACAAGCGCGGCGGCCTGTTCACCGGCGGCCACGACGTGTACTTCTCCTTCCACGTCCCGCACGCCGACACCGCGGGCACCGACTGGGCCGCGCACATCGACGGCTGGCTGCAGAGCACGATCCTGACCCGCGTCCCCGCGCGCGGCGCCTACGGTCAGGGCGGGCACGGCTACCGCCACCACGGCCGCGGCCACCGGGGCGGCGGGGCCGGGGCCGTCGTCGGCGGTGTGGCGGCCGGCCTCGTCGGCGGGTACGTGGCCGGGGAGATCATGGAGGACATGTTCGACGGGGGCGGCGAGGACTTCTAGCCCCGGCAACCTGACACTCTTCTGAGATCCCAGCCGGGACCGCCGCCGTTCTAATGAACGCGTGCGCGTCTTCCTGCTCGGGCTCGACTTCGGCTCGACCAACACCGTCTCCGTTCTCCGCTGGCCCGACGGCCGCACCCGGCCCGTGCTGTTCGACGGCTCGCCGCTGCTGCCCTCGGCCGTGTTCGCGGCGCCCGGTGGACTCGTCGTCGGCCGGGACGCGCAGCACGCCGCGCGGGCCCGGCCCGACTGCTTCGAGCCCCATCCCAAACGCCGGATCGACGACGGCGTGGTCCTGCTCGGCGCGGCCGAGTACCGCACGTCCGACCTGGTCGCCGCGGTGCTCGCCCGGGTCCGGGCCGAGGCCGACCGGATCGCGGAGCAGCCTGTCCGGCACGCGGTGCTCACGTACCCGGCCGGGTGGGCCGAGCCGCGTCAGCAGGTGCTGCTCGCGGCGGCCCGGCAGGTGTTCCAGTACCCCCGGCTGGTGCCCGAGCCCGTCGCCGCGGCCTGTCACTTCGCCGCCGCCGGCAGCGGTGTGCCGCTGGGCGCACCCGCCATGGTGTACGACCTGGGCGCCGGCACCTTCGACGCCGCGATCGTCCGGCGCACCCTCGACGGGTTCGACGTGCTCGCCGCCGGCGGGTTGCCGGACGTCGGTGGGCTGGACGTGGACGCGGCGCTGATCGCGCACCTCGGCGAGCGGTACGGCCGGACGCATCCGGAGCTCTGGCAGCGGCTCCTGCGACCGGCCACGGACGCCGACCGGCGCGCGAGCCGGGTGCTGTGGGACGACACCCGCACCGCGAAGGAGATGCTGTCGCGGGCGTCGAGCGCGCTGGTGCACGTGCCGCTGGTCGACGAGGAGTTCGTCCTGGACCGGGAGGCCTTCGAACGGGTCGCCGGCCCGCTGCTGCTCCGCACCGTCGACACCACCCGGCGGACCCTGGCCGACTCCGGTGTGGGCACCGCCGACCTGCACGGGGTCTTCCTGGTCGGCGGCTCCAGCCGGATCCCGCTCGCGGCCACCCTGCTGCACCGCGCGCTCGGGCTCGCCCCCAGCGCCATCGACCAGCCGGAACTCGCCGTGGCCGAGGGGGCGGTGCGCACCGAACCGCATCATCCCGAGCCGGTGTCGCTGGAGCTGCCGGCCGCATCCGCGCCGCCGCCGTCGCGGCGGAGACGCTGGGGTCTGGTCGCCGGGAGCGTGGCCGGGTTGTTGCTGGTCGCCGGAACCGCCTACGCGCTCACCCGGCCGAAGACGCCGGTGGGGACGAAGTCGACGCCGACCGGGCGGACGTCCTCTCCGGCCCCCTCGCCGACGCCCTCCCCCACCCCGCCCGGCATGCAGGACTGTCTGGTCGGCACCTGGCAGGTCGAGTCCGAGCAGGCCGACTGGGAGATCAACGGCGTGAAGATGGTGATGCGGGGCGACACGAACACGACCCAGCAGTTCCGCGCCGATGGTACGGGCGTGCACGTCTACACCAACCGGGCGGAGACCGGGGTGGCCAACAGTCAGCAGTACAAGGTGGTCGCGCACGGGACGATCGAGTTCACGTACCGGGTGGACGGCAAGGACCTGTACACCGCCAACCCGAAGGTGGACGGCACGGTCACGCTGTACATCGACGATCGGCGGCAGAGTCAGATCGCCATGGAGGTCGCCGCGGGCGGCAGCCAGATCAGCTGCTCCGGCGACGTCCTGAACTTCACCAGCAAGCAGCGCTCCTCGCAGTGGCGGCGGGTCGCCTAGCGGAAACTGTCGGACCCCTGCGGCACACTCACGCTCGACGACCGGCACACGGAGGTTCGATGGGTACCTGGGGCAGTGGCAACTTCGACAGCGACACGGCGGCCGACCACCTGTCGGAGCTGGCCGGGCGCCTGCTCGACGAGGTGGAGGCCGCGATGGCCGGGGACCCGGTGGGCCTCGAACCCGACGAGTACTGGGGCGTGGCCGTCCCCTGCAACCTGGAGCTGCTCCGCGTCCTCGCCGAGCAGAACCACGTCGGGGTCACGCTGCCCGAGCCGGAGAAGATCACCGGGTGGCGCGACACGTTCGTGGCCGTGTGGGACGCGACGATCGACGGCCTGGACCCGAAACCCGACTACAGAACCGACCGCCGACGGGTACTGGTGGACACCTTCGACCGGCTGGCCGCGCTCGCCGCCGACCAGTAGTCACGGGTGCCCCACCGGGGCGGGCGCGAGTGGCCGCCCGGCCCCGCGCGTGCCCAGTCGGCTATCGTCGATTTCATGTGGTTCGGAGTGCTCGGCCCGGTCCGGGCGCACGCGCACGACCGGGACCTCGGCGCGGGCAGCGGGCGCGAGCGCCTGATCCTGTCCGTCCTGCTGTTCAACGCGGACCGGATGGTCAGCACCGACCGCCTGATCGACGTACTGTGGGGCACGGGTTCGCCGCCGACCGCGAAGGCGCAGCTGCACAACGCGGTGAGCGCGCTGCGCAGGCGGCTGCGGGCCACGCCCGGCGAGGACGTGCTGCACACCCGCCCGCTGGGCTACGAGCTGCGGCTCGGCTGCCACCCGTTCGACCTGTCCGAGTTCCGGATGGGGCTGGAGCGCGCCCGCTCGGCGGCCAGCGGCGCCGACCACGAGCGGGCGGTCACGCTGCTGACCGGGGCGCTCGGGCTGTGGCGGGGTCCGACGCTGGCCGACGTGGCCGGGGAGTGGGCCGCCACCACGCGCCTGGCCGTCAACGAGGAGCGGCTCGGGGCCTACGAGCTGCTGCTGCAGAGCCGGCTCGCGCTGGGCCGGCCGGACGAGGTGCTCACGGCGCTGCCGGCCCTGGTGGCCGAGCACCCGTACAAGGAGCGCCTGCACGAGATCCGGATGCTCGCCCTGGTCTCGGCCGGGCGGCGCGCCGAGGCGCTCGGGGTCTACCGCGAGGTCTACCGCCGGTTCGCCGCGGACCTCGGGGTGCAGCCCGGGGCGGCGCTGCGGGCGTTGCACCAGCGGATCCTGGTCGGGCGGGACCCGGAGAGTTCGGCCGTGACCCGGCTGATCCCCCGCCAGCTCCCGCCACTGCCCCTGGAGATCGTGGGCCGGCGCGCGCTCTCCGCCGGGATCGCCGGGGCGGTCGGCAGGCCGGGCGTGGCGGTGCCGGTGAGCCTGCTGGTGGGGCCCGGCGGGATCGGCAAGACCTCCCTGGCGGTGGCGGTGGCCCACGAGCTGGGCGAGGCGTACCCGGACGGGCAGCTGTACGCGAACCTGCGGGGCAGCACCCGCTCCCCCGTCGACCCGGCGGACGTGCTGACCGGGTGGCTGCGCGCGCTCGGGGTGTCCCAGGACGTGCCGACGGATCCCGAGGAGCGGGCCGGCCTGTACCGCAGCCACCTGGCCGACCGCCGGGTGCTGGTGCTCCTCGACGACGCCGGCACCGAGCAGCAGGTCAGGGCGTTGCTGCCCGGCTCGGCGAGCAGTGCCGTGCTGGTGACGTCCCGGGCCCGGCTGGCCGGCCTGATCGGGGCCGCCCGGTGGACCGTGCCGGAGCTGTCCGCTGAGGACGCCCTGGCGCTGTTCGCCTCGATCGCGGGCCCCGACCGGTCGCCCGCCGACCGCGCCGACGCCGCCGCCATCGTCGCCGCCTGCGGGAACCTGCCGCTGGCCGTCGCGATCAGCGCCGCCCGGGCCGCAGCCCGCCCCGACCGGCCGCTCGCCGAGCTGCGGGCGCGGCTGTCCACGGCCCGCGGGCGGCTGGACGAACTCGCGGTCGGCGACCTCGACGTGCGGGCGACCATCGCGCTGAGTGACGAGTCCCTCGAACCCGACGAGCGGCGGCTGTTCGCCCGGCTGGGCGCGCTCCCCGGTACCGAACATCCGGCCTGGGTCCTGGACCAGCTCTCCGGTGACCGTCCGCAGCTGGTCGACCGGCTCGTGGACGTGCACCTGATCGAGCGCCTGGACCGCGACATCGTCGGCCAGACCCGGTTCCGGATGCACGACCTGGTCGCCGACTACGCGCACGAGCGGGCCCTGGCCGACGGGCCCGGACACCGGGAGGTCCGGTCCGCGCTGGTGGCCGCGTGGCTCGACCTGGCCAGTCGCGCGGACGACCTCCTGCAGTCCGGCCACTTCAGCGGCCTCGGCTCCCCGGCGCCCGCCGCGCCCAAAGCCGCGCACGAGGCGGTGGAGGCGTCGCCCGCGGACTGGTTCGACCGGGAACGGACCCAGCTGGTGGCGGCGGTGGACGAGGCGGTCGCGCTGGGCCTGGCCGACGAGGCCGGCCGGCTCGCCCTGCGGCTGTGCGGCTACTTCGACGCGCGCGGCTACGAGGACTGGGAGCGGGTGCTGCGGACGGCCCTGGACTGCGTCCGCGCGCACGGTACCGACGAGCTGCTCGGGTGGATGCTGGGCGCGGTCATCTCCACGGCGGCCCGCCACGACCGGTTCGACGAGCTGGCCGAACTCACCCGGGAGGAGCTGGCCGTCGCCGAGCGCACGGGCGACGTGGTCCTGTTCCAGCGGGCGCTGAACCGGGCCGGGATGGTCTCCCGCCGCCTGGGGCACCTCCGGGCCGCGCTCGACTGGCAGCACCGGGCGGTCGCGGCCTGCGACGACCGGGTGCCGCTCCTCGGGCGCACGTCCGCGCTGGCGGGGCTCGCGGCCAGCTACGGCGAACTCGGCCGGTACGCGGAGGGGCTGCCACCGGCCCGCGAGGCCCTCGACCTGGAACGCGCGGGCGGCATTCCCCGGATCGCGGCGATGCACGCGCTCACCTACGGCACGTTGTTGACCGGCGCGGGCCGGCACGCCGAGGCCCGGACGGTGCTGTCCGGGGCGCTGGCGACCGCCGTGGACCTCGACGACGCGATCGTCGCCGCCTACGCCCGCTTCCGGCTGGCCTACGTCGACCTGCACCTGCGCCGGGCGGACGCGGCCGAGCCCCTGCTCCGCGCGGCGCTGGAGGTGTTCGCGGCCGCCGGCGACCTCGGGACCACCGCGGACATCCACCGTGCCTTCGGCGACCTCGAACTGCTGCGCGGGAACCCCGGCGCGGCGGCCGGGCACCTGCGTCTCGCGCTGGACAGCTGGGACTCCACCGGCGCGCACCTGGAGAGCGCCCGCACCCACGCCCGCCTCGAACTCGCGGCGGAGCGGCTCGGCGACGCGGACGCCGCGCGGGAGCACCGGCGGCGGTGGCGGGACACCGTGGAGGGACTGGACCTCGACGAGGCGTGCCTCCGCCTCCCGGTGTTCCTCACCCCCGACCAGCCGGCCTGACCGGTAGCCTCCACCCCCGGGCGGGAGGCGACCGGGGCGACGCGGATCCCCCGTTCGGCGCGGCCCCCCCACCGGGGGCCGCTGACCCGCGTCGCCGGGCCCGGGCCGTCAGAAGCAGGCCGGGGAGGTCCAGCTCGACGGGGTGGGACTCTTGAACGCGCTCGGACCGCGCGGACCGGTGGTGTCGCTGAACTGGCCGACCTCGCCCCAGGCGCCACCGTAGCCGTACCACGGCATGTCCTTGACGTTGTGGATCGGCCGGGTGTAGGTCGCCCAGGCCTCACCCTTGCTCGTGGTGTCCTTGAAGCCGTACTTGGTCGGGTGGGTGCCGACCCTCGGATAGGTGGCGTGGGTGCCGAGCGCCGAGTACCCGACGGGGTGGGTGCCGATCCTCGTCACGGACGGGTAGCTCAGGACGCACGAGCCGCCGTGGCCGAAGAAGGCGACCGTCACCGGCTGGTTGGTGGCGCTGAGCTTGATCGAGATCCGCTCCCAGTCGCCCTCGTGGTTCTGCACCGCCGGGCCGTCGTTGTAGGCGTAGAAGAACCAGTAGGTGATGTGGTCGCCCTTCTGGTAGTCGTAGTACAGCTCCGCGCGGACGCTGCCCATGCCGCGCTGGGCGTTGTCGAGGTCGAGGTACATCCCCTCCGGCGAGTCGTGCGGCCGGACGTCCTGGTTGCTGCGGTAGGTGGTGTTGCTGTGCTGGCACACGGAGTTGGACGTCGTGTGCTCGTAGACGCCCGGCCCCAGCGCGTAGGAGCTGACCGCGCCGAGTCCGGCGATCTGGTGGTCCGGGCAGGCGTCGTGCGACCAGCCGAGGGCGGAGTGGTCGATGAAGGCCTGCGGGTTGGTCGGCCGCTTCGTCTCGTCCTGGGCGAGGTAGATCATGGGCGCGTACGCCAGGTAGAGCTGGGCCTGGATCTCGGTCTCGGACGCTGGCGCGGCGCCGGCCTGCGGCGCGCTGACCAGTACCAGGCTGATGGTCGTCGCGGCGGCGGCGAACAGCGAGGTCGTGCGTCGTCGTCTCATCGGTGGTGCGCTCCCTCACGGGTGGGGTGGGCGGGGAGCTGATCGCTTCCCCGCCCGGATCCTCGCCGGGGGCGCTCACAGATCGCTAACAACCGGGGCGGGCGGCCACCGACCGCCCACCCCGGACACGTCAACCGCTGGTCAGGGGTGCCAGAGCACGTCCATCATCACCGGCAGCTCCCGGCCGAGCCCGTTGCGGGCGGCGCACTCGATCCAGTGCCCGCAGTCGTACTCGACCATCCAGCTGTTGCCGATCCCGTTGGCCAGCAGGTGCTGGTGGAACTCGTACGTCAGCCGGTGGGCCTGCGCCTCCAGCAGGTCGTCGTGCCGCGTG
This sequence comes from Longispora urticae, assembly GCF_053902585.1. Taxonomy (NCBI): domain Bacteria; kingdom Bacillati; phylum Actinomycetota; class Actinomycetes; order Micromonosporales; family Micromonosporaceae; genus Longispora; species Longispora urticae. The sequence goes on from NZ_JAQZSH010000028.1 coordinate 198,429, forward strand.
CCGGCGTACAGCACGGTGTGCACGCCGCTGAGCGCGGAGACCCGGTGCCACGGGTTGTTGAAGCCCCACGACCCGTCCCAGGGCGCGCCGAACGGGCCGTCGAGCGGCAGTCCCTTCTCCGGCAGCGGGGCGGTGACGGCGGTCCGCATCCGCTGGTCCTCGAGGTGGTATCCGCCGGACATGCCGACGGCCATCCGGAACAACCCCGGGCGGTGGGTCGCGTGCCGGAGGGCGACGAACCCGCCCATCGAGAAGCCGGCCACTGCGCGCCCCTCCCGGGCCCGGATGGTGTTGAGGTTCTGGTCGACCCACGGGATGAGCTCGTCCAGGTGGAACCGGTCCCACTGCTGGACGCCGGCGGACTGGTTGACCCAGTTGGTCCCCCAGCCGGCCCAGCCGGCCTCGGCGGCGACCGTGATGATCGGGTACCCCCGGGTGACGGCCTCGATGTTGGCCTCGTTGTGCCAGTTGCCGGGCCCCTGCGCCCGGCCGTGGTACAGGTACAGCACGGGGTAGGCGAGGTTCGGGTCGTAGTTCTCCGGCAGGGTGACGATCACGTCGTGGTGGGTCCAGGAGATCGCGCGGGTGTCGACCGAGTTGGTGTGGATGTTGACGACGTAGGTCCGGGGCGTGCTGTGCCAGACGTTGCGGACCTCGATGCCGTGCCCGGAGACGAAGTCGGGCGGCGCCGCCTGGGCGGGCGCGGTGGAGGTGGCGAGCGAGGCGCTCAGGCTCGCGACCAGGAGGCGGGCGACGGTCAGGGCGCGACGGCGGAGGCGCGCGTGGACAGTAGACAAAGCATGACTGGTGGCCATTGTCCGAATATACATAACCATGACTTTCTTTGTACCCTTCGAGGGCCCGCCTCCGCCCGGCCGGTGACACAGGGTGAAAATCAGGGTTCCACCGGAGGACGGGAACGCTCCCGGCCGCGTACCGTGCCGGTGTGCCACTCATTGAGACGACAAGCCTGACCAAGGCGTACCCGGGCGGGGTGACCGCGCTGCGGGACCTGACGCTCGCGGTCGAGCCCGGAGTGATCGGACTGGTCGGCGCGAACGGCGCCGGCAAGTCCACGATGATCAAGATCCTGCTCGGCCTGCTCGAGCCCACCGAGGGGTCGGTGCGCGTCCTGGGCCTCGACCCGACCGTGGCGGCCGACCAGGTCCGCGCGCGGGTCGGCTACATGCCCGAACACGACTGCCTGCCGCCGGACATGATCGCGGCCGAGTTCGTGACGCACATGGCGCGGATGAGCGGCCTGCCGCCGACCGCCGCCCGCGAGCGCGCGTCCGAGGCGCTCCGGCACGTCGGCCTCTACGAGGAGCGCTACCGTCCGATCGGCGGCTACTCCACGGGCATGAAGCAGCGGGTCAAGCTCGCCCAAGCGCTCGTGCACGACCCGGACCTGCTGCTGCTCGACGAGCCGACCAACGGGCTCGACCCGGCCGGCCGGGACGCGATGCTGACCCTGATCACCAAGATCGGTACGGAGTTCGGGATCTCGGTCGTCGTGTGCACCCACCTGCTCGGCGAGGTGGAGCGGATCTGCGACACCCTGATCGCGATCGAGCGCGGGCACCTGCTGCGCGCCGACCGGGTCGACGCCATGACCACGGGTTACGACGTCCTCGTCGTCGAGGTCACCGAGGGCACGGACGAGCTGATCGCCGCGCTGACCGCCCGGAACCTGTCCCTGACGGTGGACGGCCACGTGCTGCTCGTGCGCCTGGACACCGAGGACACCTACGACACGATCCTGCGGACCGTCGCGGACCTCGACCTGCCCCTGCACCGGCTCGACCAGCGCCGGCACCGGGTGGCGGAACTGTTCGCCGACAGCTCGACCACCACCCCCCGGCCGGAGGCCCACCATGTCTGAGGCGGTCGACACCGGCGGCAGCCGGATCCACGACATCGGCTACCGGCGCTACGAGGGGGCGAACCTCGGCCGCCTGTACGTGGCGAGGTCGCTCTACACCCACGGGCTGCGGTCCGCGTTCGGCCTGGGCCGGTCGGCGAAGGCGAAGATCTTCCCCTGGATCATGGTCGGGCTGCTGGGCGCGTTCGCGGTGGTCGTGGCCGCGGTCCGCGCGCAGACCGGGGAGATGATCGTCGGGTACCAGGAGTTCCAGCAGGTGGCCCGCGTCATCGTCATCATCTTCCTCGCCGTCGTCGCCCCCGAGCTGGTGTCCCGGGACCTGCGCAACAAGACCCTGCCGCTGTACTTCTCCCGTCCCCTGCGCCGCACGGACTACGCGCTGGCGAAGCTGGCAGCCGTGATCTCCGCCGTGTTCCTCCTGGTCGCCGGGCCGCTGACGATCGTCGGCATCGCCGCCGCGTTCTCCGTCCCCGACGTGTCCGGCGTGTGGGCCGAGGTCCGGGGCCTGCTCGGCGGGTACACGATGATCGCGGTCGTCGCCGTCATCCACGGCAGCATCGCGCTGCTGATCGCCTCCCTGGCCAGCAAGCGGGCGTTCGCGGCCGGCGCCATCGCGGCCGTGTTCCTGGTCCTGGTGCCGATCGCGCAGATCCCGCACGAGCTCGCCCAGGGTGCCATCGGCCAGCTCTCCCTGATGATCAGCCCGGACGGCCTGGTCGACGGCCTCCAGGAGCTCCTGTTCGGCAAGGGGGACGCCAACGTGGACCCCGGCTACCGGATCTACTACGGCATCGGCGCGGTCGCGCTGGTCGCCGCCCTCGTCACCGCGCTGATCACCCGCTACCGGAAGGTGTCGCTATGACCACCCCTCTGACCGTCGACCTGCGGGGCGTGTCCCGCTGGTACGGCAACGTGGTGGCCGTCAACGACATCACCATGAGCCTCGGCGCGGGCGTCACCGGCCTGCTCGGCCCGAACGGCGCCGGCAAGACGACGCTGCTGCACATGATGGCCGGCTTCCTGGCGCCCTCCAAGGGCGAGGTGCTGCTCGGCGACAACCCGACCTGGCGCAACCCCGACGTGTACCGCGACCTGGGCCTCGTGGCCGAGCGCGAGTCGGTGCCCGCGCACCTCACCGGCTGGGAGTTCGTGCACGCCAGCGCCAAGCTGCACAAACTCGCCGACCCGGCGGGCGCGGCGCGGCGCGCGCTGGACCTGGTGGAGATGACCGAGGCGGCCGGCCGCCGGCTGGGCACGTACTCCAAGGGCATGCGCCAACGCGCCCGGGTCGCCGCGTCGCTCGTGCACGACCCAGCGGTACTGCTGCTCGACGAGCCGTTCAACGGCATGGACCCGCGCCAGCGGGCACACATGATGCAGCTGCTGCACTCCCTCGGCGACGAGGGCCGCACGATCCTGTTCAGCTCGCACATCCTGGAGGAGGTCGAGCAGGTGTCCGGCACCGTCCAGGTGATCGTCAACGGCCGGCTCGCGGCCTCGGGCGACTTCCGGAAGATCCGGCGGCTGATGACGCACCGCCCGCACGTGTTCGTGATCCGCTCCACCGACGACCGCCGCCTGGCCACGGCGCTGATCGCCTCCCCTGCGGTGACGGGGGTGTCGCTCGGCACCGACGAACTCACGGTGCACGCCGGCGACTACGGCACCTTCACCCGCCAGCTCCCGAAGGTGGCGCTCGCCGAGGGCATCCGGGTCCGCCAGCTCGTACCGTCCGACGAGTCGCTCGAGAGCGTCTTCGCCTACCTGGTCTCGGCCTGAGGAGCCCCCGATGAACCTGACCATCTGCGCGTTGACCCTCCGGGCGTTGTTCGGCCGGCGCCGGTTCCTGCTGCTCCTCCCCGCCCCCCTGATCCTCATGGGCCTGACCTGGCTCGCCGTCTCGCTCGGCGCGAGCGACCAGGACCTGGTGACCGCGGTCGTGGTCGGCCTCGGCATGACCGCGGTCGTCCCGCTGATGTCGCTGATCATCGGGGCGAGCGTGCTCGGCTCCGAGATCGACGACGGCACCGTGATCCACATCCTGACCAAGCCCATCCCGCGCTGGCGGATCATCCTGTCCAAGCTCGTGGTGGCCAGCGGCGTCAGCGCGCTGGTGACGGCGGTGCCGATGTTCGTCGTCGGGGCGGTCATCGACGGTCCCCGGCTCGGGGCGGGCCTGGCGGGCGGCGCGGCGATCGGCGCGACCGTCTACAGCGCGCTGTTCCTCGCGCTCAGCGTCGTCAGCCGCCGGCCGGTGCTACTCGGCCTGGTCTACGTGCTGGTCTGGGAGGGCCTGCTGACGAACCTGGTGTCCGGGGCGAAGGTGCTGTCGGTGCAGAAGTACGTGGCCACCTTCGCGCAGAGCCTCAGCGGGACCCCGTTGATGGAGCGCCCGTTGTCGGTGGCCGTCGCGGTCGCGATGTCCGTCGTCCTCGCCGTGCTCGCCACGTACTACGCCTCCGTCCGGCTGCGCTCGTTCTCGGTGGCCGGCGAGACCAGCTGAGACCCTGGGCGGACACGGGCCGCTCCACCGGATCGCCTGGTGGAGCGGCCTTCGCGCGCCCCGGGTGAGGTCGGCAATACCTCTATTGCAACCTTTGGAGCGCTAAGAGCGTCCTTAGGGGGTACGCAACGCAGGCGACCAACAGATCCCGGGGGGACCCATGTCCGTACGCTCCGTCCGCAAGGCCACCGCCGTCCGTGCCGCCGCCGTGCTCGGCACCGCGCTCCTGGCCTTCACCGCCGCCTCCCCCGCCGCGCACGCGGTCGGCGGGGGCACCGACACGACGGCCAACCACCTGACGAACATCCGCTGGGGCTCGCACCCCGACTTCGACCGGGTGGTGCTCGACTTCGACGGTCCGGTCCCGGGGTTCGGGGTCACCCCCGTGTCCGAGCTGACCCACTGCGGCTCAGGCAAGCCGGTCAACCTCCCCGGCACCTCGTTCGTCGAGCTGGACATCGACGCCAGCGCGCACGACGAGAACGGCAACACGACCTTCCCCGGCGCGTGGCAGAAGGTGCTGAGCCTGCCGTACGTCACCGGGTACGCGATCACCTGCGACTTCGAGGGCGACCTCCGGGTGGGCGTGGGCATCCGGGGCGCCCACTCCGTCACCACGTCCACGCTGACCGGACCGTCGCGGATCGCCGTGGACGTGCACCGGTAGCAGGTCGCGGGAGAACGGGGGCGGGGCCCGACCTCCGGTGTACGGAGGTCGGGCCCCGGTCGTGCCGTGCCGTCCCCGTGGACGGACACCCGGTGTCAGCAGTTGGGCAGGGTCTCCCACCCGACGGCCTTGACCAGGCTGCCGTTGACCCAGCCGCTCACGCGCGTGGTGTTGTCGGTGATCCGCACCCAGTAGCCGTGCGCGGGGCTCGGCTTGCAGTGCGCGCTCACGTTGTGCGAGTTGTAACAGAGGCCGAGCACCGTGCCGCTCGGCGCGCTGGACCGGATCCGGGTGCCGTCCTCACAGTAGGCCCGGATCGAGGCGAGGGAGCCCGTGGCAGCCGACGCCGTGCCGGGCTGCGGCGGGTTGACGGACCGGCCCGGGTCGGCCTGGGCGACGCCGCCCATGGCCAGGGCGACGCCGCCGGTGACTGCGACCATGATGGCCACTCGGGATGCGAGTTTCAGCATGGTTCCTCCTCATTGAGCAAGCCTTGCGCTCTTCTGTGGACACTTCGAACGTATCCAGTGGATAGAGGAGCGTCTTCCCCAATCGGTGTGTTCCACATCACTTTCACGCACTCCGCACGGTCGGAGTTGCCCGGCGCCGACGACCGGCCCTACGCGTCGTCCGGACGGGGCTCCGGCTGCTGGAAGTCCGGGTAGCGGTGCTGGTCGGGCAGGTCGTGGCCGGCCAGCAGGGCGCGGCCCACCCCGCGCAGCTCCGCCAGGTCCGCCGTGGACAGCAGGTCGCCGAAACACTCGGCGAGCGCCCGGTGGTACGCCGGCCGCGTGCGTTCGGTCAGCGCCGTGTACCCCTCGGCCGTCAGCACCGCCTCCGTCTGCCGCCGGTTGTCCGGCGGCTGCTCGCGGGCGACCCAGCCGCGCCGGAACAGCCGCTCCACGACCCGGGTGGCCCCGCTGGGGCTGGTGGCGAGGGCGTCGGCGAGCCGCAGCATCGACAGCCGCCGGCCGGGCGCGGTCGCCAGCCGGTAGAGGGCCTGGTGCTCCAGCAGGGTGCAGTCGCCCTCCTCCTGCATCCGGGCGGTCATCGCCGTGGCGACGGCCTCCACGGCCCGCTGGACGGTCAGCCACGCGGCGAGCACCTCCGCGTGGTTGTCGGCGACGTCGACGTCGGGCCAGGGCGCGTCGTTCAGGTCTGGGCTCACGTGCTCCACCCTACACTTGACAGCGATACGTTTTCAGCTGCAAGCTTTGCACATGCAAATGACATCCCCCATCGCCGTGACCGGTGCCACCGGCGTCCAGGGCGGCGCGCTCGCCCGCCTCCTCCTCGACCGTGGCCAGCCGGTCCGCGCGCTGACCCGTACCCCGGAATCGCCCGCCGCCCGGGAGCTGCGCCGCCGGGGTGCCGAGGTCGTGCCCGCCGACTTCGACGACGCCGGCTCGCTCGACGCCGCCCTGCGCGGCAGCCGGGCCCTGTTCCTGATGAGCACCCCGTTCGGCACCGACCCGGCCACCGAGGTCCGGCAGGGTCGCGCCGCGGTCGACGCCGCCGTGCGCGCCGGGGTCGGCCAGCTCGTGTTCAGCTCCGTCGCGCACGCCGACCGGGCGACCGGCGTGCCGCACTTCGACAGCAAGTACCAGGTGGAGCGGCATCTGGCCGGCACCGACCTGAACTGGACCGTGCTCGGCCCCGGCAAGTTCATGGACAACTACGCCGGCGGCTGGTCCGCCGGGCTGCTCCGCCATGGCCGCCTCGCCCTGCCGCTGTCCGCCGACCGGTCCGTGGCGCTGGTGTGCGCGGCCGACATCGCCGGCATGGCCGCGCTCGCCTTCGCCGAGCCCGACCGGCTCGCCCGGGTCCGGGTCGACATCGCCGGCGACGAGCGCACGCCCCTCGAACAGGCCGGCACCTTCGCGCGCGCCGTCGGCCGCCCGGTCACCTTCGAGCGGGTCCCCGACGAGATCGCGCGCGGCTACGGCGAGGACCTGGCGGCCATGTTCGCCTACTTCGACACGGTCGGGCTCGACGTCGACCCGGCGGCGCTCCGCACCGCCTACCCCGAGGTCGGCTGGCACACGTTCGACGACTGGGTGGCCGCCCAGGACTGGTCGCACGTCCGCGGGGCCGCCTGACCGGTCACCGCGCCGGCGGCTCCCCCAGCAGCAGGTGCACGAAGATGCCGGACAGGCCGTAGGTGTTCACGCCCGCGATCGCCGGCCCCGGTCGCGGCCACGGCGTCCGTTCCGTGACGGGGGCGATCCGCAGCCCCGCCCAGTCCACGGCGGACGTGGGCGGGTCGGCGTGCAGGCTGGCCGGCAGGGTCCGGTGCCGCAGCGCCAGGGCCGTCTTGACCAGCCCCGCGAGCCCGCCGGCCGCCTCGGCGTGCCCCAGGTTCGTCTTCACCGAACCCACCAGACACGGCTGACCCACCGGCCGGTGCGCGCCGATCGCCGCCCCGATCGCCTGCAGCTCGACCGCGTCGCCGGCCGGGGCCGCGTTGCCGTGCGCCTCGACGTAGCCGATCCGGTCCGGGGTGACGCCCGCGTTGGCGGCGGCGCGGCCGATCACCTGGAGGTAACCCTCGACGGAGGGGGCGATGACCGCCTTGGCGGTGCGACCCTTGCTGGCCTGGGCGGAGCCGAGGATCACGGCGTGCACCCGGTCCCCGTCGAGGACGGCCTGCCCGAGGCGTTTGAGGACGAACACGGCCGCCCCGTCGGACCGGACGAACCCGTCGGCGTCCTCCGCGCCGAACCGGCACCGGCCGGAGGGCGAGAGCAGGCCGGCGGCGGAGTACCCGAGGGTGTGGTCGACGCCGCCGACGAGGCTGACCCCGCCGGCCAGCACCGTGTCGCACTCGCCGGTGCGCAGGCTCTGGCAGGCCAGGTGCACGGCGAGGGTGCCCGAGGAACAGGCCGCGTCGACGGTGGCGCACGGGCCGCGCAGGTCGAGGGCGTAGCTGATCCGGCCGGAGGCCATGCTGCGGGCGGCGGCGCCGGCGAGGGCGTACATGTCGGCGGGGCCCTCGTGGGCGTCCCAGTGTTCGCCGGTGCTCTGCCCCATGAACACCCCGACCTCCCGGCCGGCGACCGCGCCCTCGGTCAGGCCCGCGTCCGTGAGCGCGTCGGCGGCGGTGGCCAGCAGGACCTTGTGCTGCGGGTCGAGGGCGGCCGCCTCGCGCTCGGTGACGTGGTGCCGGGCCGCGTCGAAGGGCTGCTCGGCCAGGAATCCGCCCGCGGTGCTGACCAGCCGACCGGGCTGGCGGGGGCGTCGGTCCAGGAGCGCCGAGGTGTCGACACGGTCGGCGGGGCCGGTCGGGGTGACGGCGTCGCGGCCGTCGAGGAGGAGCCGCCACAGCTCGTCGGGGCTCGACGCGCCCGGGAAACGGCATCCCATGCCGACGATAGCGACCGGTTCGGAGGTGCGCACAGTAAACCTCTCTTTTCAGACAAAAATATTTATTTGGTACCAATAACTCAAAGTTCTTAATCTGGTTACCCCTGTCATGTGTGGAATCGCGGGCTGGGCCGATCCCGAGCACCCCCTCGACGCGGCGGCCCGGACCGTCGCCGCGATGACCCGCGCCCTGGTGGCGCGCGGCCCGGACGGCGAGGGGGTGTGGTCCGGCCCGCACTGCGCCCTCGGGCACCGCCGGCTGGCCGTCATCGACCCGGCACAGGGCCACCAGCCCATGCTGGTCACCGACGACGGCGACGAGCCCCTGCTGGCCCTCAGCTACAACGGCGAGGTGTTCAACCACACCGAACTCCGCGCCGAACTGGAACTGCTCGGCCACAAGTTCCGCACCGCGACCGACACCGAGGTCGTCCTGCGCGCCTGGCGGGAGTGGGGCGAGGACACCCCGGCCCGCCTCAACGGCATGTTCGCCTTCGCGGTCTGGGAACCGGCCCGCCGCCGGCTCACCCTGGTCCGCGACCGGCTCGGCGTGAAGCCGCTGAGCTACGCCCGGCACGGCACCGGCGTGCTGTTCGGCTCCGAGCCCAAGGCCCTGTTCGCCAGCGGACTCCTCCGCCCGACCCCGGACCCGGACGGGCTGCGCGACCTGTTCGCCTCCGTGCGCACCCCCGGCGGCGGGCTGTTCCGGGGCGTCCGCGAGGTGCGGCCCGGCCACCTGCTGGTCGTCGACGGGGCGGGCCCGCGCGAACGGCCCTACTGGCGGCTCGGCGCCCGGCCGCACCCCCACGACACCCCGACCGCCGTCGGCCACGTCCGCGACCTGCTGGCCGACACCACCCGCCGGCACCTCGGGGCGGACGTGCCGCTCGGCGCGCTGCTGTCCGGTGGTCTGGACTCCAGCGCCCTGGTCGCGTTGGCCCAGCTCGGAGCATCCGAGCCCTTACGCACGTTCTCCGTCGACTTCACCGGCGCGTTCGTTCCCGGCGCGCTGCGGGCCACGCCCGACGCCCCCTACGTCCGCGACGTGGTGGCGCACTGCGGCGTCGAGCACCGCGACCTCGTCCTGGACCCGGCCGCGCTGGCCGACCCCGGGCACCGCCGGGCCGTCGTCGCCGCCCGGGACGCGCCCGGCACCGGGGACATGGATACCTCGCTGTACCTGCTGTTCCGGTCCGTCCGGGACCACGTGACGGTCGCGCTGTCCGGGGAGAGCGCGGACGAGGTGTTCGGCGGGTACCCGTGGTTCCACCGGCCCCTCTCCGTCGCCGCCGACGACTACCCGTGGCGCTACCTCACCGGCCACAGCGGCGTGTACCGCGCCCTGCTCCGCCCCGACGTCGCCGCCGAACTCGACGTCCCCGGCCACCGGGCCGCCCACTACCGGCAGGCCCTCGCCGAGACGCCCCGGCTACCGGGCGAGACCGGGCTCCAGCGTCGGATGCGGGAGGTGTTCCACCTGCACCTGACCCGGTGGCTGCCCGACCTGCTGGACCGCAAGGACCGGCTCAGCATGGCGGTGGGGCTGGAGGTGCGGGTGCCGTTCTGCGACCACCGGCTGGTCGAGTACGCGTTCAACGCGCCGTGGGCGCAGCACGTCCACGACGGACGGGAGAAGTCGCTGCTCCGGGCGGCGGTCGCGGACCTGTTGCCGGGGAGCGTGGTCAGCAGGGTGAAGGCGCCGTACCCGACGACCCAGGATCCGGGGTACCACGAGGGGCTGCGGGGCCTGGTGTCCGACCTGCTGGCGTCGCCGGGCGCTCCGGTGTGGACGTACCTGGACGCCGACGCGCTGCGGGAACGGCTGGCCCGGCCCGGCGCGGATCCGGCGACCCGGGCGGGCCTGGACTTCGCGCTGAACCTGGACCTGTGGCTGGCGTCGCGGCCGTGAGCGCCGCGTGACCCTCGCCCGGCGGCACTCACATCCGTGCCGCCGGCGGCCCGCTCGCCCATATCACGATACGCCCGAAATATTCGCGGTTCCGGTCCTACCCTGAGGTCGACACCACCTTTTCCGGGAGGTTCACCATGTCCGTGATCATGATGATGCGCCAGAAAGCCGATCCCGCCGCGCTCGAGCAGTACGCGAGCAGCCACGCCGACCAGATGCGCAGGGTCGCCGAGGAGGGCAGGACCAAGGGTGCCATCCACCACTACTTCGCCGCCGGCGACGGGGAGATCGTCGTCATCGACGAGTGGCCCACCGAGGAGTCGTTCCGGGAGTTCTTCGCCAGCCAGAGCGAGATCCCCGAGATCATGAAGGGCGCCGGCGCGCAGGGCAAGCCGGAGGTCTCCATCTTCCGCAAGCTCACGACGCCCGACGAGTTCTAGAGCGAGACCACGCGCACGCCGGGTTCGGTGTCGCGGTGCAGTTTGGCCGTGTACATCGCGTCGTCGGCGCGGCGGATCAGGTCCTCGGCGGCCACGTCGGACTCGGCACCCGTCCGGATCACCGCGCCGATGCTCGCCCGGACCGGTACGTGCTCCACGCCCAGGTCCACCGGCGCCGCCAGGGCCCGGACGATCCGCGCGCTGAGCCGTTCCACGTCCGCCCGGCCGGCGTCGCGGAACAGCACGAGGAACTCGTCGCCGCCGAACCGGCTGACCAGGTCGCCGGCCCGCACGCACGAGCCCAGCCGGCGGGCGACCTCCACGAGCAGCCGGTCCCCGATCGGGTGGCCGAGCCGGTCGTTGACGTCCTTGAAACCGTCGAGGTCGCAGAACAGCACCACGCAGCCGCCGGGCCGGCGCAGTTCGGCCCGGAGCTGGGCGACGAACTCGCGGCGGTTCGGCAGGCCGGTCAGGGGGTCGTGGGCGGCCTGGTAGCGCAACGCCTGTTCGGCCCGGGCCCGCTGGGCGGACAGCCGGCCGATCCGCCACATCACCAGCGGGGTGATCGACGCCGCGCCCGCGACGAGCAGCAGGCCGTCCACCGGCTCGCCCAGCAGTTGCCGGCCGCCGCCGACCAGGGGCAACGCGGCCAGCGCTCCGCCGAGGAACGCCAGCCGGCCCGGGGTGAGCGTGTCGTCGGGGGCCTGGCCGAGCCGGGCCAGCCGGTGCGCGGAACCGTCGAGGCCGAAGAGCCCGAGGGCGACGTACGCGGCCATGAACATCAGCTCCGCGCCGACCGCGACCCAGCCGGTGTCGTGCAGCTCCAGGACGACGTTGCCGGTGAGGGACAGGCCCAGGGCCGCCACCAGCATCCACAGCGCGGGGATCGGTTCGCCGGCCGTCTGGAGCAGCCGGACCAGGGCGCCGAGTACCCCGGCGAGGATGAACACGGTCGCGAACGTCGAGGCCTCCGCCGCCGGGTGCCGACCGGCGATCCGGGGCAGCAGCACCACGTCCCACAGCAGGCCGCCGAGCGTCGCGGACACGATGATCGTGTCGATCATGCCGCCGACGTCGTTGCGGCCGCGCCGGATCACCACGGCGACGGCGGCGGCCAGCATCAGCGCGTTGCCGACCGCGTCGAACACCCGGCCGGCGAGGACCTCGTCGGTGAGCTGCCGGGTCAGGTTGCCGAGGTTGAGCACCACGAGCGCCGCGAGCAGCAGCCGCCACGGCCGGCGGTCGACGGGACGGGCCCGCAGCAGGCCGACCGTGACCGGCAGGATCGCGGAGCAGGTCACGAGGAGGAGCGCGGCGGTCCGGCCGTCGCGGGGCAGCAGGGGGTACGCGGCGATCAGGCCGACGGACACCAGCAGGTACGCCCGCCGCACGTCTAGCCGTCCGGGGCGCGGTCGTCCACCGTCGGCCGGCTGCCCGTCAGCAGTGCCTCCACGGGTACGGAGCCTAACCGTCCGTCACCGGGCGGGAGGGGGATTCGGCGAAACGGCCGGCGACTCCCCCGGACGGCGACCGGGCGCGCCGGTGACGGTGGCCGGGGGCCGGTCGGTCAGTAGCCGGTGGGGCGGACCAGGCCCGTCTCGTACGCGAACACCGCCGCCTGGGTCCGGTCCCGCAGCCCGAGCTTGACGAGGATCCGGCTGACGTGCGTCTTCACGGTCTGCTCCGCCACCACCAGGCTCGCGGCGATCTCCGCGTTCGACAGGCCCTGCGCGATCAACGACAGCACCTCCGTCTCGCGTTCGGTGAGGTCGCCGACCCGGTCCTTGAGCGGGACCCGCGGCGCGCCCGCGATCCGGGAGAACTCGGCGATCAGGCGCTTGGTGATGTTCGGCGCGAGCAGGGCGTCCCCGGCGGCCACGACCCGGACGGCCTGGGCGAGTTCGGCGGCGGAGGCGTCCTTGAGGAGGAACCCGGAGGCGCCCGCGCGCAGCGCCTCGTACACGTACTCGTCGAGGTCGAAGGTCGTCAGCACGAGGACCTTGACCGTCGAGTCGGCGGGCGCGGTGATCCGGCGGGTGGCCTCGATGCCGCCGAGCACGGGCATCCGGATGTCCATCAGGACGACGTCCGGGGCGAGTTCGGCGACCTGGGCGACGGCGTCGAGCCCGTCCACGGCCTGGCCGACGACCTCGATGCCGGGTTCCGCGTTGAGGAGGACCGTGAAGCCCTGGCGGACCATCATCTGGTCGTCGGCGATCAGCACGCGGATGGTCGTCACGGGGCGTCCTCGGGGGCAGTCGTGGGCAGGTTCGCGGTCACCTGGTAACCGCCGTCGGGGGTCGGTCCGGTGGCGAGCTCGCCGCCCAGCATCGCGGTGCGTTCCCGCATCCCGAGCAGCCCGTGGCTCTCGCCGTCCGGCGGCGGTCCGGGCCGGGCCGGCGGGGTGTTGGTGACGCGGACGATCAGCCCCGAGGGATCGTGGTAGACGAGCACGTGGGCGGTCGCTCCGGGGGCGTGCCGGAGGACGTTGCTGAGCGCCTCCTGCACGATCCGGTACGCCGACAGCTCCACGCCCGGCGGCAACGGGCGCGGCTCGCCGGTGGTGGCGGCGGTGACCGTGAGCCCGGCGGTGCGGACGTTGTCGAGGAGCTCGTCGAGCCGGGCGAGGTCGGGCTGCGGGGCGTCCTCGGCGGGCGTGTCCTCCGAGCGCAGCACCCCCAGCACGCGGCGCAGTTCGTTGAGGGCCGCCACGGCGTTCTCCCGGATGCCGGCGAGGTTGGCGCGCAGCTCGTCCGACGGGTTCTCGACCAGGTGCGGGGCGACCTGGGCCTGGATGGAGATGACGGACATGTGGTGGGCGACGACGTCGTGCAGTTCGCGGGCGATCCGGCCGCGTTCCTCCAGCAGGGTGCGCCGGGCGCGTTCCCCGGCGGTGAGTTCGGCCTGCGCGACGAGTTCGGCGCGGGCCACCCGCCGGCCGCGCAGCGCCGTGCCGACCAGGACGGCCGTGCCCAGGACCACGGCGGCCAGCCCGACGTCGGTCTTGTGCCCGCCGAGGCCGAAGGTGACGCACGCCTGCCCGGCCAGCACGCTGATCACCAGCGCCGTGATCGCGGCCCGGAGGCGGACCCGCAACGCCAGCAGGAACATCACCCCGGCGTGCGTGACGAGGCCCGCGTAGGTCCACGGGAACGGCGGGTTCGCCGAGCCGCCCGGGAACGGGATCGGGAAGGAGACCACCCCGGCGGACGCCTCCATGTACCGGGCACCGACGACCATCAGCAGGGTCACCGCCCACCAGGCGAGGACCGGCCGGAACATCGCGACCATGAGGGCGATGGCCATGCCCCCGGCGAGCGCCATGCCCGTGTCCATCTCGCGCCCCGCCCGATGGGAGGCGATCTCCAGGGCCTCGCCGATGAGGGCGCCCACCCCGAACAGGACGACGAGGACGTGCGGCAGCCGGGCCAGGAACCGGGTGCCGGCCCTCCGTGGGAGCGGGTCGAGGGCCGTGGTCCACAGGTCCTCGCGCAGGGCACGGAACGGGGTCAGCGCGGCCGCCACCAGTCGTCGCACCCCCCACGTCACAAGATCCACCCTAGGCTCGGCCGGAGGCGGGGCCACGGGCACCCCTCTCCTGGGTACGGAACGCCGCCCAGCACACGACCAGCACCGCGGCGAACACGGGCAGCCAGGCCAGCCGGGCGAACACCCAGCCGGGGCCGTCGGGAACAGTGTGCAGGCCGGGCAGCGCCGCGCCCGTCAACAGGCCGGTGGCGGTGACCGCGATCATGGCCGTCTGGTGCCAGAGGAAGATCGTCATCGCGGACAGGTTGACCAGCGCGACGGCGGCCCAGGCGGCGGGGCGGCGCAGTACCCGTCGGAGGGGTCCGAGGAGCAGGAGGGCCGCGCCGCACTGGGCGAGGCCGAACGTGACGGCCGCCAGGGTCGGCGGGTGCAGGTTCGAGATCTCCGCGCCGGGCACGCCGACCATGGCCGCCGGGTAGCCGGCCCACAGCACGAGTGCCGCGGTGGCCGCCGCCCCGCCGAACAGCAGTTCCCTGCCGGTGGCCCGTGGCAGACCCCGGGCCCAGGCGGCGCCCAGGCAGTACGGGACCAGCCAGGCGGCCGCCACGTTGGCCCAGCCGAGCCAGGCGGGCCCGTCGAGGCCGAACCGGACCAGGTCCACTCCGGCCACGACGGCCAGCGGCCAGGCCGGGTGCAGCCGGGCGACCAGCGGGGTGAGCGCGGTCAGGCCGGCGAGGACCAGCAGGAACCAGAGGGGCGAGAGCACCAGCTTGCCCAGGGCGTACACGGACTTCTGGTCGACCCCGGAGCCGAGGAGCACCACGACCACCACGGCCCAGACGGCCAGCACGGCGGCCACCGGGCGGAACAGGCGCGCCATCCGGACGCCGAGCCAGCGGTGGTAGGTGGTGCCCCGGGCCCGGGCCGCGGCGAGGCTGCGGGAGCCGACGTGGCCGCCGACCAGGAAGAACACGGCCAGGGTCTGGAACAGCCACGAGGCGGGGGCCAGCTGGGGCATGTGCCACAGGGGGCTGGAGGCGTGCACGGTGCCGCTGTCGGTGACCAGGGCCGTGACCAGCCAGTGGCCGAGGACGACGCCGAGGATGGCGAGGGCCCGGAGGGCGTCGGTGGCGCGGTCGCGGGTGGGTGGGGTGGCGGCGTCGATCCGGCGGGCGAGGGCGCGCCAGCCGCGACCTCCGGAGGGCGGTGGTCCGGTCTGGGATATGCCTGCCGGTGTGGGGCGGGCCGGGGCTGTTCCTGCCAGGGCAGATCGGGCCGGGGCTGGGCCTGCCGGGGGCGGTGCTGCCGGGGCGCGGCGTGCCTGTGCTGGGCATGCCGGCGCTGGTCGGGCTGGTGCTGGTCGGGCTGGTGCTGGTGCTGGTGCTGCCGAAGCTGGGGTTGCCGGCGCATCCGGGTGCCGGCGGATCCGGGCGGTCGAGGTCATCGGGCCGCTCCCGCCGGCAGCCCCGGGCTCATGGAACCGCCCGCGACGATCCGGGCCATTGCGCGCAGCGACACCGAGCCCGCGCGCAGATACCCGCTGTGGCCGGCGTCGCCCGCGTCGAAGATCCGGGCCCCGAAGGCCGGGGAGACCGGGTCGGCGCCGAACCCGACGGTCACGAACGGCAGTCCGATCGCGAGGTGCGGCACCCGGTCGATCCAGTCGTCGGAGCCCCGGCCCGCCCAGATCGTGGCCGGGGTCCGCAGGGCGGCGGCGTCGGGGAAGCCGGTGCCGGGGCTGCCGTACAGGACGATGTCCTCGACCGGCAGGTCCGCCGCGGCCCGGGCGCAGACGACGGAGCCGTAGGAGTGGCAGAGCAGGGAGATCGTCGCGCCGGGTCGGGCCGCCGCCAGCTCCTGGACGAAGGCGCGCAGGTCGGGGGCCGCCGCGTCCGCCCGGTCGGTGGTCACCGCCTGGAGGCTGACCGTCGCCGGGGTGCGGTAGCCGAGCCAGGCGACGACGGCGGACCCCTCGCCCAGTTCCGCGGCGAGCCGGGTCGCGCCGCCCCGGAACCGGCCGTACAGGTCGAGGGTGGTGTCGGAGCCCGGGACCAGGACCGCGATCCGCTCCGCGCCGGCCAGGTCGCCGAACACCTCGACCGAGCGGCCGCCGTCGCGTCCGTCGAAGGACAGCAGCTGCCGCGCCGGGTCGGCCAGGGCCCGCAGCGAGGTGGCGCGCCGCCGGTCCCCGTGCTGCTCCGCCATGACGGCGGCGGCGAGGATGTCCGCGCGGGTGGCGGCGTAGCGGGCCTGCAGGGCGTCGCGGGTCGCCGCCGGCACCGGGGCGAGGGCGGTCGGGGTCGGCGCGGGGACGGCGGACGGGCTCGCGGCGGCCGAGGTGGGCACCGCGACGGCGGCGGTGACGAGCGCGGCGAGCAGGACGCGCAGGGGGCGGGACGCCATGGGTGGGTAGGTCCTTCCGTACCGGAGTGTTCCGGAACGAAGCTATGGATCATGACCCGTGGTCCGCGTCCCACCGCGGAGCTCACCTGTGGCGTAGCTCAGAAGTACTACGGGTCTCAGACCCCTTTTCCGGGTACGCGTCCGCGCGGTCGCCGCGAAACTGGCCCCCTGTCGGGGCGGCCGGCCCCTCGGCATACTCGAAGAGACACCTTCGTCCAGAAAGGACCGCTGTGGCCTCCCGTCCCGCCCCGCCCCTGCTCTGGCTGGGGATCCCGTCCGCGCTCCTCGTCGCCCTCGTCTGCTGGCTGAGCACCTACTACTCGACCCTCGTGGTCTGGGAGGTGCGCAAGTTCGTGCCGTTCCTGGCCGCCGCGCTGGTGGTCGCGGCGTGCGCCGGGCTGCCCGCCTGGCTCGTGCGCTCCGTCGCCGCCCGCCGTTCGGAGGCCGGCCGCCCCGGCGCGGTCCGCACCGTCGGCCTGCTCGGCCTGCTCGTCGGGCTCGGCGTGGCCGCCTGGTGGATCACGCACACCGACTACGACCAGGACCGGACGTACGCGGCCTCGGCCACCGTCGTCACCGGCACCCGCCTGCCGGACCTGGAGCCCCGCGCTCCGTACCTGGTCGGCAAGGCTCAGGCCGGCCCCACCCTCGGGGACGTGCCCGGCGACATCTCCGACGTGACCTACCTGCCGGACGTCAACCGGTTCGCCACCCTCGTGGAGCGGCGCGGCTGGCTCGCGGGGTACGAGGTGGGCGTCACCCAGGTGATCGCCGTCGAGGGCCGGGGCCACGACGCGCAGAAGTGCCGGTTCGACCCGGCGGCCGACGCGCGGATCGGCGGCGCGTTCGGCCACAATCTCGGCCGGCTGATCTCCGGACACCAGCGCTGGGTCACCTTCGAGGACTCCGACGCCTACGTGTACTGCGACGGCGACGTCCCCAAGGTCGTCGTCCCCCTCAAACGGCAGGTCGGCATCCTCGTCGTCACCGAACGCCCGGCCGGCGTCGCGGTGTACGACGGACGGACCGGCACCGTCACGGTCACCACGGACACGAAGGGCATCCCCGGGCCGACGTACCCGATCAGTCTCGCCAAACGCCAGCGCGAGGCCACCCACGGCCTGCACGGCTTCGCGGACTGGTGGTTCGAACGGGCCGGCTGGGACGCCTCCGACGACGGGGCCAACGACGACAACGCCTCGGAGTTCACCCTCAACCGCGCCGACCACAGCGGCCCGGTGTACGTGACCCCGCTGACCCCGCCCGGCTCGGCCAGCTCCGTCGTCGCCGTGTCCTCGGTGCCCGCCCAGCACTCCGGACCGGGCCTGGCCCCCATGACGGTGTACCGGCTGGACCCCACCTGGGCCTCACCCCAGGCCATCATCGCGCGGATCAAGGCCGACTACCCCGACGTGTGCTGCTACAACCAGGACACCGTGTTCGAGGTCATCCCGACGGGCGGCGACAGCTGGGTGGCGACGACGGGCAGCGAGCAGGCCCTGCGGTACCGGGTGGTGGGCAACGGCCAGCTCCAGGGTCCCGAGGCCACCTGTCTGAAGACCGCCGACGGCCGGCCCATCCGGTGCGGCACGAAGCCCGCCGCGCAGGCGCCCCCGCCGGTCGGCGACCCGAGGACGCTCACCAACGAGGAGCTGGCGGACCTGCAACGACGGGTCGCGGAGGAGGTGTCGCGCAGACTCCGCGAGAAGTGACGTGGTGAATAGTGACGTGGTCCGGTGGACCTGCGGTCAGCCCGGGCAGCGGCGCGCGGTCTGAAACGCGCGGGCCGTGACGCGCGGGCGGTGGCCAGACCGGGCTTGATCGGACCGGGCTTGATCAGGGTGGGCGTGGCCGGACCCTGCTTGGCCGAGGCGGGCATGTTGGCCGAGGCGGGCTTGGCCGGACCGGGCGTGGCCGGACCCTGCTTGGCCGAGGCGGGCTTGGCAGGACCCGGCTTGACCGGACCGGGATTGACCTGGGCTGCTTGATCGGCGCGGGCTTGACCGGGGCGGGCTCGGCGGGATCCCTGCTCGGCCGAGGCGGGCTTGGAGGCGGGCTTGGTAGGGCCGACCGGCCGTCGGTCAGGCGCTGCCCCGGCGGGGATCCATCCCGTCGAACGGGCCCGTCACCACGACGGCGGGGACGTCCTGCGGGCGGAGCGCGTCGTACCCGGGCAGGTCGCGCACCGAGCCGCTCGTCGCGTCCAGCGACACGGTGCCGGCCTCGTCGTCGACGTCGAGGATCGCGGTGCGCGGGAAGGCGACCTCCGAGCCCGCCGCCTCCACTTCCATGTCGACTACCAGCAGGTCCGGGCCCACGGATCCGGTGCGGGTGCTCACCTGGCCGAGTTTGGCGTCCCGGCCGAGGGCCTCGTAACCGGCGAGTGTGGTCAGGTCCAGCGCGTTGTCGGTGGTCATGGTGCTCTCCTCCACTTCGGGGGCCGGCTCGCGGCCCTCGCCATCCGGGACCCGGCGACGGGCCTAGCGGCCCTCGCCGTAGTAGTGCCGGGTGGTGTTGTGGCGGTACTCGGGGTGGTCGCGGTGGGTCGGGTCGTAGTCGGGGGCGGCCTTGATCTCGTCGCGGCTGCGGCTGACGTAGACCTTCTCGTCCGTCGGGTCGACGCGCTCGATGATGCCGGCCGGGAGGAGGACGCGGTGGCCGAAGATCCAGGGGCCGGTGTCCACGACGATGAAGCTGGAGTCGGCCTCCGTGGTGGCCTCGTCGATCTTGCCGATGGAGCCGTCGGTGGCCTCCACGTGGTAGCCGACCAGGGTGGCCTGCGAGCCGGGATAGCCGGAGTCGGGACCGTAGTTCCAGGCGTTCACTGATGGGTTCGTCATGTGCGTTGCGCCTCCTAGGCTGTCCGGTGCCCTCATCAGCTACCCGGCCCGACCGGTTCTCACACCCGCGCCGCCGGGTTCCCGCTCCCGGGACGCCCTCGTCCCGCCCCGGGACCTCCTCCTCCCGCGCCCGCGACCTCCAGAACCGCGCCCTGGGGCCGCCGGGTCGTCGCCCCCTCCCGCGACCTGGACAGGGCCGCGCCGTGCCACGCCGCGCCGCGCCGTGCCACGCCGCGCCGTGCCGGGGCGGGGCGGGCCGCGCCGTGCCGGGGCGGGCCGGGGCGGGCCGTGCCGTGCGGTGCCGGGCGTACTCGGATGAGTGGTTTGGGCTTGATCATCGGGTTTCGGAGGGCGCTGTGCGGGTGCCGGCCGGACGTGCGGGGCGCGGGTCAGACCCGGGAGAGCCCGGTCAGAGGAGTCGGACCCGGTCGGCGAGGAGGCCCGTCGGGCCGCGCACGACCCGGAACTCCACCCGCTGGTCCTCGCGCAGGGTCGGCAGATCCTCGTCGGTGATCGCCGTGGAGTAGGCGAACACGTCCGGCCCCTCGTCGGGGCGGATGAAACCGAAGCCCCGTTCGGCGTTGAACCAACGCACCGTCCCGGTCGTCATGGCGCCCCCTGGCACTCTCCCCCGCACGGCACGGGGCTCCCGGAACACTGTGCCATGGAATAGTGACGGAGAGTGTCGAAACTGGCGAGTAGGCCCGGCCCGCCGGCCTCGGTAGGCGCACTCCGGCCGGCCCGCCGGCCTCGGTAGGCGCACTCCGCTCGGTAGGCACGTTCCGGCCGGCCCGGAGGCTCGGTAGCGACTGTGGCTTGGCATCAGGCGACTGGGCCCGGTATCCGAACGGGCGTTGACGCCCGGCGTATCCGCCGGCGGCTGCCGCCTCGCCGTGGGTGGCGAGCGACGTCCGCAGGGCGCGCATCGCGAACGCGGCTCGGGCTCGGGCTCGGGCTCCGGCTCCGGCTCCGGCTCCGGCTCCGGCTCCGACGACCTTGGACCGGCTCCGCAGGGTTGTCAGCGGCCGGCGCGTCTGCTGGAGACCGCCACCGCGAGGGCGACGCAGCCGGCGGCGAGCACCAGCTGGACGACGACCTCCACGGTCGCCACGCCCCGGGTCTCCGCGAGGCCCAGGCCCCGGACGATCACCGTTCCGATCACCGCCGCGAGGGCCCCGATCAGCATGGTGACCCAGGTCGGGACGTACCGGTGGCCCGGCAGCGCCAGGCGCTCCACCACCCCGACGACGATGCCGACGAGCAGTGCGGACAGGACTGCGGCCAGGGTCACGGGTCCGCCTTTCCGACACGGAGCACAGGGGGCCCTTCGCCGGTGCGGCGTTCGGAGGCCCGGGGCCCCGGTACCCGTCCGGGTTGCCGCTCAAACGGGCCGGACCCGGCCCCGCCCTCCGCGCCACCTGCGTCGGGCATCCAGCCTGGCCTTCAGCGCCCGCGCCGCCGGAGCCGGGAATCCGCGCGGGCCACCCACGTCCGCGGACGTCCGCGCGACGTCGACTTCGCCCGTCACCCGGATGTGTGGTCGAGGTCCCCGCAGGCGGTTCGAGTGCACGGCCCCCGCGCACCTGTGACTCCGCGCGGCGTCTGGGGCCGGGATCCTCGGGGGCCGTGCGCGTGGGCCTCCGCACGTCGCCCGCGTCCGGGGCCGGACCGGCGGACTACCCGAGGTCGCGGACCTCCGCGTACCGGTGCCGGACGTCCGCGGTGGCGTCCGCCTCGTAGCGTCGGGAGCCGTGGTCCGGCCAGGACGGTGCGGTCGGGGCCCCGGACAGGGTCCATGCCGCCTGCCGGGCCGCGCCGACCGCCACGTACTCCCCCGGGGTCGGCACGATCACCGGCCGGCCGAGGACGGCGGGGGCGATCCGGCGTACCGCCTCCGAGGCCGCCCCGCCGCCGGTCAGCAGTACCCGGTCCACGCGGACCCCGCACGCGACCAGGGCGTCGAGCGCGTCGGCCAGTCCGCACAACATGCCCTCGATGGCGGCGCGGGCCAGGTGCGCCGGGGTGGCGGTGGCCAGGGTCAGGCCGTGCACGGTGCCGGTGGCGTGCGGGCGGTCGGGGGTGCGTTCGCCTTCGAGGTACGGGACGAGGACCAGGCCGCCGGCCCCGGGCGGGGCGGACAGCGCCAGGTCGGAGAGTGTGGCGTGGTCGACGCCGAGGAGGGTGCCGGCGGCGTCCAGGACCCGGGCGGCGTTGAGGGTGCAGACCAGGGGCAGGTGCCGGCCGGTGGCGTCGGCGAATCCGGCGACGGCCCCGGTCGGGTCGGCGGTGGGGGTGTCGGAGACGGCGAACGCGGTGCCGGACGTGCCGATGGAGACGATGACGTCGCCGGGGCGGGCGCCCAGGCCGAGGGCCGCCGCCGCGTTGTCGCCTGTGCCGGGGCCGAGCGGGATCCCCGGACGGAGCAGGAGTCCGGGAGGGGGCGGCCCGGAATCGAGCGGGCCGCCGGAACCGCGCCGCGCCCGGGGGCCACCTGAGCCACCCTGGCCGCCGGAACCGCGCCGCGCCTCGAAGCCACCCGGGCCGCCGGAACCGCCCGTGGCCCCGGAACCGCCCGGGCCGCCGGAACCGTGCCGCCCCCCGGATCCGGTGCATCCCGGGGACTCCGCCGGCCCCAGCACCCGGGGCAGCCCCGGGGCATGCCCCAGAGCCAGGGCCGCGAGGTCGGGCCGGTAGCCGCCGGTGGCCGCGGCGTAGTACCCGGTACCGCTCGCGTCGCCCCGGTCCGTGGTGAGCTCCGCCCGGCCGCCGAGCCGCCAGGTGAGCCAGTCGTGCGGCAGGCAGACGGCCGCGGTGCGCCGGGCCGCGAGAGGTTCGTGTTCGGCGAGCCAGCGGAGTTTCGTGACGGTGAACGAGGCGACCGGCACACTGCCGACGGCGTCGGCCCAGGCGGCCGGTCCGCCGAGTTCGGCCACCAGGTCGCGGGCGGCGCCGGCGGACCGGGTGTCGTTCCACAGCAGCGCCGGGCGGACGACGTCGCCGGAGTCGTCCAGGCACACCATGCCGTGCTGCTGCGCGGCGACGGCCACCGCCGCGCAGTCGTCGAGGCCGCCGGCGGCGCGGACCGCCCGGTCCAGGGCCGCCCACCAGGCGTCCGGGTGCACCTCGGTGCCGTCCGGGTGCGGCGCCCGGCCCGACCGGACCACCGCCCCCGTGTCGGCGTCCACGACGAGGACCTTGCAGGACTGGGTGGAGGAGTCGACCCCGGCGACGAGGGTCATCGCGCGCCGAGCAGGTGTTCGACGGCGAGTTGTTCGAGCTGGGTGTAGGCGTACCCCGCGAGTGCGGTCTTGTCGGGGTCGAAGTCCTCCCAGGCGGTGCGGTCGGCGAGCAGGTCGGCATGGGTCTCGCCGGGGTCGAGGGTGGGGACGGCCAGTTCGGGGACGCGGCTGGCGGCGAGGGCGGCGCGGACCTCCGGGTCGGCCCGGAAGGCGCGGGCGCGTTCGCGGAGCAGGAGGTAGGTGCGCATGTTGGCGGCGGCGGAGGCCCAGACGCCGGCGGTGTCCTCCGTGCGGCCCGGCTTGTAGTCGAAGTGCCGGGGGCCGTCGTAGACCGGGCCGGGCGCGGCCACCCCGCCCAGCCCCCCGTGCTCCAGCAGATCCACCAGGAAGAACGCGCTCAGCACGTCCCCGTGCCCGAACACCAGGTCCTGGTCGAACCGGATCCCCCGCTGCCCGTTGAGGTCGATGTGGAACAGTTTCCCCTGCCAGAGGGCCTGCGCCACGCCGTGCACGAAGTTCAGCCCGGCCATCTGCTCGTGGCCGACCTCCGGGTTCACGCCGACCATCGCGTGGTGTTCCAGGGTCGACGCGAAGGCCAGGGCGTGCCCGATGGTGGGCAGCAGGATGTCGCCGCGCGGCTCGTTGGGCTTGGGTTCCAGGGCGAACCGCATGTCGTAGCCGCGTTCGACGGTGTAGGCGGCGAGGGTGTCGAGGGCCTCGCGGTACCGGTCGAGGGCCGCCCCGACGTCCTTGGCCGCGTCGGTCTCCGAGCCCTCCCGGCCGCCCCAGAACACGTAGGTGTGCGCGCCCAGTTCGGCGGCGAGGTCGAGGTTGCGCATGACCTTGCGGAGCGCGTACCGCCGGACGCTCCGGTCGTTGCTGGTCAGCGCGCCGTCCTTGAACACCGGGTGGGTGAACAGGTTCGTGGTGGCCATCGGCACGACGAGGCCGGTCTCGTCGAGGGCCTTGCGGAACCGGGCGATGTGCCCGAAGCGGTCTCCGTCGGAGCAGCCGAACGGGATGAGGTCGTCGTCGTGGAACGTGATCCCGTAGGCGCCGAGGTCGGCGAGGCGGTGCACGGACTCGACGGGGTCGAGGGCCGGGCGGGTGGCGTCGCCGAACGGGTCGCGGGCCTGCCAGCCGACGGTCCACAGGCCGAACGAGAACTTGTCCCCCGGTGTCGGTTCCAGTGCCATGACGACCTCCGAATTAGTTTAGACTCCCAACTTAAGTCGGGCGCGCGCCGGTGTCAACGGCCGCTAGAGTGGGCCCGTGATCACCCACCAGTCCGTGCCCCGGCCGGCCGACGTCGCCGATGTCCGGACGACCAACCTGGTGGTGGTCCTGCGGTTCGTGCGCGCGCACTCCCCCTGTTCCCGGGCCGACATCGCCGCCGCGACCGGGCTGAACAAGGCCACCGTCTCCAGTCTCGTCACCGATCTGCTCGACCGCAGGCTGCTCCGCGAGACCGGGGTGACGGAGAACCGGATCGGCCGGCCGGCGACGATGCTGGTCGTCGACGGCAGCCCGTACGCGGCGGTCGGGATGGAGATCAACGCCGACTACCTGGCGGCCGTCGCGGTCGACGTGGGCGGCCACCGGCTGCTGTCCTGGCGCCGGACCTTCGACGGCACCGGCGGGCCGGCCCGGGGCACGGCCGCGCTGGCCGCGCTGGCCCGGCGGGTGATCGCGCGGATGACCGCCGACGGGCGGCGGGTCCTGGGCGTGACGGTCGGGGTGCCGGGGCTGATCGACGCTGCCGGCGTCGTGCACCTCGCGCCGAACCTCGGCTGGCGCGACGTGGACCTGCGCGCCGACCTGCACCGGGCGCTCGGCGGCACGGTCGACGTGCTGGTCGACAACGACGCGAACCTGGGCGTGGCCGCCGAGCACCGCTACGGGCCGCACGCCGGCACCCCGGACCTGGTGTACCTGACGGGCGAGGTCGGCATCGGCGCGGGCATCATCGCCGGGGGCAGGCCGCTGCGCGGCTTCCGGGGCTACTCGGGGGAGATCGGCCACGTGCCGGTGGTGCCGGACGGTCCCCGGTGCGGGTGCGGGCGGCGCGGTTGCCTGGAGTCCGTGGTGGGACTGGCGGCGCTGATCGGGGCCGCGGGCGACGGGCCGCCGCCGACGCCGGAGCACCTCACGACGGCCGTGGCCGACCTGGTGACCCGGGCCGGGGCGGGTGACCGGCAGGTCCTGGCGGCCCTGGAGCTGGCCGGCACCCGGCTGGGCCTCGGCCTGTCGGTGCTGGCGAACCTCCTCAACCCCGAGATCGTCGTGCTCGGCGGGTACTACGTGCCCCTCGCCCCCTGGCTGCTCCCCGCCGCCCGCACGGAACTCGGGTCGGGGGTGGTCGCGCCCGACGCGGGCGGGGCGGTGCTGACCGCCTCCACACTCGGGCACAGCGCGGCGGCGCTCGGCGGCGCGGCCCGGGTCCTCGACCTGGTCGACGCGGGCCGCATCCCGCTGCTCGACCCGGCCTGACCGGCACCGAATCCCGGGCGGGCGGAAAATCGCAGATCCGAAGATCATTCGATGGGTACGGTGCGCCCATGATCCAACTCGAGCGGCTCCGCCCCGACCACGCCCCCGCACTGCTCGCCTTCGAGCGCGAGAACCGGGCGTACTTCGCCGCGTCGGTCCCCGACCGGGGCGACGGGTACTTCGCCCGGTTCGACGACCGGCACGCCGCGCTCCTCGCCGAGCAGGCCACCGGGCTGATCGCCTTCCACGTGCTGGTGGACGGGTCGGGCGCCGTCCTGGGCCGGGTCAACCTGGTCGACATCGCCGACGGCGCGGCCGAGCTCGGCTACCGGATCGCCGAACGGGCCGCCGGGCGGGGGCTGGCCACGACGGCCGTCCGCGAGGTGTGCGCCCTGGCCGCCGCCGGGTACGGGCTGACGGAGCTGCGGGCCGTCACCACGCTCGACAACGCGGGCTCCCGGTCCGTCCTGGCCCGCAACGGGTTCGTCCCCACGGGTGAGCTGGTCGTGGACGGCCGTCCCGGGATCGGCTACGCGCGGCAGCTGGTACCCGGCGGGACGGGCGGCCCGGTCGAGTAGGCGACCGCGCCGCCTACGGCCCGGCGACATCCGGACCGCGCCCGGCGCACAGGTCGCCGTCGCGGGGCGGCCCGTCCCCACGGCCCGCCCCGGGTCAGCCCAGCGTGACCGGTAGCGAGCGGTAGCTGGGGATCAGGAGGGAGTTGTCGAGCACCGGGTCCGGTCCGATCGCGAGGTCCGGGAACCGCCGCAGGAGCCGGGGCAGCGCGAGCACCCCCTCGCTGCGCGCCAGCGCCGCGCCCAGGCAGTAGTGCGGGCCGACCCCGAAGCTGATCGGGTGGTTGTCGGGCCGGTCGGGGTCGAACACGTCCGGGTCGGCGAACCGCGCCGGGTCCCGGTTCGCGGCGCCCAGCAGCACCAGCGCCGTGTACCCGGCGGGCACCGTCACCCCGTGGAACTCCGTGTCCTCGGCCACGCACCTGCTGACGAACTGCACGGGGCTGACGAACCGCAGGATCTCCTCCACGTACGCCGGCGCGGTGGCCGGATCCTCGCGGAGCCGGGCGGCGTGCGCGGGGCGGGCCAGGAGCTGGACCAGCCCGTGCGCGATCATCGGCGTGGTGGTGGCGAACGCCGCGTTGTAGGTGACCACCAGGTTGTGGGCGAGTTCGAGGTCGGTGACGTCGTGGCCACCGGCGGCGCCCTGTTCGAGGATGCCGCTGATGATCCCGCCGTCGGGTGCGTTCCGGAGCTGTTCGATGAGGTCCAGGTAGTAGCCGACGAGTTCGCGGGCCGCGGTGTTGGCGGCGGAGAAGACCAGCGGGTCGTGGCCGCGCGGGCTGAGCGCGTCGTTGATCAGGTTGGCGCGGGGCGGGATCCAGTCCCAGTGCCGTTCCGGGATGCCGAACAGCCGGCCGACGACGCCGGCCGGTACCCGGTAGGCGAACTCGGTCATGAAGTCCAATGGGGCACCGTCGGCGGCGTTCTTGGCCATCCGGTCGCAGACGGTGTCGACCAGGTCGGCGATCGCCGGTCCGAGTTCGGCGACCCGCCGGGGGGTGAACACCGACTGGAAGAGCTTGCGGAACCGGGTGTGCTCCGGACCGTTGGCGAACATCATCGAGCCGGTCAGGGTCGTGAGCAGGTCGTGGTCGCGCCAGCCGGCCTGGAGCCGGTCGAGCCGGGCCGCGTCGGAGTTGCGGAACCGGGGGTCGCGGAGCACCTCGTTGACGGCCGCGTGGCCGTGCACGAGCGCGCGGGCCCACGGGTGCGCGTCGGGGCCGACCGCGACGACGGGGCCGTGCGCGTGCAGGGCGGCGTACAGGGGAAAAGGGTTGTCGCAGCCGGCCGGTGAGAGGAGTTCCCGTACCGCGTCGTCAATGTCCATAGTGGACCCCCATGTGAAGAGGGAGCCCCGGTGCGCCTGAGCGCACCGGGGCTCTCGTTTCCGACATTCCGCCGGAGCGAGTTCCAGGTTATCCGGATCCGTCCACGCGCGGGATGCCCGTGTGGCGGAACCCCGGAAGGTGAGCCTCTTGTGAGACCCGCCCGCCGG
The DNA here is from genome assembly GCF_053902585.1 of Longispora urticae. Taxonomy (NCBI): domain Bacteria; kingdom Bacillati; phylum Actinomycetota; class Actinomycetes; order Micromonosporales; family Micromonosporaceae; genus Longispora; species Longispora urticae. The sequence continues at coordinate 225,727 of NZ_JAQZSH010000028.1, forward strand.
CCGTCCTAGAAGTCGACGTTGTTCCAGGCTCCGTTGCTGCACGCGCCCGCGCCGAGGCCCAGGCCGAGGATGCCCACGCCGATCCCGCACACGTTGATCGGCGCCTGCACGACGAAGTAGAACTGGTTGCCGTTGCCGACGCCGTGGTTGCCGATCGAGATCTGCCACACGCCCGCCTCCGGGCTGTGGTCCGCCGCGTGGGCCGGGACCGCGCCAGCGCCCACAATGGCCGCTGACAACATCGCGACGCCGATACCCTTGCTGATCCACCGCTTCATGACAGTTACACCTTCCACGATCACGTTGGAATAACAGGTGGGTGTTACCGAAACAGCTTTACACAGCCATGACGTATCGGGATCCTTTATGGAAAAAAGCCATTCTTCGTGTACTCGACAATAAATGTGCAACGAAGCACTTAAATGCCGATAGCACCTATACGAGAATGTCCACCCAGCCATGTCGCCAATAGGACAAACCTCCTACACGTCACTCCGGGCGTGCCGGGCGGCCGGGGTGCGGCCAGCGGGCTGACGCACCGGCTCCGGCGTCGGGATCCCCGGTACGGGCAGGGTTCGCGGCTCCCCCGCGCGCAGGTCCACGGTCTCGCCGTGGTGGCGCAGTTCCACGGACTCCCCGGCGCGCAGGGTGTACGTCGCCGCGTCGGGTCCGATGTCGACGTGCAGCCGGCGCTTCCCCAGCGAGATCGTGAACGCCAGGCGGGTCAGGGCGGCGGGCAGCCGGGGCGCGAAGCTCGGGACGGGGCCGACCTGGCGGAGCCCGCCGAACCCGGCGACCAGCGCGATCCAACTGCCGGCCAGGGACGCCATGTGCAGGCCGTCGCGGGTGTTGTGCTCCAGGTCGTCGAGGTCCATCAGCGCGGCCTCGCCCAGGTAGTCGTAGGCGAGGTCCAGGTGGCCGGTCTCGGCGGCCAGCACGGCCTGGGTGCACGCCGACAGGGAGGAGTCGCGCACGGTCAGGGCCTCGTAGTAGGCGAAGTTGCGGGCCTTCTGGGCGGCGGTGAACTCCGCGGGGAACAGCTGCATGGCCAGTACCAGATCGGCCTGTTTGACGACCTGTTTGCGGTACAGGTCGAAGTACGGCACGTGCAGCAGCAACGGGTAGCGCTCCGTGCTGAACGCGGCGAAGTCGAACGCCTGGTGCCCGGTGAAGCCGTCGGACTGCGGGTGCACGCCCAGCGCCTCGTCGTACGGCACGGTCATCGTCTCGGCCGCCGCGCGCCAGGCGTCGGCCTCCGCCGCGTCCACGCCCAGTTCGGCGGCGCGCGACGGGTGGTCGACGACACCGTCGGCGGCGGCGAGCAGGTTCTGCCGGGCCATCAGGTTGGTGTACACGTTGTTGTCGGCCACCGCGCTGTACTCGTCCGGGCCGGTCACCCCGTCGATCCGGAACCGGCCGCGCGCGTCGTGGCAGCCCAGCGAGCGCCACATCCGGGCGGTGGCCACCAGCAGGTCGAACCCGGCGCCGTGCGCGAACTCCCGGTCGCCGGTCACGTCGCAGTACCGGATCACGGCGGCGGCGATGTCGGCGCCCAGGTGGAAGGCGGCGGTGCCGGCGGGCCAGTACGCGGAGCACTCCCGGCCGGCGATGGTGCGCCACGGGAACACCGCGCCGCGCAGGCCGAGCTGGGCGGCGCGTTCCTCGGCCAGGTGCAGGGTGTCGTGCCGCCACTGCAGGGCGTGCCGGGCGGCGTGCGGCACCGCGTAGTCGAGGACGGGCAGCACGAACATCTCGGTGTCCCAGAAGGCGTGCCCGTCGTAGCCGGGACCGGTCAGGCCCTTGGCCGCGATGGCCCGGCCCTCCCCGCGCGCGCCGGCCTGTAGGAGGTGGAACAGCGCGAACCGCACGGCCTGCTGGATCTCGTCGTCCCCGTGCACCTCGACGTCGGCCCGCTCCCAGAAGTCGTCGAGGTACCCGCGCTGCTCGGCCAGCATCCGGTCCCAGCCGATCCGGGTGGCCGCCACCAGCGCCGCCTCCACCTGGCCCCGGACCCCGGGCAGCGACCGGACCCGGGACCAGCCGTACGCGACGAACTTGGTGAACGTCAGGCGCTCCCCCGGCTGGAGCAGGGCGGTCGCGGTCCACCGGCCCAGATCGGGGCGGCTGTCGGTGCTGGTCGCCAGGTCGGCCGGCTCCTCGACCACGTGGTCCATGCCCGCGACGACGAGCAGTTCCGTGTTGCGGGTCCGGTGTGCCAGGACCGCCCGCGCGCCGTCGTGGGTGTGCTCCTCCGGCCGCAGCGGGTCGCGCAGCACGGCGGCGGCCCGGGGGTCGGCCACGGCGGCGGGCATCTCCTCGTTGGCGACCAGTTCGGACTGCACGACGATCCGGGCCGGCCCGCCGAGCGCCTCGACCTCGTAGCGGACGGCCGCCACGGCGCGCTGGGTGAACGAGACCACCCGGGTCGCGCGGACCCGGACGGTGCGGCCGGCGGGCGACGTCCACTCGGCGGTCCTGGTCAGGGTGCCGGCCCGGAAGTCGAGGCAGCGTTCGTGGTCGCGCAGTTCGCCGTACCGGATGTCGAAGGGTTCGTCGTCGACGAGCAGCCGGATCAGCTTGCCGTTGGTGACGTTGAGGACGGTGTCGCCCGCCTCGGGGTAGCCGTAGCCGGCCTCCGCGTACGGCAGCGGCCGGGACTCGTGCACGCCGTTGAGGTAGCTGCCGGGCAGCGCGTGCGGCTCGCCCTCCTCCAGGTTCGCCCGCCAGCCGATGTGCCCGTTGGCCAGGGCGAACACGGACTCGGACTGGGCGAGGACGTTCAGGTCCAGGCCCGTCTCGCGCAGCCGCCACGGTTCGACCTGGTAGCCGGGTTGCTCGATCATGACGGCAGCAGCCCGGCGAGGTCGGTCACGACGGTGTCGGCCCCGGCGGCGCGCAGGTCGGCGGCCTGCCCGACCCGGTCCACCCCGACGACCCAGCCGAACGCGCCGGCCCGGCCCGCCCGGACCCCGGCGAGGGCGTCCTCGAACACGGCCGCCGCGTCCGGGGCCACGCCCAGCTCCCGCGCGCCCTCCAGGTACGTGTCCGGCGCGGGCTTGCCGGCCAGGCCGCGTTCCGTGGCGACCACGCCGTCGATCCGCGCGTCGAACAGGTCGGTGATGCCCGCCGCCGCCAGGACGTCGCGGCAGTTGGTGCTCGCGGACACCACGGCGGTGCGCAGGCCGGCGGCGCGGACCGCGTGCACGTAGCGCACCGAGCCCTCGTACGCGGTCACGCCGTCTGTGCGCAGCCGGCGCAGGACCAGGTCGTTCTTCCGGTCGCCGAGGGCGCGGACCTGTTCCTCGTCGAGGGTGATGCCCCGGGAGGCGAGGAACGCGCGGGTGCCGTCGGCGCGGATCCGGCCGTCCACGTAGCGGTCGTAGTCGGCGACGGGGTCGAAGGGCACGTACGGTTCGCCGGTGGTGCGGGCGCGCTCGGCCAGGTACCCGTCGAAGAGGTCCTTCCAGGCCGCCGCGTGCACCGTCGCCGTCATGGTCAGCACGCCGTCGAGGTCGAACAGGCAGACCCGGATGTGGGCGGGCAGGCCGACGGCGAGCGGGGCCGTCACGACGGGCCCGGCCGGGTCGGCCCGGAGTCGCACCGTGTCATCGAAGACCTCCCGCCGCGCTCGACACCCCGAGCGTATGCGACTTACCCGCTCGCGACGCCCGGAAACCCGGGCCGCGGTCAGGCGCCCGGCGCGGCCGCTCACCGGGCCACAGCGGACCGAACCCGGCCGGGCCGTAGCCGGGGCCGGTCAGGCCGGGGCGGTCGGGTGCAGGAGCGGGCGGTAGCCGGCGGCGAGGACGGCCGTGGTCACCGGCGGGGTGAGCACCTCCACCGGCTCGGCGGACGGCACGGGCTCCGCCGGCAGGTACCCGTCGAAGGTCCACGGGGCGAACCGGCCGGCCGCGACCAGCCCGACCCGGTCGTGCCGGCGGACGAGCACCCCGTCCGGCAGCGCCCCGAACGCCGCGCCCCGGGTCCGCTGCCGGCGGGTGTACGGCTCGACCCGTTCCGCGTGCAGCCGCGCGTCCATCTCGAACGCCTTCGGCCGGGCGGCCAGGCCCTCGGCGCGCCGCCAGAGTTCGGCGTAGGAGGTGTAGTCGGCGCGCCGGCAGTAGGCGCACGGGCGGTGGCCGGCCGCGAGGGCAGTGGCCTCGTCGAGGAAGAACAGGGCCGTCCACCGGCCGGGCGGCATCGGGTCGCGCCGCCAGCCCCGCCACTCCAGGACGCAGCAGATCCAGAGCTTCGACCGCCAGCGGGTCACGCCGAGCCGGCGGTCGGGGCCGTGCAGGCAGCCCCGGTTGCCGGTCAGCAGGCCCCGGGAGTCGACGGCGAGGATCTCGCCGGTGGGGGCGACCCGGTTCTGCAACGTCATCGGACCATGGTGCACCGGGGTGGGCGGGCGGGGAAGGGGACGCACCCGGGGCGGGTGGGCGCCCCGGCGGCACCGGGCGTTCCCTGCCGTCAGCGGCGCTCCCGCTTCGGGAAGACGGTGTAGCTCGCCGCCCACACGAACCCGATCGCGGCCACCACGCCCATCCTCCCCAGCCACCCGCTGAGCGCCGCCGTCCGGGAGGCGTCCCCGACGTAGGCGATGGCCAGGGCCAGGAGTCCGGCCGCGATCCCACAGGCGAGGGCCAGCTTGGCGAACTCGCGCCACTCGTACAGGGCCCGGCCGGTGCCGTACCTCGGGGGCTTCACCGGGGGCGGACCGCCGGCGAACCGGTACGCGAAGCGCTGGTCGGCCCAGCGGACCATCGAGTGCCCGAAGGCGACGGAGAAGCCCAGGTACACCGCCGCCAGGCCGTGCTGCCAGCCGGCCCGTCCGCCGCCGTGCAGGTCGACCGCCGTGGCGGCCAGCAGTCCGAGGTCGATCACCGGGGCGGCGAGGAGCAGGGCGGCCCCGGTGCGGGGCATCCGGAACACGTAGCGGACCACGAGCCCGCTGAGCAGGGACACCACGAACAGGACCTCACCGATGGCGAGAAATGCGAGAACCATGATCCTATTCTCGGTACGCGGGGCGCCCCGGGCCTCCGCCGCCGTGCTGAACCCGGGGTACATCCTTCGGCGTACCCCTAGTGTGTGGGTCGTGAAGAGGCGTGATCTGTGGACCGCGGCGGCCGTGGCGGTCGTCGGCACGGCGCTGTGGGCGTCCGGCGCCTACGACGGCCGCACCGATCCCGCCTGGCTGCTCCTGGTGCCGCTGGCCGCGATGGTCGTGGCGGTCGCCCTGGGCCGGGTCGCCCCGGTGCCGGCCGTGCTGCTGGGTACCGTCGCGGTGTCCGCCGACCAGGCGCTCGGCCCGTCGCTGGCCACGGTGCTCGCCTTCACCCAGGTGCTCTACGACGCGACCGTGCACGGCCCGCGCCGGCTGCCCCGGATCCTGCTCTGGGCGGGGGTCGTCGTGGCCGCCACCGCGGCCGTCGTGGGGGTGGCCGTCACCGGGGAGGTGCGGGCCGCGATGGTCGGGGTGACCTCGGCCCTGGTCCTGGTCGTGCCGGTGGAGACGGGGCAGATCGTCCGCCAGCACCGCGCCGAGGCCGCCGCCGAACGGGAACGCACCGCGCAGGTGGCCCGGTTGGCCGAACTCGACCACCGGCACGCCGTGCACGCCGAACGGTCCCGGATGGCCCGCGAGCTGCACGACGTCGTCGCCAACCACCTGTCCGTCATCGCCCTGCACGCCACCGGCGGCCTGGCCCTGCCCGCCGACAACACCGAGGCGACCCGCCGGGTCCTGGGCGTGGTCCGGGAGAACGCCGTCGCCGGGCTCGCCGAGATGCGCCAGCTCGTGGCGGTGCTGCGCGAGGAACCCGGCGACCTGGTCGTGCCGGGGCTCGACGGCCTGCCCGCGCTCGTCGACCGGGCGGGCGGGACCCTGCGCGCCGAGGGGACCGCCCGCCGACTGCCGGTGGCCGTGGAGTTCGCGGCGTACCGGATCGTGCAGGAGTCCCTGACCAACGCGCTCAAGCACGCCGGGCCGGCCCCCGCGGCGGTCGCCGTCACGTACCTGCCGGGCGCGGTGCGGGTCGAGGTGTCCAATCCGCTCGGCGCGTCGGCCGGGGTACCGTCCGGGGGCGCGGGCCTCGTCGGCATGCGCGAACGGGCGTCGCTGCTCGGGGCGGCGTTCGCGGCGGGACCGGAGGGGGACGCGTGGCGGGTGCGGGTGGAGTTTCCGACATGACCGGCGGGGCGTCCGGCGCGACGGGTGCGGATTCCGACGGGTCGGGTGCGGCTTCCGGTGGGCCGGGTGCCGGATCCGGGGTGATCCGGGTCGTGCTCGCCGACGACCAGCCGGCGGTGCGCGCGGGCCTGGCCCTGGTGCTGTCCGCCGCGCCCGACATCGAGGTGGTGGGCGAGGCCGGCGACGGGGAGCAGGCCGTGGCGCTGGCCACCCGGCTCGCCCCGGACGTGGTCGTGATGGACGTCCGGATGCCCGTGCTCGACGGGATCGCCGCGACCCGCCAGCTCGCCGGGATCGCCGACGTGCTGGTGCTGACGACCTTCGACCTCGACGAGTACGTGTTCGGCGCGCTGCGGGCCGGCGCGGCCGGGTTCCTGCTCAAGGACACCGACGCGGCCGGGCTGATCGGCGCGGTCCGGCTCGTGGCCCGCGGCGAGGGGCTGATCGACCCGCAGGTGACCCGGACCCTGATCGCGGCGTTCGGCCGGCGTGCCGCTCCCCCGCCGTCCACGGTGCTCGACGCGCTGACGGCCCGGGAGCGCGAGGTGCTGGCCGGGCTGGCCGGGGGGTTGTCCAACGCCGACCTGGGCGCACGGCTGTCGATCACCGAGGCGACGACGAAGGTGCACGTGAGCCGGGTGCTGGCGAAGCTGGGGCTGCGCAGCCGGGTGCAGGCGGCGGTGCTGGCGCAGGAGGTGGGGGTGCCGCCGCTGGAGTAGCGGCGCGGCACCGGCGGGTCCCCGGTGGTGGGTCCGGCCGGTCAGCCCAGGGGTTCCTGGAGGGCGCGGAGCAGGTCCGCCAGGCGGTCCTGGTCCTCGGGCGGGAGCACGGACAGCACGTCGCGCTGCACGGCCAGGCCCACGCCCACGGCCTCCTCGACCACCCGCAGCCCCTCGGCGGTGAGGGTGATCCGCAGCGCGCGCCGGTCGTCCGGGTCTGGGCTGCGGGCGATCAGGCCGGCCCGTTCCAGGCGGTCCAGCCGGCCGGTCATGCCGCCGGAGGTGAGCATCAGGGTCTCGGTCAGGGCCTTGGGCGCCAGGGTGTACGGCTCCCCCGTCCGGCGCAGCGTGCCGAGGACGTCGAACTCGCCGCGGCCGATCCCGTACCCCTGGTAGACGGTCTCCATCCGGTCGCCCATCAGCCGGGCGATCCGGTGGATCCGGCCGAAGACGGCCATCGGCGCGGGGGCCAGGTCCGGCCGCTCGACCCGCCACTGGGCCACGATCCGGTCCACCGCGTCTTCGGTCATCCCCACAGTCTAGGTATCTTGTCGCTAAGAATGTCAGAGCGGAGCTACCAGGGGGCGCGCTTCACGGGGTGGCCGGCACGGCCCGCCAGTCGCTCGTCGGGTAGTCGACGTAGCCGGCCGCGCCGCCCGTGTAGTACGTGGCGGGGTCGCCGGTGGCCAGCTCCCGGTCCAGGGCGAAGCGGGTCACCAGGTCGGGGTTCGCGATGAAGTGCGCGCCGAACGAGACCGCGTCGGCGGTGCCCCGTTCGATGGCGGCGTTGCCGGACGCGCGGTCGAAGCCGAAGTTGGCGATCAGGGGGCCGGCGAACCGGGCGCGGTACCGGGCGATCGCGTCGAGGTCGGGGCCGGCGGCGGTGGGGGTCCGGCCGCGCAGGTGCAGGTACGCCACCGGGTGGTCGTTGAGCGCGGTCACGAGGTGCTCGTACTCGGCGAGGGTCTGTTCGTCGGCCGTGAACAGGTCGCCGGAGGTCCAGTAGGGCGACAGCCGCACGCCCACCCGGCGGCCGTCCCAGGGCCCGGCGACGGCGCCGACCAGCTCCAGGAGCAGGCGACGGCGGCCGGCCGGGTCCCCGCCGTACCCGTCGGAGCGGTGGTTGAGGAGCGGATTGAGGAACTGCGGGACCAGGAACGAGCCCACGGCCTGGATCTCGACCCCGTCGAAACCGGCCCGCCGGGCGTGCGCGGCGGCCGTGGCGTAGTCGGCGATCGTGGCGTCGATGTCGGCCAGGGTCATCGGGCGCGGGGTGACCGTGTCGCGGGGGCCGCGCGCCGTGAAGGACACCTCGCGCGGGTTGACCGCCGACGGGCCGGCCGGCGCCTCGCCCCCGAGGTGGTCGGGGTGCGAGGCGGAACCGGTGTGCCAGAGCTGGAGCACGATCCGGCCGCCGACCGCGTGCACCAGATCGGTGACGGCCCGCCAGGCCCCGACCTGCTCCTCGCTGTACACGCCGGGGACGTCGACGAAACCGACCGCCCGCGGGCTGACCCACGTGCCCTCGGTGACGATCAGGCCGGCGCTCGCCCGCTGGGCGTAGTAGGCCGCGTGCAGGGCGGTGGGGGCCAGCGCGTCGTTGGCGGCCCGGGCCCGGGTGACCGGCGCCATCACCACCCGGTTGGGCAGGGCGAGGTCGCCCAGGTCCAGGGGTCGCAGCAGGGGTTGCATCGCGGATGCTCCTTCGGTCCGTGGCCGGTTCCGCCCCATCGTCGGGCGGCCGGGCGGACGGCACGAGGGCCGAGCGGAGCCTGGTACCGGCAGGGCGACCCTCCGCCGGAGTGGGCCCGGCAGAATGGGCGGCATGGACCACGCCGATCTGGGCAGCTGCCTGCGCGCCTGGCGGGACCGGCTCGCGCCCGCCGAGGTGGGCCTGCCGACCGGCCCGCGCCGCCGGGCCCCCGGGCTCCGCCGCCAGGAACTGGCCACCCTCGCCGGGCTGTCGGTGGAGTACCTGGCCCGGCTCGAACAGGGCCGGGCGGGTCGACCCTCCGCCTCCGTCCTGGGGCCGTTGACCCGCGCGCTGCGGCTGACCGCCCAGGAGCGCGACCACGCGTTCCGGCTGGCCGGGCACGCGCCGCCCGCCACCGGGGCCGCCGCCACCCACGTCACGCCGGGGCTGCACCGGATCATCGACCGGCTGCACGACGCGGCGGTGATGGTCGTCGACCGGGCCTGGAACGTGGTGCTGGCCAACCCGCTGGCGCACACGCTGCTCGGCGAGGAGGCGTCCGGCGAGGGGAACGTGCTGCTCCGGCACTTCGGCGGGCACCCGTCCCGCGTGCTCCGCACCCCGGAGGAGGCCCGGGACTTCGAGGCGTACGCGGTCGCCGACCTGCGCGCGGGTCTCGGCCGGTTCCCCGCCGACCGGCGGCTGCACGCGCTCTCCGGGGAGCTGTGCGCGCTGAGTCCCCGGTTCGCGGAACTGTGGGCCGGGGCCGACGTCTCCACGAGCGTCACGCAGCGCAAGACCGTCGAGCATCCCGAGGTCGGCCGGCTGACGCTGGACTGCGACGTCCTGGAGGCGGCGGGCTCGGCGCTGCGGCTGGTCGTGTACACCGCCGCGCCGAACACGTCCGACCAGCAGGCCCTGGCGTTGCTGGGTGCCGTGGGGCCGCAGCGGTTCGCCGGTACCCGTCAGGAGGGTCGGGGCTGACGGCGGAGTGGGACCGGGGCGGGACCACGCGCCGAGGCAATCCGGGCCGGTCCGCTCGGCGCCGGAATCGCACTGTCCGGCCGCCGTCCGGGCCGGCACGCAGCGGGGTCCGGGCGAGCGTTCCGTCGCCCGGCACCGAAGCCGTTCCCTGCGGAACGGGTCACCCGACGCCACCGCTATTCGCGCCGCCCGACCCGACTTTCCCGTGGTCGGCTGTTTCCGTTCGGACAACGCGGAGAGCGAACGCGTCCCACTCACCCGCACGGCACACGGCGTCGTCCTCCGACGAGGAGAAACCGCAGATCACGGCGCCGCTACGGCGTTTTGTCACCACCTCTCGATCTCAGACGACGACCGGAGCGGGCACCTGCCGCACACCCCCGCGGACCCGTCATGAACGGCTTTCACAAAGCCCGGAGACGGGATCGGCGGATTCTCACGGAACGCCCTGAAGGAACAGTCTCAATAACGTCTCAGCGACAGGTGTTCTAGATCTCTCGGCATTGTCCGGGCGGCCTTTCCGTGCGAGCTTCCACTATCGACGGTGCGCCGAGGGGGCCGCACGGATACGGGAGAACGGCGAACGGGTGACCGGAAATCCAGTACTGACCACGGCGGTCCTCGTCGACTGCGACGGCGTGCTCGTCGACAGCGAGCCGTTCATGGAGGCCGTGCTCCGGCGCGAGCTGCGGGCCCACGGCGTGACGCTGACCGCCCGGGAGACCGCCGCCCGGTTCCGGGGCCGGGCCTTCACCGAGATCGGCGCCGAGGTGCGCGAACAGTTCCAGGTGGCGCTCCCGGCCGGGTTCGCGCGCGCCGTCACCGACCGGGCCCTGGCCGCCCTGGAATGGGAACTGTCGGCCGTGCCCGGGGTGTTCGCCCTGCTCAAGCGGGTCCGGGTCCCGGTCTGCGTGGTCTCCAACGCGCCCGGCCGCCGGGTCACGGCCGCCCTGCACAGCGTCGGCCTGGGCGCCCTGTTCGCCGCCGACCGGATCGTGGCCCGCGAGGACGCCACCCGGGGCAAGCCCGCCCCCGACCTGTTCCTCGCCGCGGCCGCCCGGCTCGGCGAGCACCCCCGGTCCTGTGTGGCCGTCGAGGACAGCGTCACCGGGGCCGTGGCGGCCCGGGAGGCCGGGATGCGCGTCGTCGGTTTCACCGGTACCCACGAGGAACCCGGCCGCCAGGCCGAAGCCCTGTCCGGAGCGGGGTGTTTCGCCACGGCGCGCGACATGGCCGCCCTGGCCGGGATCCTGCACACGGAATGCGGAGTCAGCACATGAACGTCCCGAACACGGCCGCCCGGCGGGTCATCGTCGCCGGCGGCGGCATCGGCGGGCTCGCCGCCGCCGTGGCCCTGACCCGGCGCGGGCTCGACGTCACCGTCGTGGAACGCGCCGACGGGATCCGCGAGCTCGGCGCGGGGATCACGATCCAGATCAACGGGATGCGGGCGCTCGACCGGCTGGGCGTCGCCGACGCGGTCGCCGCGCGCGGGTCCCTGATCGCCCGGGCCGGCATCCGCACCTGGCGCGGGGACGTGCTGTCCGCGGACCCGCTGGACCGGCTGGCGGCCGAGTACGGGGCGCCGTGCGTGGGCGTCCACCGGGGGCGGCTCCAGGCGGCGCTCCTCGCGGCGGTACCGGCCGGGGTGGTGCGGCTCGGGGCGGCCGTCGCCGACGTCGACGCGACCGCCGACGGGGTGACCGTCCGGCTCGACGACGGCACGGAGCTGCGCGGGGACGTGCTGGTCGGGGCCGACGGGCTGCACTCGACCGTCCGGGCCCGGCTGCACGGGGCCGCCGCGCCCGACTACGCCGGGTACACGATCTGGCGGGCGGTCTGCCCCACCCCGCCGGGCCTGGGCGCGGACGAGATCGGCGTCTACTGGGGACCGTCGTGCCGGTTCGGGTTCGTGCCGATCAGCGCCACGGAGACGTACTGGTACGCGACCCAGGTCCAGCCGTACGACGCGGACGCCGAGCCGGATCCGCTGCCCGGGCTGCGCGCCCGGCACCGGGACTGGGCGGACCCCGTGCCGGCCCTGCTCGCGGCCACCGACCCCGCAGCGGTGTTCCGGACCCGGATCACCGACCGCGAACCGCTCGACCGGTGGGGGCGCGGCCGGGTCACCCTGCTCGGCGACGCCGCGCACCCGATGACGCCGAACCTCGGCCAGGGCTGCTGCCAGGCCCTGGAGGACGCGGTCACCCTGGCCGACGTGCTGGCCGGCGCGCCCGACCCGGCGGCGGCCCTGCGCCGGTACGAGGACCTGCGCGCGCCGCGCACCGCCCGGATCGTGCGGATGGCCCGGGACCTGGGCCGGCGGGGGCACACGCCGGACGGCTGGCGCGAGGCGCTCGACGCGGTCGACAAACCGCTGGACGAGGACGCCCGGCGCTGGCTGTACGCGCCCGACACCGCCGGGGCGGGCTGAGTGGACGGTCACCCCGCGCACGCGGTGGACCCCGAGCGGGTGCGGGAGTGTTTCGGGCGGGCGGTGTGTCGTACCCGTCACGGGGTCGTCCTGGTGGGTGACGTGGTCTCCGCGCTGCGGGCCGGCGGGGCGCGGGTCTTCGTGGCCGGCGGTCCGCCGCGCGACTGGCTGACCGGGGACCCGGCCCGCGACGTGGACCTCTACGTGGACCAGCCCGTGGCGCACACCGAGGGCGTGCTCCGGGCCGCGTTCGCCGTGGACGCGGTGTGGCGGCGGGTCGACGCGTTCGGGCTGCTCCGCTGGGGCGACCAGGGCTGCCTGGACATCAGTTTCCTGCGGTCCCCGGACGCGCTGACCGGCCGGCCGCTCGAGGACACGGTCTTCCGCCCCGGGCGCGGCCTGCGCGCCGACGCCCTGATGCGCGACTTCACCGTCAACGCCCTGTACTACGACTGCGCCCTGGGCCGGATCGTCGAACCCGTGCCGGGTAGCGTCGCCGACGTGCGGAACAGAAGCCTGCGGATCGTGTCGGACCCGCGCAAACTCGCCGTGGACTTCCGGACCTCGCTGCGGGCCGCGCAGTTCGCGGGGCGCGGGTTCCGGCCGGTGCCGGAGACCGTGCGGTACCTGCGGGAGACCGCCGACCGGGACGTGCTGGGGGTCGGGGCCGGGTTGGGCGCGTGGGTGACCGAGCACGTGCCCGACGACGGCCGGGAGGAGTTCGGCGCGTTCCTCGGGGGGTTCCTGCGGTCCGGGGAGGCCCGGGAGCTGCTGCGGGAGGCGGTCGCCCGGTGACCCCGCGCGGACTCCCCCGCGAGGTCTGGGTCCTGGTCGCGGCGAGCTTCGTCATCGCCGTCGGCTTCGGCGTCGTCGCCCCCGCGCTGCCCGGCTTCGCCCGGAGCTTCGGCGTCGGGGTCACCGCCGTCACCGTCGCGGTCAGCGCGTTCGCCGTGCTGCGGCTCGCGTTCGCCCCGGCCAGCGGGCGGCTCGTCGCCCGGTTCGGCGAGCGGCCGCTGTACACCGGCGGCCTGCTGCTCGTCGCGGGCTCCACCGGTGGCTACGTGCTGGCGGACGAGTACTGGCAGCTCCTGGTCCTGCGCGCCCTCGGCGGCGTCGGGTCCACCATGTTCACCGTCGCGGCGGCGGCGCTCCTGATCCGGATCACCCCGGAACCGCTGCGCGGCCGCGCGTCGGGCACGTGGGCGACGAGTTTCCTGCTCGGCAACATCTGCGGCCCGCTCGTCGGCGGCCTGCTCCTCACGATCAACCCCACGGCCCCCTTCGTGTACTACGCGGTCGCCGTCACCGCCGTGGCCTGCGGGGTCGGCTGGGCGCTGCGCCGCTCCCCGCTGCTCGGCGCGCCCACCCGGGCCGGGGACGGGGCGATGGGGGCCCGCGAGGCGTGGACCCGGCCGGCGTACCGGGCCGCGCTGGCCGGCAACCTCGCCAACGGCTGGGCGGCGTTCGGGGTGCGGATGTCGCTGCTGCCGCTGTTCGTCACGGAGGTCGTGCACGGCGGCCCCGGGCTCGCCGCCGCCGCGTTCAGCGCGTTCGCGGCCGGCAACGCGTCCGTGGTGCTCGCGGCGGGGACGTTCGCGGACCTGCGCGGCCGACGACCGCCCCTCGTGCTCGGCCTGGGGCTGTGCGCCGCCGCGACCGCCGGTGCCGGGTTCGCCGCCGCCCCGTGGCTCGTCGTGGGCCTGTCGGCCGTCGCGGGGCTGGGTTCCGGGATGGTCACTCCCCCGCTGGGGGCGGTCGTCGGCGACGTCGTCGGCACCGCGCGCGGCGGGCCGGTGCTCGCCGCGTTCCAGATGACCGGCGACATCGGGACGATCGCCGGCTCCGTACTGTCCGGGCTCCTCGCCGAGCGGTTCGGCTACCCGGTCGCGTTCGGCGCCGCCGGACTCGTGTCGGCCCTGGCCGCCGTCCTCTGGGCGCGCACCCCGGAGCCCCGCCGGTCCCGGGTGCCACCGCGCGCGGCGGTCACCCGGCACCGGCGCTCAGACGGCCGGGCTGCCGCGCCTGCGCCGCACGTACCGGGCGAGCGGTTCGATCCCCCGCGCGAGCAGCGGCCCGCAGACCGCGAGGATCAGCACGTACGCGGCGGCCAGCGGCCCCAGTCGGGGGTTCACCCCGGCGGCCACGGCCAACCCGGCGATGACGATGTTGAACTCGCCGCGGGGCACCAGCGCCGCCCCGGCCCGTAGCCGACCGGTGGACGCGATCCCGGCCCGCCGGCCGGCGATCCAGCCGGTGAGCATCTTCGTCCCGACCCCCGCCAGCGCCAGCGCGGCGGCGATCCCGGCGACCGGTGGCAGGTCCGCGGGGTCGGTCTGGAGTCCGAAGAAGACGAAGAACACGGCGGCGAACAGGTCCCGCAGCGGGGTGAGGATCTGCCGGGCGGTGTGCGCGAGCGGACCGGACAGCGCGATGCCGACCAGGAACGCGCCCACGGCGGCGGACACCTGCAGGTGCTGGGCGATCCCGGCGACCAGCAGGACCAGGCCGAGGACCTTCAGGAGCAGCACCTCGTCGCTGGGCGAGGCGACCAGGCGTTCGACGTGCCGGCCGTAGCGCAGCGCGATGATGAGGATGACCGTGATGGTCACGGCCGCGATGCCCAGGGTGGCCGCGCCGCCGAGCAGGCCGACGCCCGCGAGCAGGGCGGTGAGGATCGGCAGGTACAGGGCCATGGCCAGGTCCTCGAACACCAGCAGGGACAGCACGACCGGCGTCTCCCGGTTGCCGAGCCAGCCCAGGTCGCCCATCACCTTCGCGGCGATCCCGGAGGAGGTGACGTACGTGACGCCGCCCATCGCCACGGCCCCGACCAGCCCCCAGTCGAGGATGAGGGCGACCGCGACGCCCGGGGCCGCGTTGAGCACCAGGTCGATCAGGCCGGACGGGGCCGAACTGCGCAGCGAGCCGACGAGCTCGCTCGCCGTGTACTCCAGCCCGAGGGTGAACAGCAGCAGGATGACACCGATCTCGGCCCCGGCCGAGATGAACACCTTGCTCGTGGCCAGCGGCAGCACCCCGCCCTGGCCGAACGCGAGGCCCGCGAGCAGGTAGAGGGGGATCGGGGAGATGGAGAAGCGCACCGACAGGGCGCCGAGGAGTCCCAGGCCGAGGATGACGGCGCCGAGTTCGACCAGCAAGATGCTTCCGTGCACGCGAGGGGTCCCTTCGCTCGGGGGTGACTAGCCGCTGGTGAGGATCTCGGCCACGCTCGTGGTGCCCTCCTCGGTGCCGACCACGACCACGATGTCGTCGTCGGCGAAGACGAAGTCCGGGGTGGGGCTGGCGATCACCTGGTGACCGCGCACGACGGCCACGACGGAGGCGCCCGTCCTGCTGCGCGCCCGGGTGTCGCCCAGGGTCCGCCCCTCGTACGGCGAGCCGGGCGTGATCGCCAACTGGGCCGTGACCAGGCCGTCGACCTGCCGGCGGAGTTCCGCGAGCCGCTCGGTGACCCGGGTGGTGCCCAGCAGTTCGGCGAGCCCGTTGGCCTCGTCGGTGGTCAGCTCCACGCTGACGAGCGCGCTGTCGGGGTCCTCCTTGTCGTACACGATCAGGTCCCGCCGTCCGCTGCGGTGCGAGATCACCCCGATCCGCCGGTGCCGCGTGGTGGTGAACTCGTGGCGAAACCCGATGCCGGGCAGCGCGGTGCGTTCGGTGTCCATCTCCCTGCTCCTCGCTCCAAGAGATCCGTGGGTCCCCTATCCAACCATCCGGCCCACGGACGGACGGCTGACGCCCGACGTCGGATCCGACGTCGGGCGCCCCAGAACAGACACCGCCCCCGCCCAGCGAACTGGACGGGGGCGGTTCCTCACCTGTCGGGGCGGCCGTTTCCTAGGCCGGCCGCCCCGGCTCCGCGCGCGGGCCTGTCACGCCCTCACCCGGCACGGAGCGTTCACGGCCCCTAGCCGACCCGCCACAGTGCGGGGACGTTCGGGGGCTCCCAACCGGTCATCGACGTGTGGCCCTGGAGGCAGGTGTAGCGGCTGCCGCCGTAGGTCACGGTCGCGCCGGCCGCGTAGGCCTTGCCGGGCGCCCAGGTGCCGCCGCCCGGCGGGTTGGTCGGTCCGGTGGTCGGCGGGACGGTCGGCGGGACGCCGCCACCCGTGAGCAGGGTCAGGCCGTACGCGGACAGGATCGGGTTGACCGGCTGGAAGTACATGGTGCCGCCGGAGGAGCAGTTGCCCGAACCGCCCGAGGTGACGCCCTGGGCCTGGTCGTTGGCGAGCCACGAGCCGCCGGAGTCGCCGGGCTCGGCGCACGCGTTGGTCCGGGTCACGCCGCTGACCGTGCCCTGCGGGTACGTCACGGACGTGTTCTTCTGCTGGATCGTGCCGCAGTGCCAGCCCGTGGTGGAACCGGACCGGCAGACGGACGCGCCGACGGCCGCCTCGGTGGAGCCGTTGACCGTGACCGTGCCCGGGTACCGGTTGACCTGCGCGCGCGGCGTGTTGCCGGCCGCGACCTGCACCCACGCGTAGTCGCGACCGGGGAACGTGGAGCCCCGGAAGGTGCCGCTGGGCTGGGTGGTCGACGCGCCGGTCGTGCCGCAGTGGCCGGCCGTGACGAAGCCGCCGGTGACGGAGAAGCCGACGGAACACCGCGAACCGGAGCCGATGTAGTACGCGTTGCCGCCGATCACGTCGATCAGGGGCCGCGGTTCCTCGGTGGAGTTCTCGATCCGGACGGACTTGACGTCCACCCCGGCGGCGGTCACGAACGCGCGGGCGGCGTCGGCCGCGCCGGCCTTCGTGGACACGACGACGGAGTTGGTCGCGATGTCGACGTACCAGCCGGGCACCGTCTTCGGCGCCTTGGCCGATGCCGCGTCGAGCCGGGCCTGGACCGCGTTGAGCTGCGCCTCGGTGCGCGCCACGGTCTTCGGGGTGGCGCCGGCGGCCCGCACCAGGGTGGCCTGGCGGGCGTCGGTGACGCCGACGGTGAGGGTGGTGGCGTCGCCGTTGAGCCACGCACCCCCGAACGCGTCGCCGAACGTGGCCCGCATCGCGGACTCCGCCTTGGCGGCGGTGTGCTCGCGGGCGAGCCGCTGGCGGGCCTGGTCGGGGCTGATCCGCAGGTCGCGGGCCAGCGCGCTGAGCATGTCGGGCGCCACGTTGTCGGCGGCGGAGACCTGGGCGCCGTCGAGGACGTTGCCCTTCGAGGTCTGGGCCGTGGCGGGTGTTATGGACAGTGCGGCGATGACGGTCGTGGTCAACATGACCGACGCCGCCGCGAAGAGGGCAGGTTTCCGTGCCATCCGTTGCCTCCTGGGCTGCTGAGGGGATGAGGTGTCGGGTGGTTGACGGGGACGCTAGCCAGCTCCGGCCGCAAAAGGGAGATCTCATCTGGGTCATACCAACCGCGCACGATCCGCCCGGCGGAGCACGCCGACCACGAAAAACGGAAACCGCCGACCATCGGGGTACCCGAGGATCGGCGGTTTCCGGTAGTACTGCCCGTGGGCTACTCGACGGGCACGGCGTCCCGCCCGCGCGCGGCACCCGCGGGCACGGCGACCGGCCCGGGCGCTCCACCCGACGGCACGGCGACCGGCCCGGGCGCTCCGCCCGACGGCACGGCGACCGGCCCGGCCCCGTCGACCGGGGCCGCCACCGGGGGCACCCGCCGCCGGCGCTGGTGCAGGTAGCCCGCGCCGATGGCCAGGGCGGTGCCGGCCACGGCGGCGACGACCACCTCGTTGGGTACCGACAGCATCTTGAGGCCGCTGGCCAGCAGGATGACGGCGAGGAGCGCCCGGATCGTCCCGCCCTTGGCGCGGGAGGAGTACCGCGCGCCCACCCAGACGCCGGGGATCGAGCCGACGAGCAGGGACAGGGTCAACTCGAGGTGGAAGTCGCCGAACAGCAGGTGCCCGCCGGCCGCCGCGGCCACCATGGGCACCGCCTGGACCAGGTCGGTGCCGACGAGCCGGTTGGCGGCCAGCGCCGGGTACACGACCAGCAGCGCGACGACGACCAGCGAACCGGAGCCGACCGAGGTCATACCCACGACCAGGCCGCCGACGACGCCGATCAGCACGGTCCGCACCGGCCGGACGACGATCTCGCCGCCCACCGGGCCGCGCCGGCGGGCCAGCCACTGCTTCACGCCGATCAGGGTGGCGGCGAGCACCAGGGTGACGCCGAGCGCGGTCTTGACCAGGGTCTGCAGGTCGCCGCCGACCGCCCGGGTGAGGAGCACGCCCGCGAAGGCGGCCGGCACGCTGCCGACGCACAGCCAGCCGACGAGCGGCCAGTTCACGGTCCGCCGCCGGATGTGCACCCAGCCGCCGACGGGCTTCATCAGCGCGCTGACCACGAGGTCGTTGGAGACGGCCGTGAGCGGGGGCACGCCGAAGAACAGCACGAGGATGGGGGTCATCAGGGCCCCGCCGCCCATGCCGGTCAGGCCGACGATCAGCCCGACCACCAGGCCGGCCGCCGCCACGGTCCAGTCGATCATCGAGTGATTGTCTACCAAACCAGTAGGCGAACTCAAGAGGCCACTCCAGTGAGTTCCACCTGGCCGAACGGGTGTGCCGGGGCCGGCGCTCCCCCGCCGCGCGCCGCGAGCCGGCAGGTCCCCGCACGGCCGGTGGGCCGCCCCGGCGAACGGGACGGCCCACCATGAACGACGCGGAGGTCGGCGCTACTCGCGGGACCCGGCCAGGCGGACCGCCGGGATCCGGGTCGCCGCCAGGGTCGAGGCCACGCTGGCCGTGGTGACGAGTACCACAGCGACCAGGGTCAGCCAGCCCGCCAGTTCCCACGGCACCTCGGCCTCGGCGTACCCGGAGAGGCCCGCCAGGGAATGGGTCACCCCGTACAGGGTGCCGCCGGCCGCCATTCCGCCGAGCAGCAGCCCGATCCCGACCACCGCCAGGCTCTCCACCAGCGCGGTCCGCACCACCTGCGGCCGGGTCAGCCCGGTCAGGCGCGCGGCGGCGAACTCGGCCCGCCGGTCGGCCGCCCCGATCACCACGGCGTTGACGGCGGCGATGGCCGCGTACAGGGCCCCGGCGCCGAGGAGGGCCAGGAGGACGGCCTGGTTGTTGCGGCGCTGCTCGGCGGCGAACGCGTCGAGCCAGTCCGCGCGGGTGCTCACCTCGCCGAGTCCGGCGGCCCGGATCGCGGCGGCGACCTCGGCGGGCCGGTCGGCGCGCAGCCAGAACCCGGTGCCCGGGCCGGGGGTGCCGGGGGCGGCGGGCACGAGCAGGCCGGGGCCGCTGAGCGCCGGGGGCAGCACGGCCACGACGCGCAGGGTCGTCCCGTTCGGGGTGACGAGGTCCTCGCCGACCCGGAAGGTGTGCCCGGGCAGGGCGTTGGACCGCGCGGCCACGGTCTGCCCGGCCAGCGCGGACAGGTCGCCGGCGAGGGGGACGACCCTGTGGGTGGCCTGCCAGGCGACCGGGTCGACGGCCTGGGCGTCGGGGTAGTCCTCCCCCATGCTCACGAAGCTCTCCGCGGACACGACGGTGACCCCGGGGACGGCGGCCAGCGCCGCGCCCACCGGCTGGTCGGACTCGACCCGGAGGTCGGCGGTGACGGTGTCGGCGGTCTCCCGGACGATCGCGGCGGACATGGTGTCCACGGACCCGGCCAGCCCGCCGACGATGGAGACCAGCACGAGGAGCGGTGCGGCGGTGGAGGCCGTGCGCCGGACGCCGGCCCGCAGGTTGGCCACCGCCAGCTCGCCGAGCGGCCCCCGGACGACGAGACCGAGCAACCGGCCGACGAGGGGTACGACGAGCGGCGCGAACGCGTTCAGGGAGATCGCGAGGGTCATGCACAGCATCAGGTACAGGCCGAGGGCGTCCTCCGCGGCCATGTCCGGGCCGGCCGCCACGATCAGGACCGTGAACCCGAGGAACAGGGTGCCCAGGATCCAGCGCGAGGCGGTCATGACCCGGCCGGCCGCGCCGGTCTCGCGCAGCGCCTCCAGGGGCCGGACCCTGGCCGCCCGCTGGGCCGCGCCGAACACCCCGCACAGGCCGACGCCGACGCCGACCCCGACGGACACCCACACGACCCAGCCCCGCCAGGGCGCGTCGAAGTACGCGGGGACGAAGGAGTTGGAGCGCAGGACGGCGAGCTGGGCGCGCATGACGGGGCCGCCGAGCGCGACCCCGGCGGCGGAGCCGAGCAGGCCGAGGATCAGGGCCTCGCCGAGCAGCAGGCGGCGCAACTGCCAGCGGCTGCCGCCGTTGAGCCGCAGGGTGGCCAGTTCGGCGCGGCGCTGGGCGACCGTGAACGCGAACGTCGAGCCGACCACGAACACGGCGAGGAAGCCTGCGATGAACAGCACCATGCCGAGCAGGGAGCTGGCGGCCTCGTACCCGTCGCGGAGGTTGTCGCTCTGGGCCTGGGACAGGCCGGCGGGGAGCACCGGGTCGACCGAGGCCACGAGGAGCAGCAGCGAGGACTGCACGAGCGCGACCCCGAGGGCCACCGCGACGAACGCGCCCGCGAACAGCTGCCACCGGTCGCGGAACGTCTGCCAGGACATCCGCAGCATCAGGCCACCTCGAGTCCGGCGAGCCGGTCGGCGACCTGGTGGACGGTGGGCGCGACGACACTGTCGACGATCCGGCCGTCGGACAGGAACACGACCTGGTCGGCGCGGGCGGCGGCCGAGGGGTCGTGGGTGACCATGACGATGCTCTGCCCCTGGTCGACCAGCTCGCGGAGCAGGTCGAGCACGACGCGGGCGGACTTCGTGTCCAGCGCGCCGGTCGGCTCGTCGGCGAACAGCACCGCCGGCCGGGTCACCATGGCGCGGGCCAGGGCCACCCGCTGCTGCTGCCCGCCGGACAGCTCGCGGGGCCGGTGCCCGAGCCGGTCGCCGAGGCCGACCCGGCCCAGGATCTCCCGGACCTCCGCGCGCTTGGGCCGCGCGCCGGCCATCCGCAGCGGCAGGGCCACGTTCTGCTCGGCGGTCAGGGCGCCCATCAGGTTGAAACTCTGGAAGACGAAACCTATCCGGGTACGGCGCAGTCGGGTGAGGTCGGCGTCCGACGCCTTCGTGATGTCCTGTCCGGCGACGGTGACGGTGCCGGAGGTGACCCGTTCGAGCCCGGCCGCGCAGTGCAGCAGGGTCGACTTGCCGGAACCGGACGGGCCCATCACGGCGGTCCACGAGCCGGAGGGGAAGGCCAGGTCCACGCCGTCCAGGGCGCGGACGGTGGTGTCCCCGCGTCCGTACACCCGGTGCACGGCGCGGAGTTCGACTGCGTGTGTCATGGCGCCAGCCTGCCAGCGGCGTCAGCTGAGGTGGATCAGTGATCGCCCTGAGTCCGCCCCTGAGAGTTCCACCCCGGGGAGCCTCAGGGGCGCGGGTGCGCGTCGGCCGCCGCCTGGACGAACGCCCGCACCCGGGCCGTCGTGTTCGTCTCCCGCCACACCGGACCGCACTCGATCGGGGGCGCGTCCCGGATCGGCACGTACACGATGTCGGGGCGCGGGTAGTAGGTCCGGGTGTGCTCGCCCACGATGTACACGCCCCGGCGCATCGCCACATGGTTCAGGATCTCGGTGAACGTCGCGCCGACCGGCCCGCGCGGCACGGGCCGGCCCGACGGCGTGCGGTCCGGCGTCCGGTCCCGCTTGAACGCGTCCGACGTGACCGCAGGGAGCTGGACCACCGGGTGGTCGGCGAGGACCTCCAACGACACCGACCGCGCCCGCGCGAGGGGATGGTCGGCGGCCACGGCCAACGTCCGGGCCTCCGACGTCAGGGCGGGCCCGCTGGCCATGCCGTCGAACGGGTACGAGGCGAACAGCACGTCGAGGCGGCCGTCGTCCAGGCTCGCCCGGGTGTCGAGCAGCTGGGCCTCGTGGACGTGCACCTCGCAGTCGGGGTACCGCGACGAGAACAGCGCGACGGACCGCAGCGCCAGCTGCCCGGTGCCGGCGCCGAGGAAGCCGACCCGCAGGGTGCCGGTGACGCCCCGGCCGGCGTCGACCGCGCGCCGGACCGCGTCGTCGATGCCGGCCACGAGCGGGCCCAGGTCGGCGGCGAGCTGCCGGCCGATCGGCGTCAGGGCGACCTTCCGGCTGGTCCGGTCGAACAGGGGCGCGCCGATCTGGCGTTCGAGCCGCTTGACGGTCTGGCTGACCCGGCCGGTGGTGATCCGCAGCCGGGCGGCGGCGCGGCCGAAGTGCAGTTCGTCGGCGACGGCCAGGAAGGCCTCGATCTCGTGCCGTTCGAGCATGTCACCCCCGTTCGTTGAGTCTGGCTAAACGACCGTAGCGCAGCCGTTGCTTGATCAACATGCCCGGCGGGGCGGATCGTGGAGGACACGACACCGGCACCACCGAAAGGTCCCACCATGATCCAGATCGAGGCCCTCGACCACGTCGTCCTGCGCGTGATCGACGCCGGAACGATGGAACGCTTCTACCGCGAGGTGCTCGGCTGCACCGTGGACCACCGCCGCGACGATCTCGGCATGGTCCAGCTGCGCGCCGGCTCCTCCCTCATCGACCTCGTCCAGGTCGACGGCAAGTTGGGCCGGCAGGGCGGGGCGGCACCCGGCGCGGAGGGGCACAACATGGACCACCTGTGCCTGCGGGTGGCCGGCTACGACGAGGCCGCGATCCTCGCCCACCTGCGCGCGCACGGCGTGCCGATCGGGCAGGTGGGCGACCGGCGGGGCGCGCTGGGCGGCGGGCCCTCCGTGTATCTCACCGACCCGCAGGGCAACACGGTCGAACTGAAGGGGCCGCCGACGCCGTCGGACCGGTGACCGGGTGCCGGCGCCCCCACGGAGATCCCCGGCCCGGATAGGGTTCGCGGACGACCGCGACCACGGGGGTACGAGACCATGCAGGACCGGATCCTCCGGTACGCCGACGCGTCCGCCGCCCTGGCCCTGCTCGGCGACCACCAGCTCGCCCGGCTCGTCGACGGCGCCACCCCGCTGGGCACCGGGATCGGCGGCAGCACGGCGCTGCTGGACGTCGGGGGCGTCCCGGTGTTCGTGAAGCGGGCCCCGCTCACCGACCGGGAACTGCGCCCGGAGAACCTCCGGTCCACGGCGAACATGTTCGACCTCCCGCCCCGCTGCCAGTACGGGGTCGGCGGCCCCGGCTTCGGCGCGTGGCGCGAACTCGCCGCGAACACCCTGACCACGAGCCAGGTGCTCACCGGCCGGGCCGGCTCCTACCCGCTGCTGTACCACTGGCGGGTGCTGCCCGGGGCCGCCCCGGTCGCCGAGGAGCACGCCGACCCCGAGGCCGCGGTCGCCTACTGGGGCGGCTCGGCGGCGGTCCGCGACCGGCTCGACGCCCTCGCCCGCGCGTCGCACAGCCTGGTGCTGTTCCTGGAGTACGTGCCGTGGAACCTGAGCGAGTGGCTGCGCGCCCAGCTCGACGCCGGCGGGGACGCGGTCACCGCGGCGTGCGCCCTCCTCGAACGCGACCTGCTCCCCGGCACCGCCGCCATGGGCGCGCACGGCGTGGCGCACTTCGACGCCCACTTCCGCAACGTGCTCACCGACGGCCACCGGCTGTACTTCGCCGACCTGGGCCTGGCCACCTCGCCGCGGTTCGACCTGTCGCCGGCCGAGCGGGAGTTCGTGGCGCACAACGCGACCCACGACGACGGGTACGCGCGGATGCTGCTCGTGAACTGGCTGGTCACCCACGTGTGCGGGCTGACCCTCGCCGACACGGCCGACCGCAACGCGCACATCCGGCGGTACGCCGAGGGGGTGGCGCCGGCCGGTGCGCCGGCCGGCGTCGCGGCGACCGTCGTGCGGTACGCGCCCGCCGCTGCCGCCATGAACGCCTTCTACTGGGACCTGTTCGGCACCAGCCGGGCCACCCCGTACCCGGCGGCGGAGGTCGGGCGAGCCCTCGCCCGCGAACAGGCGAGCTGACCCGGCGGGGTCGGCCGTCCCGGACGCACCCGGGGCGTCGTCCGTCCGGGCGCGCCGCCGGCGGGGTGGCTCAGGGCGCGTCGATGATCTGACGGCGCTCGGCGTCCGGCTTCGTACCCGGGAGGATGTTGTGTTTTCTCGCCAGGTGGCCGAGGTAGCCGATCGTGCCCAGGAGCACGCCGATGTCGTCGAGGTAGATCGGGTCGGGCAGCAGGTCCACGGGGAAGATCGTGTAGGCCAGCGCCCCCCAGAAGGCCACCTTGCCGCTCACCGGCATCGCCGAGCTCTTCAGGAGCTTCGCCATCCGGACGAGCTTCACCCCGAGCACGACGGTGACCACGAGCAGGGCGATGACCAGCAGCGCTGCGAACACCAGCAGGACGACCTTGAGGGTCGGGTCCATGGAACCTCCTTCGGGCGACACGTGTCGGACAGGTGGTACCCAGAATCTCCGGTGCCACCACCGTAGCGGGTTTCCTGGCACACGGCCCGCTCCGCGCATCCGGACCGCCGCCGGCCCCGGGCAGACCGGCCGGCCGCCGGTGTCGCGTGTCGATCCGCCACATTCGACGGCCCTCCAAATAGCATCTGCCCCAATTGTTCCTTTCGACGGGGGAGTTGCCGGTGACGGTTCTGACACGAGGTCTCCTGGCGGCGCTGGCCGCCGCGACGGTGCTGCTGTCCGGCGGCGCGCCCGCGCACGCCGGCACCGAGGCGATGCCCGAGCCGCCGAGCGCGGAGAAGGTCCGCGCCCAGCTGGAGACGCTGCGGGTGGAGGCGCCGCACTCCATGGCCGGGTACTCCCGGGAGAAGTTCCCGCACTGGGTCCGCCAGCACGGCACGTGTGACACCCGGGAGGTCGTGCTCGCCCGCGACGGCGAGGGCGTCGAGCAGGACGACGCGTGCCGGGCGGTGGCCGGCAGCTGGTACAGCGCGTACGACGGGAGGACGTTCGCGTCCGCCGGGCAGATCGACATCGACCACATGGTGCCGCTGGCCAACGCCTGGCGCTCCGGGGCCGACACCTGGGACACGCCGCTGCGCAGGGCGTTCGCCAACGACCTCACCCACTCGCAGCTGATCGGGGTGTCCGCCAGCTCCAACCGGGCCAAGGGCGACCAGTCCCCCGACCTGTGGAAGCCCCCGCTGCGCTCCTACTGGTGCACGTACGCCCGCGCGTGGGGCCACGTCAAGTACACGTACGACCTGAACGTCACCGCACCCGAGAAGGCGACCCTGTCCGAGATGCTCGACACCTGCGACGAGTAGCTCCCCACCTGCGGAGATCCCCGTCGCCCCGGCGCGGTGGGGATCGACCCGCCTCCCCACCGCCCGCCGGCCCGGTCCGGTAGACTCAGCTCTCCAAAATGGATCATGGAGCTGGCGGGCACCCCGTCGGACACGACACGCGGGGGCGACGATGGGCTCGGAAGACCGGATCGACCGGGCCGGCCGGCTGTACGACCGGGCCGTCTTCGGCGGCGACCCCAGCGGCCTGGGCGCCGCCGAGCAGGGCCTGGACACGGTCGAGGCCGACCTGTCGCTCGCCCGGGGCCGGATCTTGCACGCGCGCTTCCTGCACGACGGCACCCGCGACCCCCGCGAACTGCCGCTGTTCGAACACGCCGCCGGGCTGTACCGGCAGCTCGGCGACACCCGGGGCGAGGCCTGGGCGCTGTTCTGGATCGGCTGCTACCACCAGCTGCTCGGCGACGACGACGCCCTCGCGGTCCCCGCCCTCGAACGTTCGCACGCGCTCGCCGAACGGGCCGGCGACCCGCTGACCACGTCGTACGCCCTGCGGCACCTCGGCTACGCGGAGCACCGCGCCGGCCGGTTCGACACCGCCCGCGCCCACCTGGAGGAGTCGACCCGGTTGCGCCGCGCGCTCGGGTTCACGCCCGGGGTCGCCGCGAACCTGGTCGGCCTGGCGTACCTCGCCGCCGCGCAGGACCGCACCGACGACGCGCGGGCGCTGCTCGCGGAGGCGGGCACGCTGGCCGACGCCGCCGACGCGCAGGGCGTCCTCCGCCAGGTGGACGAGGCCCGCGCGCACCTCTGAGCCGACCGCCGACCGGGAGCCCCCGCGTCGCGGTCGCCGGTCGGGCGGCGCGAAGTCCCGGCGCGGGAGCCCGGCCCCGGCTGGACGTCGTGCCCCGACACGCCCCTGCCCGTCAGCGCGCGAACGCCTCCACCAGCGCGTCCGTCAGCTCCGCCGCCAGCCGCCCGTCGGGGTCGAGGTCCGGGTCGAACACCGTGACCTGGGCGCCCACGCAGGCCGGCGACGTCACGAGCGCCTCCAGCACGCCCACCAGTTCGGCGTAGTCGAGGCCGCCGGGGTCGGGGCTGTCCACGGCCGGCATCAGCTCCGGGTTGAGGATGTCGACGTCGAGGTGCACCCAGAACCCGTCCAGATCGGGGCCCTCCAACCGGTCGAGCGCCGCCCGGGCCGCCGCCCCGGGGCCGTCCGCGCGGAGCCGGGCGACGTCCCACACCGGGATGCCCAGGGCGGTGAGTTCGCCGGTCAGGTCGTCGTCGGAGCGGATGCCGAGCACGGCAACGTCGGTGTCCCGCACGTACGGGCCGAGGCCGTCGAGGTCCGCGAGGTCCGGCTGGCCGCGCCCGGTGACCAGGGCCAGGTCCTCCCCCGCCGCCGCGCCCACGTACGGGGCGTTGCCGACGTGCCGGAAGTCGCTGTGCCCGTCGAGGAACGCCAGCCCGTACCGGCCGCGCCGGCGGAGCGCGAGGGTCGAGCCGAGCAGGATGGAGCAGTCGCCGCCGAGCAGGACGGGGAAGCCGTCGGCGTCGAGGATCTCGGAGACCCGGCCGGCGAGGCGGCGGGTGTAGCCGGCCATCGCGGGGGCGTTGAACACCCCGTCGTGCGGTTTCCAGCCGGTGATGTCGTAGCGGGGCGGGGTCACGCAGCCGGCGTCGGCGGCCCCGATCCGGGACACGAACCCGTGGTCGCGGAGCGCGCCGGCGAGTTTGTGGCAGCCGGGGACCGTGCCCGGGGCGGGCGGGCGGAGGCCGAGGTTCGACGGGGCGTCCAGGACGAGGGTCCGACGGGGCATGGCAGCACCTCTTAACCATTCAATGCAAGTTTACTGGTTAGACGCTGGCATGGTTCGATGTCACCTGTCAAGTACCCGTGAATGGTGAGATAGTGTGGGGGTGGAACTTGTCGGCAACGCCCTGTGCCTGGACCTCGCGAACACGGTCAACGAGCGGCCCGTCCCCGAGCGGGACTGGATCGACACCCCCGACGGCCTCGCGGCGTGGGCCGGGCTCGTCGGCCGCGCGCCCGGCGGCACCGTGGAGCAGGCCCGTGACCTGCGCGAATCCATCTACCGGGTCTTCTCCGCGCTCACCCGCGACGCCGAACCCCCACAGCCGGACCTGAAAGCCCTTTTCGAGGTGTACGCGGCCGCGCTGCCCGCCGCCACCTTCGACCGCGACGGCGCGCACGGGAACCTGCGCTGGCCGGCCGGGCACCTCCTGGGCGAGGCCGCGGCGTCGGCGGTCGACCTGCTGACGCACGGACCGCTCGACCGGCTCGGCGAGTGCCCGTCGTGCGGCTGGCTGTTCGTGGACACCAGCCGCAACGGGCAGCGCCGGTGGTGCAGCATGGCGATGTGCGGGGGCCGGGTGAAGGCCCGCCGCCACCATGCCCGCAGCCGGGACGGGGCCCGGGAGGCACCCGACCGGTCGGGGTGAGCACGACCCGGCCGGGCGCGACGGGGAACCGGGTCAGTCGGTCTCCGAGCGGCCCAGCCGCCAGTAGCCCATGAACGCGACCGACCGCCGGTCGAGTCCCCGGTCGGTGACCAGGTGCCGGCGCAGGGCGCGGACCACGGCCGCCTCCCCCGCGATCCACGCGTAGACCCCGCCGGCCGGGGCGGGCTCCTCCGGTACCTCCCAGAGGATCTCGCTGTCCACGTCGATGTCGGCGACCGCCGCGCCGGGCCGGGCGTCGACGAGCCGGCCGGCCGCCGCCTCGACCGCCGCCCGCAGCGCCTCGCCGTGCGCGGCGTCCTCCCTGGCCAGCCACGTGACCGTCACGCCGGGCGGGCCGGCCAGGTCGAGGACGTCGCCGTGGTGCGGGACCTCCAGGACCACCTCGCCGGTCAGGTGCGCGGGCATCCGCTCCAGGATCCCGGCGATGGCCGGCACCGCCGTCTCGTCGCCGGCCAGCAGGACCGTGGTCGCGTCGGCCGGCGGGTGGAACTCCAGGCCGCCGTGCGGGCCGTCGTGCCGGGCGTCCGGGCCGAGCAGCAGGAGTTCGTCGCCGACGGCCGCCGCGAGGGCCCACCGGCCGGCCGGTCCCGCGCCGTCCCCGTGCAGCACGAGGTCCACGTCCACCTCCGCCGACGCGGGGCGCACGGCCCGGACGGTGTAGGTGCGCACCGGGTTGCGGGCCGCCTCCGGCAGCGCGCGCCACCCGGTGAACCAGTCCGCGCCGGTGGGCATCGTGGACACCCCCGTGCCGGGCAGCGGCACGATCAGCTTGATCCGCTGGTCGTACCCGTTGTCGGCGAAGTGCCCCAGGTCGTCACCCGTGAACGTCACCCGGGTGAACGAGGGACTGAGCCGGGTGACCGTGCGGACGCGGACCGGGAAGAACTTCCAGGCTGCGGTCATCACTTTCCTCCGAGGGTCCGGGCCCGCCACAGGAGCCAGATGAAGTACGGGGTGCCGATCATCGCGGTGACCAGCCCGGCCGGGATCTGCGCCGGGGCGATCACGGTCCGGCCGAGCGTGTCGGCGAAGCTGACCAGGATCGCGCCGAGCAGCGCGGCCACCGGCAGCATCCGGGCGTGCCGGGAACCGACGAGCGCCCGGGCCGCGTGCGGGGCCACCAGTCCGACGAACCCGATCACGCCGACGGCGGACACGGCCGTGGAGGTGAGCAGCGCGGCCCCGACCAGGCTGAGCATCCGGGCGCGTTCGAGCGGGACGCCGAGCACCCGGGGGGTGTCGTCGTCGAGGGCGAGCAGGTCCAGTTCCCGGCGGGCGAGCGCGACCAGCGGGAGGGCCACCAGCAGCGCCACGGCCACGGGGAGCACCTGCGCCGGCTGCCGGCCGTACGTCGACCCGGACAGCCAGGTCAACGCCTTGCCGGTGTTGTACGGGTCGGTGGCCACGATGACGAACGTGATGATCGCGCCGCACCCGGCGGACACGCCCACCCCGATCAGCACCAGCCGGTCGGAGCTGAGCCCGCCCCGCCACGCCAGGCCGTACACGAGCGCGAAGGCGAGCAGGGCGCCCACCCCGGCGGCGGCGGACAGCAGCCCGATGCCGGCCAGGGGCACCAGGGTCAGGATGGACACCGCGCCCACCCCGGCCCCGGAGGTGATGCCGAGGATGCCCGGTTCGGCGAGCGGGTTGCGGCACACGGCCTGCACGACGGCCCCAGCGAGGGCCAGCGCGGCCCCGGCGAGCAGGGCAGCGAACACCCGCGGGTACCGCTGGTCCAGCACGTACGTGATCGCCCGGCCGGAGCGGCCGGCGAGCCAGTTGGCCACGTCGCCGGTGAGCAGCCAGGTGTCCCCGACGAGCATGCCGGCGACCAGCGCCGCGACCAGCAGGACCGCGCAGACCCCGATCACGCCGAGGAAGAACCGCCGGCTGCGAACGGCCGCGAAGTGTCCGGCGGGGGCGCTGCGGGTCGGCCCGGAGTCGCGGTGCCTGCGGGCGAGCCAGACCAGCAGGGTCGCGCCGACCAGGGTGGTGACCACGCCGGTCGGGATGTCCACGCCGCCCTGGCCGCCGAGGACGGCGCGCAGCAGGATGTCGGCGCCGATCACGATGCCGACCCCCGCCAGCCCGGACAGGGGCAGCAGGACCCGGTGCCGGTGCACGTCGGGCAGCCAGCGGCCCGCGAGCCGGACGATGACCGGCGCGCAGAGCCCGACGAACCCGACCGGGCCGACGAGGGTGACGGCGGCGGCGGACAGCAGGACGGCCAGGCCGGTCACGAGGATCCGGGTCCGGGGCACGTCCACGCCGAGGGTCGAGGCCGTGTCGTCGCCGAGCGCGAGGATGTCGAGCCGGCGGGCGATCCACAGCAGCCCGACGGCGGCCACTGCGATGACCGGGGCCATCTGGGTGACGGCCTCCAGGTCGGTCTGCACCAGCGAACCGTTGCCCCAGGCGAACAGCCCCGTCGTCTGCTGCTCGAACAGGAGCATCAGCAGGGTGGTCCCGGCGCTCAGGGCCAGGGCCGTGGCCGAGCCGGCGAGGATCAGCCGGGTCGGACCGGCGCGGCCGCCCGCCGACAGTGCCGAGACCAGGCCGGCGGCGGCCAGGCCACCGACGAAGGCGAGACCGCCGGCGGGCAGGACCGGCAGGGACACGCCGAAGGCCGCCGCCGCGACGATCGCGAGGTGCGCGCCCGCGTTGACCGCCAGGGTGTCCGGCGAGGCGAGCGGGTTGCGGGCGATGGACTGGAAGGCCGCGCCCGCCACCCCGAGGGCGAGCCCGACCGCGAGCCCGGCCAGCAGGCGCGGCAGCCGGGACGCGGTCAGGACGTCGAGGGTGTCCTGGTGCCCGTTGCCGGTGACCAGCGCGAACAGGTCACCGGCGTCCACCGTGGACGTCCCCTGGGTCAGGTGCACCCCGGCCAGGAGGACGACCAGGCAGCCCGCGACGAGGAAGGCGCCCCCGACGCGGGCCGGCGCGGTGGTCGAACTCAACCCGCGTACACCTTCACGAGCTGGTCGATGAACTGCCGGCTCGACGCCGGGCCGCCGAACGTCCAGATGCCGTTGGGGAGCTTGTGCACCTGCTTGGTCTTGACGTACGTCATCGAGTCCCAGATGGCGTTGCCGGCCAGGCCGTCGGCGAACACGTCGTCCTCGGGCGCGCTGTAGAGGAACCGCACGTCCTGGTCCTTCAGCGGGCTGAGGCCCTCGACGTCGGTGTTGCCCAGGCCCCAGGCCTCGTCGACCTTGCCGGTCCACGCGTTCTTCAGGCCGGCCTGGATCGCCAGCTGGGAGACGTAGGAGCCCTGCCCGAACATCCGGATCGAGATCGTGCTGCCCTCCTTCCACCCGTCGGCCATCACGAACGGCTTGTTGGCGCCGCCGGCCGCCGCGATCTTCGTCTTCGCGGCCGCGAGCGCCCCGTCGAGCTCGGTCAGGGTCTTCTTCGCCTCGGTGGACTTGCCGACCGCGGTGGCGATCATCGTGAAGTCCTCGCGCATCCGCTCCAGGTTGCGGGTCGCGTCGCTGCCCTTGGCGACGAGCACCGGGACGAACTTCTCCAGCTGCTCGACGAGCGCGAAGTCCTTCTCGACCTCCATCACGATCAGGTCGGGCTTGAGCGCGACGATCGCGTCGATGCTCGGCTCGCTGCGGGTGCCGACGTCCTTGACCCCCGCGTCGATCTTCACGGCGGTGTCCCAGATCGCGAAGTTCTTGATGTCGGCGACGCCGACCGGCATCACGCCGAGCGTGACGAGCATCTCGGCCTCGCCCCACTCCAGCGCGACGACCCTGCGGGCGGGCTCCTTGAGGTCGATCTTCTTGCCCCGGCTGTCGGTGACGCTGACCGGGCCGCCCGACGTGGCGGCCTTGTCCTCGGCCTTCTCGGAGGTGCCGCACCCGGTGGCGATCGCCCCGAGGGCGACGAGGGAGGTGACGGCGCACAACAATCGCTTCATCTGGCCTGTCCGTTCTTCATCTGGGAATTCAGGGGTCGGGAATGCCGCCCGACGGGGTACGTGGTGAGCCGGCCCGTACCGGGGTCCAGGTCCACGTCGACCCGGATGCCGTACGTCTCGGTGAGGTGCGTCCCGGTGAGCACCTCGGCCGGGGTGCCGGTGGCCCGGACCGATCCGCCGTGCAGCAGCACCAGCCGGTCGGCCACGGCGGCGGCCTGGTTGAGGTCGTGCAGCACGACGCCCACGGCCACCCCGTGGTCGTCGGCGAGGTCGCGCACCAGGTCGAGGATCTCCACCTGGTAGCGCAGGTCCAGGTAGGTCGTGGGCTCGTCGAGCAGCAGGACCCCGGTGTCCTGGGCCAGGCAGGTGGCCAGCCACACGCGTTGCAGTTCGCCGCCGGACAGCTCGTCCACCGGGCGGCCGGCCATCGCCTCGACGCCGGTGACCCGCATGGCCCACTCGACGGCGCGGGCGCCGTCCGGGTCCTCGGACCGCCACCGGCCCCGATAGGGGTGCCTGCCGTAGCCGACCACGTCGGACACCGTCACGCCCACGGGTACCGGGCGGCTCTGGGCCAGGAGGGTGACCTGCCGGGCGAAGTCGCGGGCCGAGAGGTCCAGTGCCGACGAGCCGTCGTCGAGCAGCACCCGGCCGGCGTCGGGGCGGTGCAGCCGGGCCAGGGCGCGCAGCAGGGTCGACTTGCCGCTGCCGTTCGGACCGACCAGCGCGGTGACCTCGCCGCGGCGCAGGGTGAGGGTGCCGTCGCGGACCACGGGTTTGCCGTGGTAGCTCAGGCCGAGGCCGACGCCGCTCAGGCACACGGCGGCGCCGAGTGGATCTTCAGACATGCGCGTTAGGCTAGCCTAAGCTTAGCGGTAAAGCACGTCGGGCGTTTGCCCTGGTCGGGCAGGGGCTGGACAAGGCGGGCACTTCGGGTTCCCGGTCACCGCCGGGGGACCCGTCGCCGAGGCGGTGCCGGGAAGCACCCGCCCGCGGCCGGCTCACCCGTGGTGCAGGCTCTTCATCGCGTACATCGCCTCGTCCGCCGCCCGGATCCCCTTGGACGGATCGCGCGGGTCCAGAGGGGACCATCCGATGCTCGCCGTCAGCCGGGTACCCGGCACCAGCGTCGCCCAGTCCTCCGCCTCGATCGTCGCCAGCAGCCGCTCCCCGATCAGCCCGGCCTGCTCGGGGCTGGCCGCCGGCAGGATCAGCACGAACTCGTCGCCCCCGTACCGGGCCACCAGGTCGTGCCGGCGGACGATCCGGGCCATGATGGCCGCGATCCGCTCGAGGACCAGGTCGCCGACCGCGTGGCCGTGGATGTCGTTGACCTCCTTGAACCCGTCCAGGTCGCACAGCCCCAGCATCGCCGGCGTGCCGTGCAGGGCGAGGTCCTCGACGTAGTGGTGCAGGTACCGGCGGTTCGGCAGGCCGGTCAGCGGGTCGGTGCGGGCGTCCCCGGCGTACCGGACCGCCTTGTGCCGCAGGTGCTCGTGGTCGATCCGGGCCGCCACCCCGTCGACGAACAGGTCGCTGTAGCGCTCCAGCCGGTCGCACACCAGCCGCAGCATCGCGTTCTGCGCGTCCAGCGCCGCCGCCACGTCGCCCCGCAGGGTGTGCGCGAGAACCCGCAGCCGGTGCGGTTCGGCGGCCCCGAACGTCTGCTCCGACAGCCGCAGCCCGGCCAGCAGCTCCAACGCGCCGTCCCCGTCGCCGGCCGCCAGCGCCCCGCAGATCGCGATCATCGCCCGGAGTTCCTGCTCCTCGGGGCCGGTGCCGAGGTCGTCGGCGTAGTCGGACACGTCGACCGTGCTCGTCTCGCCCATGGCCGCCCGGCGCGCGACCGCGTAGGCGACGTAGCCCCAGTCGGTCGGCGGGAACGGGTGCGTGCCCCGGGCCCGGCGGGCGCCCGCGTCGGCCACCAGTTCGGCGAGGACCCGCAGGCAGCCGGCCGGGTCGCCCCGGTGGTCGCGGGCCAGCGCGTACCGCAACGGCACCTCGGGGCTGATGGAGTCGTACCGGTTGCCCGCGCGCAGCTCCGCCCGGCGGACCTGTTCGATGGCGGCGAGCGCGTGCTCGTGCAGGCCCAGGTACGAGAACGTCAACGCCACGTCGTGCCACCCGTCGAGCACACCGAGGCCGGCCGGGTCGGCGCGCTCGAAGATCCGCCGGGCGAGGATCACGTGCCGGACGCTCAGGTCCACGGCCCCGCGCTGGAACGCCAGCCAGCCCGCGAGGACGTGCAGCTCCCCCGCGATGGCGGCGTCCCAGTGCGCGTCCACCGCCGCGAACGCCCTGCTCAGCAGCCGCACGCAGTCGGACGTGCGGCGCAGGTTGACGGCGGCGATCACCTGGTACGTCAGCGCCTGCAACGCCGCCATCGGGTCGGCCGCGGTGTCGGCGATCCGGGCGGCGTCCTCCAGGGCGACGATGTGGTTGCCGCGGGCGATGAGGGCCTGCAGGTGCGCGTACACCTCGGCGCGGGTTCTCAGGTCTGTCTTCTCTGCGTTCATGATGTGGGGGATCATATTTCGCCACGAACGCTGACACACCGCATTCGCCGAGGTCAGCCCCCGGCGTGCCGCCCCGGATCCCCCGCCAGCCGGGCGGCGGACCCGCCCCGCCGGCGCGCCGCGCAACGATCCGGGCCGCCGCCGCGATGGAGACCCGTGCGGTCACGCTCGGCCGCGCCGCGCGACGAGGACCGCGTTCCCGCCGACCGGCGTGCGCCGCCGTCAGGCCCGGCCGCGCTGCGCGACGGGGACCGTGGCCGCCCGCACCGCGCGTGCGCCGCCGTCAGGCCTGGGTGCGCTGCGCGACGATGGCCGCCACGATCGCCGTGACCTGCTCCTCGGCGGCGGCCTTCGTGACACCGAGGTCGGTGAGCGGTCCGGCGCCGTCCTCGACCTCCAGGAGGGCGAGCAGGATGTGCTCGGTGCCGACGTAGTTGTGCCCCAGCCGCAGGGCCTCGCGGAACGTCAGCTCCAGTGCCTTGCGGGCGTGCGCGTCGAACGGCACCAGCTCGCCCACGCCCTCGACGGCCGGCGGGAGGGTCGCGGTCACCGACCGGCGGGCGGCCTCCACCGGCACGCCCAGGGCCACGACCGCCTTCGAGGCCACGCAGTCGGCGTCCGCGAGGAAGCCGAGCACCAGGTGGGCGGGGCCGATCTCGGGGTTGCCGGCGGACCGGGCCGCCTCCTGCGAGGCCATCACGACCTTGCGGGCCCTCTCGGTGAACCGGCTGAAGCCCTGGTTGGGGTCGAGATCGGACGCCTCACCCTTGGCGACGAAGCGCTTCTGGGCGGCCTGCTTGCTCACGCCCATGCTGCGGCCGATGTCGGTCCAGGACGCGCCGGAGCGCCGGGCCTGGTCGACGAAGTGGCCGATCAGGTGGTCGGCGACGTCCCCGAGGTGGTCGGCGGCGATCACGGCGTCGGAGAGCTGCTCCAGGACGTCGGTGTGGACCTTCTTGATGGCGTCGATGAGGTCGTCGAGTCGGACAGGGCTGGTCGCGCGGGGAGGATTGGTCATGCGTCAACTCTAGGTTGACGGGCGACCAATCGTCAACCCCGGGTTGACGATTGCTGTCAGCTCCGCGGCGCGCCGATGTTGACCATCCAGGTGATGCCGAACTGGTCGGTGCACATGCCGAACTCGTCGCCCCACATCTGCTTCTCCAGCGGGACGGCGACGGTGCCGGCGGCCGCGAGCTTCTCCCAGTAGCCCCGGAGCTGGTCGCCGTCGTCGCCGCTCAGGCTCACCGAGATGTTGTCGCCGGGGTTGTAGGGCATGCCCGGCGGGGTGTCGGCGGCCATCAGCGTGTAGCCGCTGTCGGTCTCCAGCATCGCGTGCATGATCTTGTCGGCCCCCGGCCCCTCGGGCGCGCCGGACTCCCCGAACGTGTTCACCGTGAGGGTGCCGCCGAAGACCGACTTGTAGAACTCCATGGCCTCGCGGGCCTCGCCGTTGAAGCTGATGTAGGGATTGAGTCGGGTGGCCACAGGGGTCCTCCTAGATCGCGGGCGGGACGTCTTCTGCAGGCTAGCGCCGGCCCCCGACATTTTCAGGAGAACCACAGACCAGAACACGTTCCAGACGGGTACGCCACCGGCCGGCCACCGCCGCGACGCGCCACGGACACGGGGCGCGGCCCGGCGGCGGCGCGCACGGTCGGGAGCCGCGCGGCCGGTCCGGCCTCAGATGACGGCGAACCGTTCGAGGGCGTATCTCAGGGAGTCCGGTTCGACCTGGATCCCGCCGCCGAACGGGTGGTTCAGCGCCGACAGCACGGTCAGCACCGACGACAGCAGCAGCGCCAGCAGCCCGATGCCCACCACCCCCGGCGCGGACAGTTTCGGCACCTGGGAGGCCGCCGCGGCGACCACCAGGATCGCGGAGACGATCAGGCCGATCCACAGGTACGACGGGATCTGCTGGGAGATCGACAGTGTCCGGGCCCGGCGGGCGTCCCCCACGGCCCGCAGGGACACCAGCGCGTCGCGGGTGAACTCGTCCTGGCGTCCCGAGCCGCTCTTCTCCGCGTCCTGCAACGCCCGGCGCATCTCGTCGTAGAGCTCCTGGGCCCGGTGACTGGTCCGGCCCTCGGCCATCTCGGGCCACTCCTCGTCGACGACGGCCGCGGTGTACTCCCTGGTCAGGGTGCGCAGCCGCTCGCGGGGTTCGGGGGCCAGCGGGCGGGTCGCCCAGTAGAAGTTGGTCAGACTGGCGGCCTCGTTGTTGACCTGGGTGCCCGCCTGGGCGAGGCTCGCCGACGCCGAGACCAGCGACAGCGCGAGGATGAAGGAGAACAGCGTCTTGTTGACGCCCGCGAACTGGTCGACCGCCGCCAGTCCGCCGTCCCGCCAGCGCTCGGGGAACCACCGCGTCATCGCCGCCAGCATCAGCACCGCCGCGAGGACGGAACCCACGACCACACCCACATCCACCGCGCTCATAAACGGACATATTAGTTGATAACTCCAGGCATCCCGGCGGTACCCGGCCCGGGTCCATATTGGGTTGAGGGTCTTCGCGCGTCCTGGTAGCGTCGCCGTTTCCCCTGGCGGCCGGTCCGGCCGCCCCTCAGGTCCACATTGTGACGTCGGTCGAACCCGGGCGTCGGGCCCCCGCTGGAGCGGCCCGACCGCGTACCGGTGGCGGGAACCGAGGTGACGGGGCCGCCTCTCTGCCACAGCTAAGGACGGGCGTCAGCATGGGTGGAAACTCCCGGTCGGTCGGGACGACGGAGATCGGGTCGGAACAGGAGTACCTGGCGGCGGCCAGGGCTGCGCTGCGCCGGATGCGGGCGGACGTGCTCGCGACGGAGACGCCGGAGTTCGCGTCGGGCACCGACGAGGTCTGGTTCAACACGGTGTACCGGATGGCCCGGTCCCGGCGCGGCCACGACCTGGCGGACCTGCCCGGCGTGCCGCTGTTCTTCGGCCGGCTCGACTACGAACCCGGTACGGTCCTCGACCACGATCCTGCCGCCGGGGTCGACGCGGACCGGGTCTACGTCGGCCGGCGCCGGGTCCGCGACGACGAGGGCACCCCGCTGGTGGTCGACTGGCGCGCCCCGGTGTCGATGCCGTTCTACCGCGCGACCCGGGAGGATCCGCAGGGGGTCCGCCTGCGCCGCCGGTACGGCTTCTCCGACGACGCCGAGCTGACCGCGTACGAGGACGAGCCGCTCACCGGCGCGGAGAGCGGACCCAGCGCGCTGCTCACCGCCGAGATCGAACGCCCCCGGGCCGGGCCGATGCGCGACATCGTGGCCACCATCCAGCCCGAACAGGACGAGCTGGTCCGCGCACCGCTGTCCGAGAGCATCTGCGTGCAGGGCGCGCCGGGCACCGGGAAGACGGCGGTGGGGCTGCACCGGCTGGCGTACCTGCTGTACACCGAGCCGGGTCGGCTGACCGGCGGCGTGACCGTGGTCGGGCCGAACCGGTCGTTCCTCGGCTACATCCGGCACGTCCTGCCCGCGCTCGGCGAGGTCTCCGTCCAGCAGAAGACGGTCGACGAGCTGCTCGACCGGCCCGTGACCGGTACGGACCCCGTCGAGGCGGCCCGGCTCAAGGGCGACGCCCGGATGGCCGAGGTGCTCCGCCGCGCGTTGTGGGGGCACATCGGGGAACCCGCCGAGGACCTCGTCTACGTGCACGGCGGCACCCGGCACCGGGTCGCCCGCGACGACCTGGCGCGGACCGTGGCCGACCAGCGCGGCGGCCCCCGGTACGGGCCCGGCCGGGACGGGCTCGCCCAGCGCGTGGCCAACCTGGTGCTGAAGCAGATGGAACGGCGCGGCGCCTCCCCCGACGACCGGGACCTGGCGGCCGTGGCCCGTTCGAAGCAGGTCCGCGGGCTGCTCGACGCGGTGTGGCCGAAGCTCACCCCGGAGCAGGTGCTGTTCCGGGTGCTGTCGGATCCGGAGCGGCTGGCCGGGGCCGGCGAGGGGCTGTTCACCGGGGAGGAGCAGGCGGCGCTGCGGTGGGCGAAGCCGTACCGGTCCGCGAAGTCCGCGAGGTGGTCGGCCGCCGACGCGGTCCTGCTCGACGAGCTGGCCGGGCTCATCGACCGCACCCCGTCCCTGAGCCACGTCATGGTCGACGAGGCCCAGGACCTCAGCCCGATGCAGTGCCGCGCGCTCGGCCGGCGGTGTGTCACCGGGTCGCTGACCGTCCTCGGCGACATCGCGCAGGGCACGAGCGCGTGGGCCGCCGACGACTGGCCGACCCTGCTGGCGCACCTCGGCAAGCCCGACATCCGGCTGGAGGTGCTGGACCGGGGCTTCCGGGTGCCGGAGCAGATCATCGGGTACGCCGCCCGGCTGCTGCCGACCATCGCCCCCGGGCTGGCCTCGCCGGTCTCCGTGCGCCGCGCCGCCGGGGCGCTGCGGGTCACGCCGACCACGGCCGGGGAGCTGTCCGACGCGGTGCTCAGGGCGTGCCGGGAACGGCTGACCGACGAGGGTTCCGTGGGCCTGATCGCGGCCGATGCCGACATCGCCGGTCTGTGCGCGCACCTGCGGGCCGCCGGGCTCGACGCGGCGCTGCTGGGCGAGGACGAGGACGCGTTGGAGTCGGCGCGCCTGGTGTGCGTGCCGGCGGGCCTGGCCAAGGGGTTGGAGTTCGACGCCGTGATCGTGGCCGAGCCGGGGCGGATCGCCACCGCCGAGCCCCGCGGCCTGCACCGGCTGTACGTGGTGCTGACCCGGGCCGTCAGCGCGTTGCACGTCCTGCACGCCGAGCCGCTGCCGGAGGCGCTGCGCGGGTAGCCGGCGGAGTCCGCGTCCCGGTGGTTGCGCGGTCCCCCGCCGGGACGCGGGGCGGCAGTACCCGGATATCGCAGAATTTGTTTTGCAAAATAAGTTCTGTGGTTTAGCCTACGGGCATGGCCACCGACAACCAGGGCGACCGCCAGGTCACCGCCGCCGCCGAACTCAGGGCGCTCTCCCACCCGCTCCGCGTCCAGCTCCTCGCGGCCCTGCGCGCGCACGGCCCCGCCACCTCCGCGGAACTGGCCCGCCGGTTCGACACCGACACCGGCTCCACCAGCTACCACCTGCGCCAGCTGGCCAAGTTCGGCTTCGTCACCGACGGGGAACCGAGCTCCGACCAGCGCGAACGCCGGTGGGCCGCCGTGCACGCCACCACGTCGTGGAGCAACACCGCGATGGCCGCCTCCGGCGAGGGCCGCGAGGCGGTCAGCGTGATGCGCCGGCACCAGGTCGAGGTCCTGATCCGCGCCGTGCGGGACTTCGAGGCGCACGCCGACGACCTGTCCCCCGAGTGGGTCGAGGCGTCCGGGATCGGCGACCTGCTCGTCCGGCTCACCCCCGGCTCCCTGACCGAGCTGTGGGACACGTTCTACGCGCACGTGGACGCCCTCGTCGCCCGCGACGCCGACGACCCGGCGGCCCTGCCGGTCTCGGTGGTCGCCGCCGGCTTCCCGCGCGTCGGCGACCACTGACCCGCCCCTCCCCCGAGAACGGCCACCCCCATGACCGACACCCTGCCCCCCGCCGTCCGCCGCTGGCCGCCGCGCCTGCTGCGGGACACCCCGTTCCGCCGGTACTGGTCGGCGCAGACCGTCTCCCTGGTCGGCGACCAGATCTCCTACCTCGCCCTGCCGCTGGTCGCCGTGCTCGGCGTCGGGGCCGGCCCGGTGGAGATGGGCTACCTGACCGCCGCCGCCCTGCTGCCGAACCTGCTGTTCTCCCTGCTCGCCGGCGCCTGGATCGACCGGTACCCGCACCGGCGGCGGCTCATGGTCCTCGCCGACCTGGGCCGGGCGGCGCTGCTGGCCACGGTGCCGGCCGCGTACCTGCTCGACGTGCTCACCCTCCCCCAGCTGTACGTCGTCGCGTTCCTGTCCGGCACGCTGGCCGTCGTCTTCGAGGTCTCGCACAGCACCCTGTTCGTGTCCCTGGTGCCCCGTGCGGACTACGTCGAGGCCAACACGCTCCTGCACGGCACCCGCGCGGTGTCCTACGCGGTCGGGCCCAGCGCCGGCGGGGTCCTCGTCCAGGTCCTGACCGCACCGGTGGCGCTGCTCGCCGACGCGGTGTCGTACCTGGTCTCGGCGGTGTTCCTGCTCCGGATCCGGCCGACGGAACCGCCGCCGTCCACCCACGAGGGCCTCGGGATCGGCCAGGGGCTGCGGTTCCTGGCCCGGTCCCCGGTGCTGCGGCCCCTCCTGCTCGGCCTGACCACCATGAACTTCTTCAACTACATGTTCACCGCCCTGTTCCTGCTCTACGTCAGCACCGAACTGGGCGTGACGCCCGGCCTGCTGGGGGCCGTCATCGGGGCGGGTTCGATCGGCGCCGTGCTGGGGGCCGCGGTCACCACGCGGGTGTCGCGGGGGCTCGGCATCGGCCGTACCGTGCTGCTGGGTCTGGTGGTCTTTCCCGCGCCGCTGGTGCTGGTGCCGCTCGCGGGCGGGCCGACCCCGGTCGTGGTGGGCGCGCTGCTCGCTGCCGAGTTCCTGTCCGGGCTGGGCGTGATCATGCTCGACATCACCGCCGGCTCGGTGCTGACCTCGGCCATTCCCGATCCGCTCCGGGCCCGGGTGTCCGGCGCGCTGCGCACCGTCAACTACGGGATCCGGCCGCTCGGCGCGCTGGCGGGCGGCGCGGCGGGGGCGGCGCTGGGGGTGCGGCCGACACTGTGGATCGCCACGGTGGGGGCGGTCGCCGGTGTCCTCTGGGTGCTGCCGTCGCCGGTCGCGCGGCTCCGGGACCTGCCGGAGGAGGCCGAGGAGCACTGACGGCGCACGGCCGGGCGCCCTATCACGCGCGGCCGGGTGGCCTGAGGCGCGCGGTCGGGTGGTCCCGGCCGCGCGTGGGCCCCGGCCCGGTGTCCTGGCCGAAACAGGGGTGCTAGGCCCACCCCCACCGGGTGTCCAGGCCGCTGTCACCGGCGACCGCGCGCCGCGAGGGTTGGGGCATGACAAACACACCCCAGACCCGGACTCTCCGGGTACCGGCGGCGCGGGCCGGGCGCGCCCTCGCCCCGGACCTGGCGCGCGGGGCGATGCTGCTGTTCATCGCCCTCGCCAACAGCGCGAACGTCGCCTTCGCCGGCCAGCCCGGGATCGACCCCGCCCCGACGGGCGCCGGCCGGTTCCTCAACGCGTTCCTGCTCATGTTCGTCGACAGCCGGGCGTACCCGGTGTTCGCCGTCATGTTCGGCTACGGGCTCGTCCAGCTCGCCCGGCGGCACTCCGACGCCGGGGCCGACCCGCGCCCGGTCCTGCTGCGCCGCAACGCGTGGCTCGTCGCGTTCGGGCTGGCGCACGCCACCCTTCTGTACTTCGGCGACTTCCTCGGCGCGTACGGCGTCATCGGCGTCCTGGCCACCCTGCTCCTGCTGCGCCGGGGCGACCGCTTCCACCGCCTGGTCCTGTGGCTGTGGGGCGCGACCCTCGGCTACGCGCTGGTCCTGGGCGTCCTGCTGGCGGTCCGGCTCGCCGGGGACACCGGCGGCCACGCGACCCTGACCAACACGCCCAACGCGTCCCTGGCGGCCACCACGTACGGCCGGTCCCTCCTGGACCGGCTCGCGGAGTGGCCCGCGCACACCGCGACCGTGATCCCGGTGATCGTCATCGTGTGGCTGGGCATGTGGGCCGCGCGCCGCCGGCTGCTGGAGGACGCCGCCGTGCACGTGGCGCTGCTGCGCCGGGTCGCCGTCGGGTGTCTGGCGGTCACGGTCGCGGGCGCGGTGCCGTACGCGCTGGTCGGGGCCGGGCTCG
This sequence comes from Longispora urticae, assembly GCF_053902585.1. Taxonomy (NCBI): domain Bacteria; kingdom Bacillati; phylum Actinomycetota; class Actinomycetes; order Micromonosporales; family Micromonosporaceae; genus Longispora; species Longispora urticae. The sequence goes on from NZ_JAQZSH010000028.1 coordinate 267,572, forward strand.
TCGATGTCGAACCGGGCACCGTGGAGCTGATGGCCTTGGTGCACGCGGTCAGTGGCGAGTTCGGTGGGCCGGGGTACGTCGCGTTTTTCGGGCTGCTCGCGCTGCGGTTCGGCCGGGCGGGTACCCCCGGGGTCGGGGTGCGGGCCGTCTCGGCGCTCGGGCGGCGCTCGATGTCCGGGTACCTGTTCCAGTCCGTGGCGTGGATGGCGCTGCTGTCCCCGTGGGCGCTGGACCTGGGCCGGCACGGCGGGACCGCGTTCGTGGCCGCCGGGATCGCCGTGGCGGTGTGGTCGATCTCCGTGGCCGTAGCATGGCGGCTGGATGTCCGGGGTGTCCAGGGTCCGGCGGAGACGCTGCTGCGGCGGCTGGCGTACGGGCCGCGGGTCCGGGTGTGACACCGGCGAGCGGGGAGGCTGCGGCATGACGGGGAGCGCCGAGGTGACCGGATCCCGGTGGCGGGTCACCCGTGGGGAGATCGGTGTCGCCGTGCTGGCCGCCGTCGCCGCCCCGGCCGTGTGGCTGACCACCGGGCGCGGCGAGTTCTGGCCCCGCTGGGTCTGGTTCGGGCTCGCCGCCGCCCTCGCCGGCCGGGCCGCCCTGCACTCCGCGTGGCGCACGCCCCCGGGGCCCCGCCGGTGGCTGGCGGTGCACACGGCGGTGTTCGGGGTCCTCGTACCCGCCGAGTTCGTGATCTGGGGGTTGTCCGGCGGCGGTTTCCTCTGGCCGGTGTGGGCGCTGGTGGTCCTCGGCGGGGCGTTCACCGCGCACGCGTGGGCGGTGTCCCGGCTCCCGCCCGACCGGGAGGTCGAACTCACCCGCCGGGTGGACACGCTGGTCCGGACCCGGCGGGTGGTGGTCGACGGCCGGAACGCCGAGCTCAAGCGGATCGAACGGGACCTGCACGACGGCGCCCAGGCCCGGCTCGTCTCCCTGGGTGTCAGCCTGGGCCTCGCCGAACACCTGGTCCGCACCGACCCCGAGGCCGCGATCCGGATGCTCGGCGAGAGCCGGGCCAGTGTCGGCGCGACGCTGGAGGACCTGCGCACCGTGATGCGGCAGATCCGGCCCCCGGTGCTGGCCGACCGGGGACTCGTCGGGGCCGTCGAGGCGCTCGCCCTGGACCTGGCCGTGCCGGTCACCGTCGGGGCCCGGCTGCCCGGCGCGGTGCCCGAGTCCCTGGAGCCGGCCGTCTACTTCGCGGTCGCCGAGTGCCTCGCCAACGTGGTCAAACACAGCGGCGCCCGCTCCGCCCGGGTCGACCTCGCGCACGCCGACGGCCGACTGACCGTGACCGTGACCGACGACGGCCGTGGCGGCACGGCGGCGGACCGGGGCTCCGGGCTGCGCGGGGTCGCCGACCGCCTCGAGGTGTTCGACGGCCGGGTGCGGGTCGACAGCCCGGCCTGCGCGGGGACCCGGGTCACGATCGACGTGCCCTGCGGGCTGGAGTCCCGATGACCACGGAGGAAACCCCGATGCGAGTGGTACTGGCGGAGGACCTCGGCCTGCTGCGCGAGGGGCTCGTCCGGCTCCTCGAAGCCCATGACATCGAGGTCGTCGCCGCCGTCGACAACGGCCCCGAACTCCTGAGCGCCCTGCTGCGGCACCGCCCCGACCTGGCCGTCGTCGACGTCCGGCTGCCGCCCACGTTCACCGACGAGGGCCTGCGCGCGGCGCTCGCCGCCCGCGAACGGATCCCGGGACTGCCCGTGATGGTGCTGTCCCAGTACGTCGAGCAGCTCTACGCCCGCGAACTGCTGGCCGACACCCGGGGCGGCATCGGGTACCTGCTCAAGGACCGGGTGTCCGACTTCCGCGAGTTCCTCGACGCGGTACGCCGGGTGGCGGCCGGCGGCACGGCCCTCGACCCGGTGGTGGTGTCCAAACTGCTCGGCCGGCAGGAACGCGACGTCGGGGTGCGCCGGCTGAGCCCCCGGGAGCGGGAGGTGCTCGGGCACATGGCGCAGGGGCGGTCCAACGCGGCCATCGGGGCGGCCATGGTGATCACCGAGAAGGCCGTCGGGAAACACACGAACAGCATCTTCGCGAAGCTGGGGCTGCTGCCGTCGGAGGACGACAACCGGCGGGTACTGGCCGTCCTCGCCTATCTCCAGGCTCCGCCGGACCCGGACCGGGCGCGCTGACGGGTCCGCGCCGGGCGGGCCGGCATGTCCTCGCCGTGCGCGTCGGCGGTCCGCCCCGGGTGCGTCGGCCGTCCGCGCCGGGTGCGTCGGCGGGAAAGTCCGGCCGGCGGGCAACCCCGTCGCGGGTGGGTTCCGTTCTTCTGGGCAGGAGCCGACGGAGGGATCTTGATGAGGCGTTCGGAGGAGGCCGCGTACCGCGAGTACGTGGTCGCCAGGATGGACCAGTTGCGCCGGGTGGCGTACCTGCTCTGTCGCGACTGGCACACCGCTGACGACCTGGTGTCGACCACGCTGCTGAAGCTGTACCGGCACTGGCGGCGCGCCGAGCGGATGGAGGGACTCGACGGGTACGTCCGGCGGATCCTGCTCAACGCCTGGATCGACGAGCAGCGCCGGCCGTGGCGTCGCGAACAGGTCGCCGACGAGCTGCCCGAGGTGCCGGTCACCGACGCCGACCTCGCCGGGGACACGGACCTGCTCGCGCTGCTCGGTGAGCTGCCGCCGAGGAGGAGGGCCGTCCTCGTGCTCCGGTTCTACTGCGGGATGTCGGTCTCGCAGACCGCCGAACTGCTGGGCTGTTCGGAGGGCACGGTGAAGAGCCAGTCCTCGAGGGGGCTCGACGCCCTGCGTCCGCTGGTCAGCCGGCTCGAAACCACCTAGGAGCATTGTCGTGTACCAGAAACAGTTCGACGACGCCATCGGCGCCCCGCCGCCGGCGGCGGTCGACCTCGAGGCACTGATCGTCCGGGGCCGGCGCGGCCAGCGGTTGCGGGTCTGGGGCGCCGCCGGCGGGCTCGCCGTCGCGGTCCTCGCGGGGACCATCGGGGTCGGGGTGCTGGTCGACGGCGGTCCGGCGCCGGCCGGGCAGGGGACCTTCGCCACCCAGCCGACCGGCACGGCCACCCCCAGGCCGGCGTGGTCCCCCAAGGAGCCGCCCCTGACCTCCGCCGGGCCCGACGGCCACATGCCGACCCCGCCACCGCCGAGCGGGACGCCGATGACCCAGGCCCAGGCCGACCAGCTGACGACGGTACTGCGCGCGGCCGTCGCCGCGGCGGCGCCCGGCACCCAGATCACCGGCACGTCGATGAAGGGCCCGGACTACGGCGCGCTCGCGTTCATGACCGGTGGCACGAAGGACGCGTCGGCGTCCGGTGACCTCGCCGACGCGGCCGGTACCGGCGGGTTCCTGATCGTCCTAGATCGGGGCGAGGACGCCCCCACCCGGTGCTCGGAGGTGTCCGGGTACGGGGACCACCGGTACCGGACCGGCTGCGTCGAGTCCACCGGCCCGAACGGCGAGTCCGTGCTGGCCATGACGTACGACGACCCCGCCGGTGACGGGCTGCACTGGGCCAACGGCGGCAAGGAGTTCGAGGTGCTCGTGGTGCGGCCCGGTGGCGGCGTGGTGACCGCGTGGGCCATGAACGTCAGCTGGAACCGGGTGCTCCAGCACCAGGGGGCCAAGACCGAGTTCGACGCGACCCGGGCGACGCCGCCGCTGACCCTCGACCAGCTGAAGGCGATCGCGCTGGCCCCCGGCCTGACGATGCCGTAGCGGGACGGTTCCGCCCGGGGTGCCCACGGGGGCGTCCCGGACGGAACGGAGCCAGATCCGACGGGTACCGGTCAGGTGGCTCGGGCCGGTACCCCGCGCATGGTTTTCAGGAAGTCAGAGCCGGGGTGGGCTCGCCCAGCAGGGCGCGGATCTCCCGCGCCGCCGCCCGGCCCGCCCGGTTGGCCCCGATGGTGCTGGCCGAGGGCCCGTAGCCGACCAGGTGCACGCGGCGGTCCCGGACGGCCCGGGTGCCGTCCAGCCGGATCCCGCCGGACGGCTCCCGCAGGCGCAGCGGCGCGAGGTGCGCCACGGCCGGCCGGAACCCGGTCGCCCAGACGATCGCGTCGGCGCGCTCGACCCGCCCGTCGGCCCAGCGGACCCCGTCGGGGGTGACGGCCTCGAACATGGGCCGGCGGTCGTACACCCCGCGCGCCGCGGCGGCCCGTTCCTGTTCGCGCAGGTGCAGCCCTGTGACGCTCACGACACTCTGCGGCGGCAGCCCGGCCTCGACCCGTTCGGCGACCAGGGCGACGGCGGCCCGGCCCTGCTCCGGCCCGAACTCCTCGTCCGTGCGCCACAGCGGGGGCCGGCGGGTGACCCAGGTGGTGTCGGCGTACGCGGAGATCTCGGCGAGGAGCTGCACCGCGGAGTGTCCGCCGCCCACCACGATCACGTGCTGCCCCGCGAACTCGGCGGGCCCGCGGTAGCCGGCGGTGTGCAGTTGCCGGCCCCGGAACGTCTCGACCCCGGGGTACCACGGGACGAACGGCTGGTCCCAGGTACCCGTCGCGTTCACCACGGCCCTGGTCAGCCACGTACCGGCGTCGGTGTCGACCTCCAGCAGGGTGCCGTCGGCGTCGCGGACGGCGGTGACCCCGACCGGGCGGAGCACGGGGAGCGCCATCGCGGCCTCGTACCCGGCGAAGTAGTGCGGGATCACGTCGTTGGCCCGGTCCCGGTCGGCGGCGTCGGGGACGGCGGTGCCGGGCAGGTTGGCGATGCCGTGCACGTCGTGCATGGTGAGGGTGTCCCAGCGGTGCTGCCACGCGCCGCCCGGCCGGGGGTTGCGGTCGAGGACCACGAGGTCGTCGAAGGGCCGCAGACCCGCGCGCCCCAGGTGGTACGCCGCGGACAGGCCGGCCTGACCGGCCCCGATCACGACGACCCGCACCGTACGTTGTTCGCTCACACCCGGGTCAACACCCGGGAGGCCGGCTTCGCTGCCAGCGGGTGGCCGACGCCACTCTCCAGGCCGGTCGCCGCGCGGGTCCGGCCGCCCGCCCCGGGCCCGGCGCGTTCGTCAGGCCGGTGACGCCGGCCCGGACCGACGGGCCTCCTCCGCCCCCGCCTCGCGCTGCCACTTCAACTTGATGGTCAGGTGCCCGTCGACCCCGGTCTTGGCGATCACCGCCCCGGCCTGCGCGTTGAACTTCACGCCGAACTCGACCTCCACCTCGTCGGGCCGCACGTCCATGTCCCGGAAGGTGGCCAGCGCCACCGACGCGGCCTTGCGGACCTGGGTGAGCGCGGTGCCGAAGGAGCCGGTGGCGGACTGGATGACGTCCCCCGCACGGGAGACCGGGGAGATATCCGGCCCGTCGGACTCCACCTCGACCAGGACCGCGTCCACGGCGTCCAGTTCGAACCGCATCAACTCTGACATTCCACTCCTCGTCACGGACACACCGGGCCCTGATAGGCGCCGGAGGGCACATTCTTCCTACGGGCGGCGCCGTCCTCGTTCGGCTCCACCATCACGGCGCACAGCCGGTCGACCCGGAACTCCGCCGAACGCTTCGGGGGGTCCTTCTCGGCCGCGGTGAGCCGCCGGAGCGGCGCCGGCAGGCCCGGGCCGGGCAGGACCGCGCCGACGATGCCGGCGCCGAGCAGGAGCACCGGCGCGTCCGGGCCCTCACCCAGGGGGAGCAGTCCGGACCAGTACCCGCTGAATCGGGGTTCTCCGGGGATTCTCGCGCCGCCGGCCGCACTCCAGCTGGACACCGCGACCCCGCCGATGTCCACCGTGCGGATGTCGGTGGCCGTCGCCAGCGCCCCCACGCCCCGTTGCCACGCCGAGAGCACCACCGAACCGTCGGGGCTCAGCGCCAGGGTGCCCCGGCTCTCCTCCTTGGAGAGCCCCGTGACCGGGCCGCCGGGTGCGCGGGAGCCGGTCCGCCAGGTCCGCACCTCGGCGAAGCCGTCCGCGAGGGGCACCCGGGCGGCGACGGTGCCGCCGTCGAGGCTCGCCGTGGCCCCGGTGATCCGGTCGGCGAGCGGCACCCGGCGCGGCCCGTCCCCGGCGAGGTCCGCGTACGAGAGCGCGGCGGACCCCGGGGCCGTGCCGGCGTCGTTCGGCAGCCACTCGTCCAGGAACGCGCCCCCGGGCACCAGCCACAGCCGGTGGATCCAGCTCCGCCACGGCAGCGCGACCGGCTCCCGCCGCTGTCCGGAGCCGAGGTCCCACCGCTCCAGGGTGTTGGTGGACGACTTCGGGGACAGCGCCACGTCGCCCGCGACCATCACACCCACCGTCCGGTCGTCCTGGTCGATGCTGATCGACCTGATGTGGGCGAAGAGGCCGCCCAGCGGTGCGGCCAGGGCGACCCGGCCGCGGCTCAGGTCGTAGACGACCAGGCAGGTCACGGCGGTGACCGCGCTGGGGACCTTGCAGGTGGGGAAGTCCTTCGGGTTCTGCTTCGGCAGCCCCTCGGCGTCGACGGGGCCGAGTTCGAACACGGGGGCGACCCACTGCACGAAGGCGATGTACCGACCGCTGCGGCTGATCACCGGCTGGGAGGCCGCGTCCAGGGGGTGGAACAGCGCCGCCAGCGGGGCGGCGTGCAGCCTCCGTCGGCCCGGCACGTCCCAGAGCATGACGTGCGGCGTCTTCGCGGCGTCCAGGAGCACCATGGTCCGGCCGTCGGCGCTGACCTGCTGGGGCAGGTCCCCGTCGCGCACGGTCCGGCCGGGCAGCAGGGTGTCGACCCCCTCGAAGTCCTCGCCGAAGGACCCGGCCACGAAGGGCACATCCGGATGGGTACGGAACGCGCGGAGCGCCAACTGCAGCGCGCCGTACCCGTCCCGGTCGCCGGAGAGGCGCAGCTGGGCGGCGTTCCTCGTCAGCTCGATCGCGCTGCTCTCCGCGACCTGCCCGCGCAGGTGCCCGTACGTGACCACCGAGGCGACCAGGGCCACCACCAGCGCGAACGACCACCAGGCGCGCCGGACGCGTCTCCTGTTCCGGCTCAGCTGGAGGAAGTCGCGTTCGGCCCCGCCGAGGTCCTCGCCGTGGCCGCCCTCCCAGCGCCGGGCGTCGCGCAGCTCCACCGGGGACAGCAGCCGCCGGGCGGCGCGCTCCTCGGCCGTCCACTGCGCCATCCGCTGCCGGAGGTTCTCCTGCCAGAGCCGGAACTCCCGGTACTCCTTCGCGTAGCCGTGCAGCCGGTCCCACTCGGTCACCAGGGACTCGTGCGCGAGCTCCACGCCGACCTCCGGCGCGCTGCGCAGCACGAGCAGCCGCCCGGTCGCCAGCCGCTGGGCGATCGTCCACTGGTTCTCGTCCAACTCGTCGCGGCGGGCGGTGCGCCGCACGGACAGGTCGCCGTCCGGCAGCGGCCTGACCAGCTGGATCAGCAGCCGGCGTGCGGCCAGCCGGGCGGCGGGCTCCAGGCCGGCCCAGACGTCCTCGGCGTAGCCGGCGAGCGCCCCGCGCACTCCCCCGAGCTCGTCGAACGCCTCGTGGGTGAGCAGGCCGCCCCGTCGCCGCTCCCACAGCTGGGTCAGGGCGAACTGGAGGAGCGGCAGCGAACTCGGCGCGCTCTGCACGTCGTCGAGGATCCGGTCGACCAGCCCGGCCTCGTAGTCGACCGTGCCGATCGTGGCCAGCGGACCCGTGACCGCCCGGCGCAGTTCGGTCGTCGTGAGCTCGCCGAGGGTGACGGGCAGCCACCGCGCGGCCAGTTCCGCGACGGCAGGGCTCGTCGACGCGGCGCCCCGGAAGGTGTCGGCGAGGGTGACCAGCACCGAGAACCGGGACCCCGGCCGCAGCGCCGACCCGAGCGCGGCGGTGAACGCGGCCTGCTCCTCCGCCGGGTACCCGAACAGCTCCTCGAACTGGTCGACCGCGACGAGCAGCCGCTCCGCCGGGTGCCGGTCGAGGATCTCCGCCACGACATCGGCGGTGCCGCCGGCCGCGAGCCGCTCGAACGGGTCGGAACCCGTCAACCGGCAGAGAGCGAAGGCGAGAGCTCGCAGCGGGGTACTCCCGTCGGACGGTCGCAGTACCACCACGGCCACCTCGGAGCCCGCCTCCGGCCGCGGCGCACCCGCCGCCCCGGCGCCCGCGCGGAGACCCGGCAGGACCCCGGCCGCCAGCAGCGAGGACTTGCCGACCCCGGTCGGCCCGGTCACGCAGATCGCCGCCGTCCCCGCCCGGACCCGCCGCACGATCCGCTCCGCCTGGTCCTCCCGGCCGAAGAACAGCCCCGCGTCGCGTTCCGTGAACGGCCGCAGCGCCCGGAACGGCGAGGCCCGCTCGATGACCCGCTCGACCTCCGGCCACGCCGCCAGCAGCGCGCCGACCGGGATCATGTACCCGATCTTCGGCGGCGCGCCCCCGACCTTGCGCACCACCATGCCGACCACCGCGTCGAGCCCGGGATGCCAGACGGGCGCCCCGGAGAAGCCCCGCTCGATCGTCGCCCCGCGCGCCGGGTCGCTCTCGATCTCCACCCAGCCGGTGGCCACGGGGCCGCCGGGCCGCCCGTAGATCCAGCTGCCGATCTCCAGCCCGCGCGGGAAGCCGACCATGACCAGCTGGTCGTCGCTCAGGCCGCCGTACCGGGTCAGCACGAGCGGACGGGCACCCTCCGGCGGCGGCCCGACCAGCCGCAGTCCGGCGACGTCCCCGGTGAGGTCCGCGCCGACCGGGGACCAGGCCACCACCTCCGCCGCACACCGCACACCGGGGGCCAGCAGCGGGAAGTCGACCAGCACGTGCTCCGTCGGGGCCGGGCCCTCGGGCGGGACGCCCACCGCGCCGGCGACGACGTGCGCGGCGGTGAGGATGTGCCGGGGTCCGGCGAGGAAGCCCGCGCCCACCGAGGTGTCGCCGCTCCAGACCCGGACGAGAGCCGCCTCCAGGGGTACGCGTCCAGCCCCGCTCACCCGTCGCCCCCTTCACCACAGTGGAGCAATCCTCTCATTCCCGGTGCGGATCGCGGTACCCGGAGATCACGTGCCCGTGGTCGGGCGGGGGGGGTGGTCGCCCACCCACGGGAACCGGTCCCGCCGGTGTCGCCGCCGGTCGCGGGGCGGGACCGGGGTTCATCCGCGGGCGATGATCTCGTTGGCCCGGCCCAGGTACGGCTCGTACATCGTCGACGCCGCCCGCAGAGCCTCGATGTTCCTGTCGACGAGTATCCGCTGGTACGCGATGTCCGCGGCCATGGTGGTGCCGAGGAGCCCGGTGGACCTCTTGCAGGCCACGTCGGCTCGCGCGGCAGTCTTCTCCTCGGCGCTGACGACCATCCGCGTCTTCTCACTCCCGCGCCTGTTGAGCCAGAAGCTGAAGGGGGCCATCGGGTCGGCGTGGGAGAAGCCGGCGTCCCGCATGCAGGTCCGCCACTGATCGGTGAGGCTGACGACCCGGCTGTCCTGCAGAGCCCGGGAGAGAGCCTCCTTGTCCAGCCTGGGACCGAGCAGGTCGTCGTGCGGCAGCACGGTGGTGCCGTACACGGCACGCTGAGCCTCCGCCGCGCACCCGCCCGCGGGCACCGGCCTGCCCTCGAAGGTCTGGACCGATCCGCCCACCACGCTCAACGCCGCCCCGCTGGTGTAGGGGCCGATGTTGAGACCGGAGGGCTGTCCTGGTGTACCGCCAGTGGGGGGCAGGTAGCCCCACTCCGTGGCCTCCGCCTCGATCCACAGGCCGTACCGGTACCGCCAGGAGGTGTCGGTCTCCTCGGCGTCGACCGAGGAGGGATCGGCGGGGAAGCCGAACTGTCTCATGCACCTGTCCAGGGCGATGGTCGCGGCCCGCTTGATCACCTTGAGGGTCGTCGCGGACGGTGCGAGCGCCCGGAGAGGGTAGCTGGCGGCTCGGGGGTCGGCACTGGCCACGATCGCCGGATCGAGCTTCGGCTCGCCTCCCGGCAGCGGGCTGAAGGTGGCGCGCTTGTCCGCCCCTGCCGCCCGGGGGTCCGGGGCACCCGAACCGCATCCCGCGGCCAGCGCTACGACGAGCGAGCAGACGGCCACCGCTGCGAGTCGGCGTTTCATGGTCTTCTCCTAGGGTCTTGTCGCCGGAACGCGGCTCGCATCCGGGATGCGCGGGGCGGACGCGGTTTCCACGCGCCGCGACCGCCCCGCGCACCATCCGGGCAGCGTTCGTCCCTACTCAGCCGGTTCTACGGCCGGAAGGAGCAGGAGTTGCTGATGTCGTTGAACGTGTTGTTGCTGCCCCGGTGGTAGTAGGTACCGGTTCCGGTGTCATAGACCAGTACGGAGTTGAAGGTACTGGTCACCTGCCCCTGGTAGTCGCCCGCGTAGAAGGTCCACCGACGGTTGTAGTAGGTGTCCGACAGGTAGACGGACGCCTTGCACTGCCCCGCCGGGTAGGTCTGCTCGTTGTCGCTGGACTCGCTCAGGTCGACCAGGCTGGGCATCCGGATCCAGTCGGAGGTGTACTGCTCGATCGTGGCGCGCTCCCCGCCACCGCTCACGCGCGAGTACCAGCAGAAGGAGCCGGAGGAGCACCAGTAGCTGGCCTGTGCCGCGGTGGGCGCGACGACCGATACCAGACCCAGTGCCACGGTGGTGCTCGCAAGCACGGCGAACGCCCTTGTTCTGAAGTTCAACGAGACTCCTTTGATGTGTGGGCATGACGAACCTGGGAGCGTTGACACACTCCCTCACGTCCCTGCCACTTGACCGAATGTGTTCACGAGGGTGCTGTTCGCGGACCTCGCCGGACCGCGACCGGAACCCCTACCCGAACTCTGTTTCCGTACCGAGTCCCCGGGCCCCGCCCGACTCCGGCCGGGCCGTGGGTGCCCGCGCGCTCAGGCCGGACGTTGCAGGCGAGCCAGGCCCTCGGCCCGACCACGCCGGGACGGGGCCAGAACGTCCACCGCCACGCCGGCACCCGCACCGGGTGTCGCCTCCCACCCTCGGAGCCGGTCGGCGACCGCGCGCACCCGATGGTCGCGCGGACCGACGGCGACGTAGAACAGCGACTCGTCCACCTCGCGGTCGTCGCCGCCCCACCGCACGACACCGTCGCAGTCGGCGAGGACGTCCCTCAGCACCAGTTCCTGCAGCGGGAAGAACCCGCCCCTGGCGCGGGAGCCCTGCCGGACGCGCACCGCGGTACCCGAAGCGAGGTTGGACTCCGGAAGGCCCTTGCGGAGCCCGCCGATCGCGGACCACCCGGCCAGGTCCACCGGCTGGATCCGCTCGATCTCGTAGTGGAACCGGCGCACGACGTGCAGCAGGATCGCCTCGACGTCCCCGATCCACACCGCGACCCTGAGCCCCGCCCCGGCCACCGACCGGGTCCACACCTGTGAATCGCCGTCCGCGTTCGTCTGGATGGTCCACCCGTTCGCCGAGGTCGCCGGGCGCTGCGCACCGGGAACGGCGGCCGACGCGGATGCGGTGGGCAGGACTGCGCCGGCGGCAGTGGCCGCGCCGGTGAGCGCGGCGGTTCTGAGGACGGTTCGCCGAGTTATCTGGAGACCCATGATTCCTGTATCCCTTCCCGAATTAGTCAGAACAGAGAGAAACTCACGACGTACGGCGCGAGACAGGCGGCTGCGCACGCGAGCCAGTACGCGAACGCCGGGACGGGCGTCCTGCGGCGCATCCACAGATTGACCAGTCCCCACACCAGGCCGAACGCGAGGAACACGGGCGCGGCGATGACGAGCCACAAAAGCATCCCGTCGTCCTCATTCGGATCCCGCGTCGTCCACCCCAGGTCCGCCAGCGGACCATTCACCAGGATGTACTGCGCCAGGAACAGCGGCACGATCGCCGGCACTCCCAGCAGAATATTCACCCCGACGGGTACAGGCAGTTTCCACGTACGCCCTTTGTCCACGCTGGATCTCCGACCTATTGGGCCCGACTGAGTCTGTTGTAGTTCTCCAGCACGTTGTACAGACCGATCAGTTCCCGGCCGTACTGCTGCGCGCTGTCACCTGTGCCGTTGTACCGCGCCAGCAGCGCCTGACTGTCCGCCTGGCCGGTGGTGAGCGACGGTCGCGGAATTCCGAGCTGATGCGCGTTGTAGATCGTCAGATAGGCGGCCGTCGGAATGTTGTAGTGCGGGTCCTGGAGCAGATCCCACACGGCACGCCTGTCGCTGCTGCTCAACGGCATGCCGTTGATTATGCCCTGCTGGATGCAGTAGTTGCGGGCCTCTATGGCCACCCACGCGAAGATCTGTCCCCAGCCGGTGCTGCAGTCGTCCTTCAGCCCGTTCCGCACGGCGATGTCGGCGAGAGCGTCGAGCGGGTTCAGTTTGCGCAACTCCCACATCACCGGCGCCTGGATAAGTGCCTTGCGAATCCTCAGTTGCCGGGCCAGGTTCGTAAACAGCCAATCGGCGTCCATGACATGGTTGAACGCCTGTGTCGTGCTGACCACGTCGTAGGTGACCCAGTCGCCGTCGGCCGTCCAGCCCTCGCCGCCGGTCTCCGGAACGCCGATCGAGGTGAGGTAGGTCTTGACGTCCGCCAGCAGTGCCGCCTGGTAGGTGGCCTTCTTGAAGTCCACATCCAGATCGTCCGTGTTGGGTACTCCGGGGTTGAAGTCGCCCTGGCCGGTGTCACGCCCGGAGGCGATGTTGTTGTCGATCTCGATCTGCCCGTCGCCCGACCCGACCGTGACCGTGGCGATCTGGTCGAACGCCCAGTTCGTCGGCAGCGGGTAGCCGAGGTTTCCGGAGAACCCGGAGGACATGTCGGAGACGAACGAGGCGGCCGCGTATCCCGCCTCGGAGACGCGTTGGCACACGTTGCGGGGACCGTAGATGCCGATGCCGTAGGCGGAGAGCTCGCCGATGGTGCGGTAGATGCCCTGGAAGTGCGGGAGGATGTAGGAGGTGACCTCGCTGTCCATCGCGTCGTAGTCCACGGCGAAGTAGATGATCGATCCCGGCTTGAATCCGTGGATCTTCGCCCATTCGATGGCGTTGGACGCGTCGACGCAACCCTGGGAGTAGTGGAAGTAGTCCGCCGACCGGGACCACGTCTGGTAGATCGGGAAGCAGCGCAGCCCGTACTGCTTGATCGTGCTGAGCTCGCCCGGCTGGATCTGCTTCTCCGGCAGGCTCGTGCTGGACGGGTTGTAGAGGTACCGACCGATGTAGTTGTAGCCGGCGGCCTTCAGTGCCTGCGCGCGCGCCGGCGTGATCTTCGTGACGCCGTCGCACGCCGCGCCCCGACGGGTCTGGTCGCCGTAGCAGACGAGCAGCGACGCCCAGGTCTGGAAGTCACCGGTCCCGTTGACCGGAAGCGCCGCGAACGACTGGAAGTCCCGGACCGCGGCCTGCACCTCGGCGGTGAAGTTGCCGAACGGCACGGTGCGCCCGTTGAGCGTCATCGCCGCCGTGAACAGCTGCGCCCACGTGCCCGTGGCCCCGACCGCGACCGGGTGGGACCTCAGGCCCGCCTGGGTGCCGGGCCCGAACACGCCGTTCGCCGTGCCGTCCGCCATCCCCAGTTCGTACTGGACCGCCAGCAGCATCGACTTCGCGACATCGCGGGAGTTGTGGCCGTCGCTCGGGATGATGAAGAAGTCGCTCCGGTTGACGTATCGGCCGTTCAACCACCGCTGAATGGAACGGACGACGTTGGAGCCGTTGTTGACGGTGACGTACGCGTCCATGTTGAACAGCGCCTTGACCACCTTGGGTTCGAGGGAGCTGCCCGGGAACGCGCCGTCGACCCCCATTTCCAGCTTCAGCTTGGCGACAGCGGCCTCGGTGCGGGAGTCGTAGATTCCCTCGATGCCACCGCCGTCGTAGCCCTTGCAGTAGAGGGCGGACTGGAGAATGCAGCAGAAGATCCATGATGGAACTGTCGCCGCGTTCAGGCTCGGATACTTGGTCCGGAGTGTGGAGAGGGTGGTCGGGCCGAACGTGTTCGACAGGGAGGTGATACCCAGTTCATGTTGGAGCGCCCTGGTCAGGGCGTACATCGTGTCCCAACTCGTCTGGCCGTTCTCCTCCAGCCTGGGAATGCCGAGGGTGGCGCCGTTGGCGTACGTGGTGTTGATGAAACGTTGGGCTCGGAGGACCATTTCGTCGGACATCCGCGATCCTTCCTCGAGGGATGAGATAGACAGCACTGAGCAACACACGGTGCTGTGAGAGAAAATGCCGAGTCATGTCGCCGCGACAGACCATCGCCCATTCGAGGTCGGTGCGCGTTCACGTCGTGGAGCTCGTTCTGGTGCGACGGCGCCAAACATCGAGGAGTGGCGACTGTGTTCGCTTCGGCCCCAGGGGAGCTACGTCCCGCGTGGTGGCCCGTCGAGGGTACTGAGCTGTTCCACACAATTGTTTGATCGTGTGGTGTGACCGAGGGGTGGGGCGTTGGTGTTCGATATGGAGGCCACCGGAGCGGCTTCCACGACGCGGCCGACTTTCCATGGGCTCATCGGCAGCTGTCCTAGAAGGAGTCCGGTCAGATCGAGCGGGCTGTTGTCTCTGAGCGTAGGACTTGGGCCAGTTTCGCACCGACCCGAAGTATGTGAGGAGTATCTCATTGAACCCTTGTCAGGCGGCTTGCACCCCTTGGTGTCGATGTTGTCCGACACGGGGACCCGCACGGCGTCCGTACCGAGGGGCGGATGTTCCGGTTGATCGGCAACCGGACCGCCAGCCGTCCGGCTCGGAGGCGGGCGCCCGGTCACGACGTGCCGGTTCCGCAGCGCTCGCGGCCGGCATGGACAGGGTGGTTTCCGACGGGCCGCGGACGTCAGCCGACAGGGGTCGAAGAGGACGTGCCACGGCGAGGTTTCCGCCGGAGCCAGGTCGCCGGGCGGGTCCAGGCCAAGGAGTACCTAGGAGGGTTCCCTCTGGTTGGCGGTTCGCGCCCTGACGCCGCGGCGGCCTCGTGCCCGGGTGGGCTGCGGCCCGTCGGGCGGGCACACCATCCCCCAGCGGGTCCGGACGGGGCACTGGGGCGACCCAGTCGGGGACTTCCCCTCACCAAGCAGTCCCGGGTACTACCGACTCTTGTCGTCGGGCAGGTCGAACAGCACGAGTTGCAAGGCGCCGTCCGGGCCCGGAGCCTCGCCACGCAGGCGGGCCATCTCGATACACGTCCGACACGTCACCGCGTCCCACGTGGGCGTGATCGCGCCGAGCTCCCCGCCGGCGACACCGGTGTGGCACCGCGCTCCGGGGACAACCAGTTCCCCCAGGAGTCGGACCGGGCCGACCGCGTGGACCACGCCCGTGTCGCGCAGTCGCGCGTTCTCCCCGCCCGCGAACTGCCGCCACAGCTGCTCGACCACGGACGCGAACTGTTCGATGACGCCCGGGTTCGGTTCCACGGGTCCCATCATGCCGGCTGACGGCGTCGGGCACGACACCCTCCACGGCCCCGGCCTGCGGGGGTGCCCCGGCCGGGTCGGGTCGACAGCCCACAGCCGCGCCGCCTCCAGCCTCGGGAGGCGGCGGCCCTTCCCTCGTCGCGGCCCCTGTTTGAAACCAGTCGCCCGCGTGTTCCCCGCTCAGGCCGCGTCAGCCGGCCGTTCGGGCTGGGGGCGGGACTGTCGTGGGGCGCACCGGGCGCAGGCTGTGGCCGGCAACCCGCTCTCCGGCGACGGTCAGGGATGTGGCAGCCGGTAGACCACCGTGGGACGCAGCGGCCCGGCCGGTACCGTCATGTCCTCGAAGTCCTCGGCCGGGTCGTGGGTCATGCCCAGCCGGCGCATCACCGCCTGGGACCGCACGTTCGTCGCGGTGGTCAGGGCCAGGATCTCCGGCAACCCCAGCTCGGTGAAACCGAAGTCGGCCACCCCGCGGGCGGCCTCGGTCGCGTAGCCGTGGCCCCACGCGGGGCGCGCCAGCCGCCAGCCGATCTCGACACCGCTGACCGGCATCTCCTCCTCGACCGGGTCCAGCCCGGCCATACCCACGAACTCCCCCGTCGCCGCGACCTCCAACGCCCACCAGCCCCAGCCGCGCTCGGCGACCTCGCCCTGGAACAGCGCGACCTGCTCGGCGCTGCGCTCGGCGGTCTGCAGCCCCATGAAGTGCTCACGGACCTCGGGGTCGGCGTTCATCGCCGCCCACGGGGCGATGTCGGATTCCCGCCAGGGGCGGATCAGGAGACGTTCGGTACGCAGTTCGGCCATGCCCCTGAGGCTACCCCCTGATTGATCTTGGCCAGACGGGCACCGCGCTGCGCACCTCCGGCGGTCGAGGCTGAGGCTGCGGGATTGGCGCCCGGCCGACCTGGGCCCTCCCCCCTCCGGCCGGAGGTCAATCTGTGTACGCCCATGGGACTCGAACCCCTGACCTCCTGATCCTCAGGATGTGGGCCCAGGATGACCCGGCAGGTTTTGACCTGCGGAAACGCAACTTCCGTGCCAGCCTCAAGCACCGCTTTCGAACTGCGTCGCCCAGGTGTTCGCTCACCGATCCGCACCTCCGCGGCAAGCGTACACAATGGGGCGCGTGTGGGAACTTGTGGTAGAGAATGCGTGCTACATCCCTGGGCGTGGCGTCGCGGTGATCGGGAGCTTGACCGGCACGGTGAGCGGAGGCGATCGTGCCGAACTCCATGTCGACGGTCGCGTCATCCCCCTACCGGCGGTGCGGCCCGAGATCGCCTCGGGCAAGAACGGGAGTCGTCCCGCTCTCCTGATTCCCGGGCTCGCTCGGGACCAGACACCTGCGGCGGGAGCCGTCGTGCGCAGCCGGCCGCAGACTCGTCGTGCGCACGCGGAGACACTGTCTAGCCGCCTTGAGCCGGACAGAGAATCACGTTGATCTCCGACGAGCACGCGACCAGCTGGCCCGCCCTCGCCGTTTCCACCACCCCCGCGTCAGCGTGAATGGCCCTGAACACCCCGTGCTCACCGTCACCGTCGACGCCTGCTCTCCGCACCAGCGCGGATGTCGACAGCCTCAACGCCCCCGATGCCAGCTGACGCCACCATGCGACCGGCAGTCGGGCCATCAAGCCATCCGAGGCGACACGCGATCCACCGAGCCTCAACCAGGGTTCGCACACACCGTCAGATCCTCCACTGGCCCGTGCGATCCTCCCAGACCTGGCTGCGGAGCGCTCCTCTCCTCACCGAGGAGGACCTCGCGCCGGCGACTTCAGTACCTCGAAAGAACCGACCTGGGCCCCACCCTCCGTACGGAGGAAGGAGCCCAGGTACCAGGTACCCCCAGAGGAACCAGACCTTCTGATCCGTGGGTCAGATTCAGACGCTCACCGGTTCACGTGCCGCATCCGCCTCAGCCGCCAACCGCTGCTGCAACCGCTCCCCCTCCACATCCACATTCGGCAACACCCGATCCAGCCACCGCGGCAACCACCAGGCGGACCGCCCCAGCAGTGCCAGCACCGCCGGCACGATCGCCATCCGCACGACGAACGCGTCGAACAGCACGGCCGCCGCGAGCCCGAAGCCGATCATCTTCACCATCGACTCGCTGGACCCGATGAATCCGGAGAACACCGCGATCATGATCACGGCGGCGGCCGCGACGACCCGGGCGCCGTGTCGGAAGCCGGTCACGATGGCCTGTTGCGGGGTCTCGCCGTGGATGTAGGCCTCGCGCATCCGGGTGACGAGGAAGACCTCGTAGTCCATGGCCAGGCCGAACACCACTCCGATCATGAAGATCGGCATCATGCTCATGATCGGGCCGGTCTGTTCGACGCCGATGATGTCGGCGAGCCAGCCCCACTGGAAGACCGCGACGACCGCGCCGAGGGCGGCGACGACGGAGAGCAGGAAACCCAGAGCGGCCTTGAGGGGTACGAGGATGGAGCGGAACACCAGCATCAGCAGCAGGAACGCGAGCCCGACGACGAGCGCGAGGTACGGGAGCAGCGCGTCGTTCATCTTCTGCGAGAAGTCCACGTTCATCGCGGTGGAGCCGGTGACGAGCACGCTGGCCCCGGTGGCGCCCTTGAGCTCGGGCGCGAGGTCGCGGATGGCGTGCACGAGGTTCTCGGTCTCCACCGACGAGGGCTTCGACGACGGGATGACCGTGATCATCGCGGTGTCGTTGTCCTTGTTGAAGGTGGCCGGGGCGACGGTCTTCACGTCCGGCAGCGCTTCGATGCGCTGGGACACCTTGTCGACGGCGCTCTTGGGGTCCGTACTGCCGGCGGCGTCCACAACGAGGAGCAGCGGGCCGTTGAAGCCGGGTCCGAAGCCGTCGGAGAGCAGGTCGTACGCCTTGCGCTGGGTGGTCGACGTCGGCTGGGAACCGTCGTCGGGCAGGCCCATCTGCAGGGATGCGGCCGGGATGGCGAGCGCGCCGAGTCCGAAGACGGCGACGAGCAGGACCAGGAGCGGGCGGCGGACCACGAACCGGGCCCAGCGACTGCCGCCGTTCTCCTTCTCCTCCGCGCCCTCGGCGACGGCGGCCCGGGCCTTGCGGCCCATGACCTTGCGGCCGGCGAAGCCGAGGAGGGCCGGGATCAGGGTGAGGGCGATCAGGACGGCGATGACGACGGTACCGGCGGCGGCCGCGCCCATCTTGGTGAGCATCGGGATGTTGACGACGGCCAGGCCGACGAGGGCGATGACCACGGTCAGGCCGGCGAAGACCACGGCGGAACCCGCGGTGCCGAGGGCCCGGCCGGCGGCGTCCTCGGGTTCGCGGCCCTGGGCGAGTTCGGTGCGGTACCGGGAGACGATGAACAGGGCGTAGTCGATGCCGACCGCGAGGCCGATCATCATCGCCAGGGTGGAGGTGGTGGTGCCGAGGTCCAGGACGTTGGCCAGGGCGGTGATCGAGGAGATGCCGACGGCGACGCCCATGATGGCGGTCAGCAGCGGCAGTCCGGCGGCGACCAGCGAGCCGAAGGTGATCATCAGGACGAGCGCGGCGATGGCGACGCCGATGAGTTCGCCGACGCCCTGTTCGGGCATCGCCTGGAGCGCGTTGCCGCCGATCTCCACGGTGAAGCCGGCGTCCTGCGCGGCCTTGCCGACGGTGGTGAGGGCCTCGCGGGACTCGTCGGTCAGTTCCATCCCGCTGACCTTGTAGGTGACCGACACGTACGCGGTCGACTCGTCGTCCCTGCTCACCGCGTGCGCGGCGTACGGGTCGACGACGGAGGAGATCTGGTCGGAGCCCGCCTTCAGGTCCGCGACGATCTTGTCGACCTGGGCGCGGGCGGCCGGTTCGGTGACCTTCTGGCCGGCCGGCGCCTTGAGGACGACCCGGGCGGTGGCCCCGTCCGCGTTGCCGCCGGGGAAGCGCTGGTCGAGCAGGTCGAAGGCCTTCTGGGCCTCGGTGCCGGGGATGGAGAAGGAGCTCGACGCGGCGGGGGCGGCGGTCGCCGCGCCGAATCCGGCGAGCGCGACGAGCGCCACCCAGATCAGGGCGACGAGGCCGCGCCGCCGGAAGGCGAACCGCCCGAGTCGGTACAGGAAAGTGGCCACTGAAGGTACTTCCGATCAGGTCGAAGGGCGGAAACGGGCGTGCGGCACCTGCCCGACGACATGCGTCTACCGGGTGGATCGGGCTGGTGGGTTTTAGGTCAGAGTCCGAGCGAGGGCAGAACCACCGCGTCGAGGTACGTACCGAGGAAGTCGGGGGTCATCGGGCGGTTCTCGATGATCTCCCAGGACAGGACCGCCCCGAACAGGGCGTGGGCGACGAAGGGCAGTGCCGGGATGTCCGCGCGGATCTCGCCCCGGCCGACCGCCCGGTGCAGGAGCACCTCGACGCCCGCTACGGCCGGTTCGACGAGAAGTTCGCGGAGGGCCTCACAGAGGTCCGGATTCGTGTGTACGGCGTGCGCCATGGCCCTGCGCAGCGCGTTCTCCCGCTCCATCCGGCGGGGGGACACGGCGTCGACGAGCGCGTGCAGGTCGCCCCGCAGCGTGCCGGTGTCGATGGCGGCGACGTCCCCGCCCGGTTTGTCGTGTCGGAGCGCGTGGACGACCAGTTCGGGTTTGCCCTTCCACTGGCGGTAGAGGGTGGCCTTGCTGGAGTGGGTGCGCGCCGCGACCGCGTCCATGGTCAGGGCGTCGTAGCCGACCTCGCAGAGCAGGTCGAGCACCGCCTCGTACAGCTCGGCCTCGCGCTCCGGGGTCAGTCGCCCGCGTCGCGCCGTGCCCGCGTCCACCGGCATGTCGACCTCCCCGAAGAAAACGAAACTGTTCCGTACTGCACGTAGCCTAGCCCGGCCCCCATCGAAACGAAACAGTTTCGTTCATGGCTTACGTCACAGCGCGTAGCCGTCCGCGTCCACGGGGCCCCGCACCCGGCGCGGTGCCCGCTCAGCGGACCGCGTACCGGTCGTAGGCCGCCAGGACCCGGTCGACGAACGCGCGGGCCTTCTCCGGCACCCCGCCGGCCGCGAGCACGGAGCCGCTGCCGTACTCGTACGCCGCCGCGAGCAGGGGGCGGTGGTCGCCGGGAAGGTGGGCGAAGCGGGCGTCGATGCCGCACAGGTACAGGCCCAGGACCGCGATCGCGTCGCCCGGGTCGAAGATGCTCGGCTGGGGTCCGCGCACGCCGACGGCCCACGAGTTGAAGACGCCCGGCGTCCACATCGCCAGCCCGCCGTCGCCGTTGGGCCGGCGCGCGTCCGGGTCGAAGCCGCTCTCCACGAACAGGATCGCGGCCACCAGCGCGGGGGTGACCAGGCCCGGGTGCTGGCAGCGGTGCGCCGCCTCGGTGATCATCGCCCGGTAGGCGGCGGGGACGTCCGCGTCGGGCCGCAGGTCGCCGACCGCCAGGTGGCGGGGCGGTGCGGGCGCACCGGTCGGGCCGGTGAGCAGGGCGCACACGGCCAGCAGGGCCACCACCGGCCGGACGAGCCGCCGAACTCCCGGGCGTCGGGTCGCGGGGTTCCGGGTCCGGGCCGCGGACCAGGACCGGCCGGGCCGCCACGACCCGCCGCGCGGAGCCCCCGACACGCCGCGCCGCCGCCGGAACCAGCCCCCGGTCCCCGCGCCGCCGTCCAGCTCCCGGATCCGGCGCAGCAGCTCGGACGCCGGAAAGGCGGACCGGCGCGCGTGGTCCGGGCTCAGGCAGTCGGCGACCAGCGCCCGCCACGGCGCCGGGATCCCCGGCCACAGCCGCAGCCCGTCGACGCCGGCCGCGTACCCCAGGGCCGCGCCCGCCCGGGCCCGCCCCGTCTGCCCCGGGAACGGGAACAGCCCGCCCGCCAGCACCTGGTGCGCCAGGATCCCGAAGGCCCAGATGTCGCGGGTGGTGCGGGTCGGGACGCCGCGCGCGCCGAGGAGCGCGGTGGACCACTCGGGCGGCAGGTAGTCGGGGGTGCCGCCGTGCGGGCCGTAGGCGTGCGTACCCTCCAGCTCGGCCGTCAGCCCGAAGTCGGACAGCCGCACCCCGCCGTCGGCGTCCAGCAGCACATTGGACGGTTTGAGGTCGCCGTGCACGAGGCCGTGGCCGTGCATGTGGGCCAGCCCCTCGCAGATCTCGGCCAGCAACCGGCCGGCGTCCGGGAGGGGTGCGCCCGGCTCGGCGGCGGCGAGGAGTTCCGCGAGGCTGGTGCGGGCGCGGTCCATGACGAGCACCGGGGCGCCGTCGAGGGGGCCGCCGGGGTCGCGGGCGGTGGCCAGGGCCCGGGTCCGGATCAGCCGGGGGTGCCGCAGCCGGGTCGCGTAGCGGCGTTCCCGGGCGACGACCTCGGCCAGTTGCGCGTGCTGGGCGGGGCTCAGCGCCCCGGCGGGCAGGAACTTCAGAGCGACCCCGTCGGCGGGTACGGCCGGGTCGACCGGTTCGGCGGCGTACACGCTGCCCCAGGCTCCGGTGCCCAGCGGGGCGGTCACCCGGTGGCCGTCGACCTCGAACCCGACGGGTACCGGCACGGCCCAGCCGGCGGTCACGGTGCTCCCGGGGGCAGCAGCGCCAGGTGCTCCTCGCGGACGAGGCCGAACCGCAGGGTCAGCGCGACGAGGGCCTCCCGTCCGGTGTCGCCCCGGTCGCGCAGCCGCAGTTTGTGGTCGGCCAGGTAGCCGATGTGGAACGCGACGGCACTGGCGCCGAGGCCCAGGCGGTGGGCGATCTGTTCGGAGCCGGGGATCCGGGTCGCCGACGGGTCCCGCAGCCGGGGTTCGCACAGGGCCGTGAGGACCTGGAAGTAGCGGGCCGTCTCGTCGAGGGCGAACGCGCTCACCGTCGGCTCGCCGGCCACCCCGGGCGGCGGCAGGTCGGCGAACGCGTGGCCGGGGGCGAACACTTTCAGGTCGGCGCGGCCGTCGACACCGGGCAGGACGAGCCGGCTGAGTTCGAACGGGACGGGGACGCCGAGCCGGCGGGGCGGCACCCGCACGTACTCGCCGGCGCCTTCGAGGTTCTCGACCACGTAGCCGGTGTCGGCGCTGAGGTTGCTGACCCGCCAGTAGTCCTCGCAGGCCACGACCTCGCCGCCGAGCCGGGACACCGCCGGGTTGGCCAGCACGATGTCCGGGGTCCGTCCGGGGGCGCCGCGGCCGAAGGTGAGCCGCTGTCCGGGGGCGATCCGGTGCGGCGGGCCGCCCTCGCCGGGCTGGACGATCACCGTGTGGGGCGCAGCGCGGTCGTCCGACATCCAGGCCCCCCACCTGTGTCGCAGGGCGTTCTCGCCACCGATCCTAGGCCGGTACCGGTGGACCTGTCCATAAGTGTGGCGTTGTCAACCTGCGACGTCACAGGTACCCGTTTCGTCGGCCACGGTAGACAGTGGACCGGACAGTTTCCGCACTCATTTCGGGGAGTAGTGACGTGAACGTGCAACGAATTCGCAAGACCGTGGTGATCGCGGCGGCCGTGTCCGCCCTCGCACTCGCCGGGGCCGCTCCGGCCGCCGCCGCGTCCACCGGGCGGTCGTCCGCGCCCGCCGGCGCCGAGTCCGTGACCGCCGTGTGCACCTACCGGATCACCGGCGACGGCGTCCGGTTCTGGACCCAGCCGGGCTCCGGGACTGTTCTCGGCCTGTTCTACGTCGGCGACACCGTGACCGGGGACCCCAACAACGTCTCCGGGGGCTACCGGTACGTCTACAGCGGCAAGCACGGCAAGTCCGGCTGGGTGTCCACCGGGTACACCTCCCGCGTCGGCCTGTGCGCGGAATAGGGGATCCGATGACGATCCTCCGTTCCCGGCGGACCGCCGCCTCGGTGGCCGCCGCGCTCGCCGGCGCGGGCCTCGCGCTCGCGCCGACCGCCGCCCAGGCGGCACCGTCCTCCGGTCTGGCGATCAACGCGATCGGCTACTGCCGGGACATCGACCCGGGCTTCCCGGCCAGTGACGGCCAGTCGCTGTGCGCCAAGGTGACCGGGATCAACGCGGGCTCCTACCTGGGCGTCCGCACCACCCCGCACTACGGTTCCCCGGTGCTCTACCGGCTGTACAACGGGAACACGGTCGAGGTGGACTGCTGGACCACCGGCGACGGCGCGGCCGACAAGTCCAGCTACAAGTACTGGATGGGGCTGTACCGGGCGAGCGGGCCCGCGTACGTCAACGACTGGTACCTGACGACCGGCGGCCCCGGTACCTGGCAGCCGAGGCTCACGCACTGCTGACCGACGGTGGTGGGCGGGGTACTCCCCCCGCCCCCCCCCCCA